>PUNJ01000049.1 GCA_003551705.1 Chloroflexota bacterium | reverse complement strand
TCAGTGGGGAGCCTTGCGGGATGATGCTGGACGCAATAAGGAGTAAGCAGCGACCTCGACCTGTTACTTTGGGCCGTTCCCCTAACGCCGGGAGGTGGCAGGAACCGTAGGGTGCGGTTAAGTCCCGATTCAAGTCCTTCTCTTCGAAGCAAACAACGCCAGATTGCCGTCGTCAAATCTGTTGAATAAGGGCGGATCACCCTGGCAAAGCTGGAAGGACGCAGTGTCGGGACGCAACCCACCAGCAGGCTTCTTGAACATACAGAGGTCGTATCAGGCAATACCACGAAGACACGCGCATGCGCCGGGGGTGTCATTTGAGGACTGAGTCCTCTCCTCCCCCACCGGCACACTGTAACAGGCGAAAAATCCTCCGTGTTCTCCAAGTTCTCCGTGGTGTGTTCAAGGAGGTTGCTTTGAGCAGACACTACCAATACCACATCCCTTTGTACTCGTGCACGGACTAATAGCCAGCAAAACCCTTTCTGTTTTCCGTGGTTGATTACAGCGCAGCCTTATGACAGATCCCACCCCGATGCCGCCCCACCGCTTGCCCACCGGAGCGTCGCCTGTTAGAATCTGAACCGGAAGCCACCCGGCTTCACGCGGAGGGTTGCATGAAGTTTTCCGAAGGTCATATCGGGCGGGTCTTCGTAATCAGGCTCGAGGAAGGCGACTTGGTGCCACACTGCATCGAGCGCTTCGCCCAGGAGAAGGGCATCGCTGTGGGCCACGCCATCCTGGTCGGTGGTGTGAGCGGGGGCAAAATGGTGGTCGGCCCCGCCCGGTCCGACGAGATGCCACCTGAACCCATGCTGTTGCCTGTGGATGGGGCGCACGAGATAGCGGCCATAGGCGTCCTGGCACCCGGCGAAGACGGCAAGCCCGTCCTGCATATCCACGGCTGCGCAGGCAGAGCGGGCCACACCACAACCGGTTGCCTGCGGCCAGGGGTTCCCACGTGGCTGGTCGGCGAGGTCATCCTTTACGAAATCCTGGGCACCAGTGCCACCCGCATAAAGGACCCAGCCAGCGGCTTCGCCTTGCTCGAACCAGGTCCCTGATTTGCCGCCATCCCGGTAATTTTCCACCCAACCGCCTGTTAACCGGCGGCAAGTATAATTGAATTACCTGCTCACCCCACTCCTTTTCTTAAGCCGCACAGGGAGTCGAGCATGGCGGAGGTGTCCCATGAGCGCAGGCAGAATTGTTCTTCTCGTTCTCGGCATCCTGCTGGCCTTGGCCAGCTTCAGCTTCCTGACAGGCGGCGCTCTCATACTATGGGCTGATGCCGCCCTTACTGACGAGGACGGATTCATCACCACCTCGCCCAGAAACCTGCAGAGGGACTCCCATGCCATCGTCACTGAACCGGTGGAGATCGGGCGCGGCTTCATGTGGTTCTGGGACCGCGCCCGCGCAGACATCAGGATCACTGGCACGCAGAACCTCCCCGACCCCGACCTCTTTATCGGAATTGCCACACAGAGAGACCTCGATGCCTACCTGCAGGACGTGCAACACGACGAGATAGTCGACCTCCGAGAACCCGAGTTCCGGAGAGTCCCCGGACAGGTACAACCAGCACCCCCGGACGAAGAAGATTTCTGGACCGTGTCAGCGCAGGGACCGGATACAGAGACGCTGGACTGGCAACTGGAACCCGGCACGTACAGGACGGTCTTCATGAATGCGGATGCCTCACCGGAGCTGGACATCGACGTAACCTTGGGCGTCATGGTGCCATGGCTGTTCGGTCTGGGTGTAGGCCTGCTCGTTGCAGCCGTATTCCTGCTTCTGGCGGGCACCGTGCTGATTATCTTTGCTGTCAGAGGCTCCCGCAGGCCGTCCCCCAACGGAGATGAAGCCCCCCCGCATGACCGGTACCCCGTGTCGCTGCTGGTGGACTATCCGGAACGAAATCTCAACAGGCTGACGACCTTCTTCAGGCCGATAGTGGCCCTGCCCATCTTGTTCATCCTGGCCTTTCTTCTCGGCCCAGGGTTGGAGTGGGGCTCGGGATGGGGACCCTGGCGTTTCCAGGCATCCATCCTGGTGGGGTTCGTCATTATACCCACCGCAGTCATGATAGTCTTCCGGCAGAAGTACACCCGCTGGTGGTACGATTGGAATGTGAATCTGGCCGGACTCGTGGCCCGTGTCAGCACCTACCTGGCCCTGCTCAGGGACGAATATCCGTCTACCGACGAGAAACAGGCTGTCCACATAGACCTCCCCTACCCTGATGTCAAGGCCGACCTGAACCGCTGGCTGCCCCTGATCAAATGGTTCCTGGCCATACCCCATTACATAGTCCTGTGGTTTCTCGGGGTAGCGGTCTTCATCATAATAATCATCGCCTGGTTCGCCATACTCTTCACCGGTCGTTACCCACGGGACTTCTTCGATTTCGTTGCCGGCGTCTTCCGATGGTCACTGCGCGTGGCCGCCTATGCGTTCCTACTCACCACTGACCGCTATCCTCCATTCAGCCTCACCCGGTAGAGGTCACACTTTGCTTTGAGGCCTCCTCAAAGCCCGAGCCAGGGCCCATAATTACTGTGACGGCCCGTACCGGCGGTCATGCATGCAAACGACGCGCACCTGCCGGTTGATATCCACATCATACGAACGGGTGCCAGGTCAACATCATTCCCGGTTGTCTTCGGATCATCTTCCAGTAAGGAGGTAGCATGCGGCGGTATTTGCGAATCCTGGGAATCCTCTGTCTTGTACTGTTCCTTGCCTGCGGGGTGCCTGCCGAGCCGACCGGCAACGGGACAGATGGTGAGTGTTCTCCTGAAGTATCCCGTAATGGAGCAGAACCGTCCCCTGATACGCAAACGACTCCGAAAGGACCCACTCATGAAGAACCTGGAAATGACCAGATTGAAGAAGCCCACACTCCTGAACCCGCGGACGATCGGGCGCCCTCAGACGAAGACGAATCCTTGCCAGTAGATGAACCCTCGCCGTCGGCGATCGAGGCCGCCCTCATGGCCTGCTGGGCGGCCTACAATGCCCGCGATTGGGACCTCTATCTGAGCTACTGCACCGGCTACCATGATCCCGGACTGTTCCTGCTCCAGTCGCAGGTGACCCGCGAGATGAGCGGGGAGATCACCGTCAAGAGCATCGGCGACATTGAGATAGATGGGACTACGGCAACTGCACTTGTAGTCGCCTCCTCCAAACAAGGTACACAATCGTCGCTACGCACACTTGAATATGACGACGGCTGGAAAGTAGTCGCCGATCACCTGTGAACTAATGCACATTGGTGCGTAATGCGCGGCACAAGAACCGCGGCAGGTTTGACCAGGGGTTACCAGGGGTGTGGGCAGGCCCTGAGATCAGATTCCAGTAGCCCGGAAGATCGGCGGCAGTTCCTGTACAGTCTGCCCCAGCTCTCCCAAGGCATGGTTTCTTATCTTCTTCAACTGGGAGGCAAGCTGCAAGACCTCCTCAAGATCGAAGCATGTATCCATCAGGTTATGGGCGTAACCCAAAATCCCGCCCTTGACCTTGGCAAGGACCACCTGTCCCTTGGGCTTGATTTGAGCCCAAATTACGCGTTCGTCGTCATTAGACTTCACCCTCTCTATATAGCCGGCTTTCTCCATGCGAATGAGAAGAGTGGATATGGTGTGTTTTTCTCGGAACACGAAGGTTGATATTTGCCCGGGACTCAGGGGGACAGTGGTTGAGTCAAGCAGCATGAGGATATGGAATTGTGCTAGAGTGAGGTCGTGCTGACCAAGTTCAACCTGAACAGCCCTGTAAGCGGCCTCAAAGGACTGTCCTAGCAAGACCCACGTCCTTAAGTAGGGATCTTCTATCTCCCAATTGTGCACCCCAGCCTCCTTCCTGATCGGGGAGGGCATGCCGTATTATACGGCAACCCCAAGGGTGAAATATGCGGGATCGCCCCATTCTGAGAAATTATACCATGTCAAACCCAGTTTATCCTCTGGAGCTTGTTGCCCAGGTAGATACCTTGTCCAGAACCACCCTGGCTCAGTGGGCACTGGAATCCCGGACAGCCAGTCCTCTAGCCTCCAAGTCTGAGGCGACATCCCGAAGGCCCATGTTGCCCAAAGTCGACGAAAGCTGTAGTCCTGTCGCGACATCCCACCGGCGGAGGCGATAATACTCATCTTTCACCCTCTCGAAGTCGGCCCTGGCCAGTACGGCCCCCCGGCGCGAAAGCACTTCTCCCTCACTGCCGGGCACGACCAGATCCTTGTTCACGAAATCGAATTCCAGCGGCTCGTCATGACACCGGTCGGGAAGCACGTCGAAGTCCCTGCCTGCATGCCCCTCTCTGGCAAGAATAGCACGGTGCAGGTTCAGAACCCTCTCCCCCACCCTGTAGAGGCCTTCTTCATCGATTTCCTCACCCGTGACGGCAGACAGGATACGGCTTTCGAGACCCGTGTCGCCGGCATGGTCCTCGCTATTCTCCAGGTCTACAAGAGGCCAGCGCAGGTCGCACAGGACCAGGCATTCCTTGACGTATTCCCTGTCCTGAATCTTCTTGGCAGCCAACGCATTGCCTTCCATGGTAGAGAAGTCCACGGCCTGCTCACCGCCCCAGGCCCGCCGGGCTATTGCTTTTAGACTCTCTGTCGATGCATTGGCCCCTACCACCCCCTTCACCCATGCCACCCACTTGGGCATCATCACACCCAACTCGTGGATCTGGGGGTACGGCAGCCGCGAGTCCATGGCATAGAGCATGGCGTTAACGGGATACAGGCGCGGCCCGTAGAGGTCTCGGTACTCCGGCAAGGCGAAGTAGCCGACTTGTTCGGCCAGCTTCCCGGCATCAGCACCCAACATGCGGGCAGCCCTGTCCACCCCTGCCGCCAGTAGGTCTCCGAACCCTTCACGGCGGGCGATTTTCCCGGTCAGGGCTTGTATATACTCAAGGCTACCTGCCTTAGAGAGTGGGATGTCCGTCATTTCCTCGCTGAGCACCCCAGCATGATAGCAGGCTTCCAGCCAGCACATCAGGAGATCTATGGCTTTGGAATCGAGGCCATACTCATAGCAGAGCCTGGTTGCCTGAATGGGGACCTCGTTCCAAGAGCCATAGTGTTTCAGCGACCAGGCCTGGTAGAAGACACCAGCGTGGCACTTGAGCTGGACAGCCTGGCCGTCCTCCATCTCATACCAGCCCCTGAAGCAACCCAGGCAGCCAAAGCATGGTTCCCGCTTCATCCTGGCACCGAAACTGGGCACCAGCTCACGCGAGAAACGGAGCGGGGATACACCCGGCAGGGCCAGCCTGCGCAAATCGCGATAGTAGTCCGTAAGCTCCTTCAAGCGTTCGGGGTGGGCCACGGAAACGGCCCTGCGGCTGCCGCCCACTACCACGGCCTTGAGTTTCTTGGAACCCATGACAGCCGCCACGCCTCCTGCTCCGCTGGAGTCGTTGTCCGCCACGACCGTGGCGGCAGGGACGGCGTTCTCCCCGGCCGGGCCGATGGTAGCCACCCGTAGCGAGCTTCCCAGTTCGGCCTTCAATGCTTCCCGGGTCTCGATAGCCCCCCTGCCCCATAGAGGGTCGGCATCCCTCAGTTCGACCCTTTCGTCATCAATGAACAGGTAGACCGGCCTGTCAGCTTTGCCGTGGACGACCAGTGCATCATATCCAGCCAGCTTGAGGGCTGCTCCCCAGGTACCCCCCAGATTGCCATAACAGTACTGTTCCGGAGTAGGCATGGGCGACTTAGCAGATATCTGCCATCGCGACCCGCCCAGGGCCGGCAGGCCGGCCAGCGGACCGGTCGAGAAGATAAGTCTGTTCTTCTCATCATCGGCCCCACTATCAGGAGGTACCTCATCCCAGTAAACCTTCTGGGCTATTCCTCGGCCCCCAAGAAATCGCCCTGAGGATTCCCGTGTCAACATTTCCCCGGTCTTGCCTGTTGTGAGATCGAGCCTCAAGATTCTTCCTGCATATCCATAGTCCATTGTCGTCTTTCCTTGCTCCTAGCGCCCCTCGTCATCGCCCAAGTCGATGCCCTGCCCTGCATGAGCTGCCAGAAGGGAATGCCAAAGCTTCTCCGGGTGGACATCAGCAAAGCAGCGGTCCGGGATCTCTTTATCGTGAACATAGTCGATATGCGGCCGGCCTTTCAGGTCTCTAGCCGGAAACATGGCATCCTCAGAACCGTCAAAATCGACAACGGCCAAGCCGCTATCACGGCACATCTTGCTATCGAAGGCAGGCGTAACCTTAACCCACTTGCCATCCAGGTACAACATGGCAAAGCCATGCAAGCGGATGAGGTCAGTACCCATAAGCTCCTTCACATAATCAGGCAGGCGATGATTCCTGATGGTAGCGAACCCCAGACCGGCCGGTATTCCGGCCAATCTGGCCATGGAGGCAAGGAGAATGGCCTTGGGTATACAAAATCCCTCCCTCCTGGCAAGGGTATCGCTGGCACGGAACATCTCCAAGGCAGGGAGGTCCGGTGGGTAGAAATTGTATTTAATCTCGTCTCTGACATGGTTGAAGATGCGCCTGGCCTGCGATTTGGGCTCTCCATCCCGTACAAGGCCGAAGTGCCCCGCCAGCGTTTGTATCGATTCATGATCATAGTCCATCAAGAGTGTCGGTTTCAGATAAACGCTGAAGTCTATTCCTGTCATACTCAATCACGCCGTACCATTCCTTCAGTACGCCCCCTTTCTGGAGTATTCGTCCGGGCTCCTATTCGGCTCAAACATCCGGAAGGCACCTTGAATATTAGCATGCTATCAGACCAGGGACAATTCCTGGGTGTCACCACCCACCCCGGTTGGGTGGGAACACTCACCAGGCTGGAACCGGGCAGTTGCGTATTCTTGGCTTGAAGCATGCTATAATATGAACCGGGCCAATTGTGGGGGAACTAGGGAGAACGCGGTTCAGACCCGTCTCCAAGACTGCGAGGTTCCCGATGCAGATAGGACGCAGACCCAAAGGCCGCAGACCTATAGCCCCTCTGGATATCGGCATAGGAGTTGCAGCCTTCCTTATGGTAGCGGCAATAGTCCTCTGCACCGCCCTCTTTGCAGGACTCCTTTAGCGACCTTCCCCTGCCCCTGCTTCATTCTTCACGGAACATTGTTGGATTAGGTTGCACCAGACAAAGATGTTATAATGCTAACCGTACAGTATCTATGAAGAAGCGCGTATTCTCGGGAGCACGACCTACCGGTAGTCAGCATCTCGGCAATTATCTGGGTGCGATCCAAAATTATGTAAGCCTTCAGGAGGAGTACGACTGCATCTATTGCATCGTCGATTATCATGCTCTGACCACCATGGAAGGTCGAGAGGCAGTCAAGACCCTGCAGCCTAACATACGGGAAATGGCCCTTGACTGGCTGGCAGCCGGGCTTGACCCTGAGAGGAGCGCCATCTTCGTACAGTCACACGTCCCTGAAGTCGCCGAACTTCATACTATCCTTAGTATGAACACGCCGCTTAACTGGCTGATGCGGGTACCAACATTCAAAGACAAGGTCAAACAGCAACCCGAGAATGTCAATTACGGATTGCTGGGATACCCGGTCCTCATGACTTCAGACATCGTCCTCTATAAGGCGGAAGTCGTTCCTGTGGGCGAAGACCAGCTTGCACACCTGGAACTGGCCCGCGAGATAGTCAGGCGTTTCAACTACCTCTATGGAGATACCTTCCCCGAACCCCAGGCCAAGCTCGCCCATATACCTCTCATAGTTGGTCTAGATGGCGTTCAAAAAATGAGCAAACAGCTCAATAATCACATTGAGCTGGCGGCAACCCCGGAAGAAACCGAAACACGGATCATGACAGCCTTTACTGACCCCGCCCGCAAGTTTCGCAGGGATCCCGGGCATCCCGAGGCATGTAACGTCTTTGCACTACATCAGGCCCTCAAAGTTGTACATGCCGATGAACTGGCCAAGGCATGTCGCAATGCCGAGATAGGCTGCGTTGAATGCAAGCGAAAGCTGGCACAGGAGATAAACGTCATGCTGGCGCCGTTCAGAGAAAGGCGAATGGAACTGGCTGGCAGGTCCAGCTATGTAGACAGCGTCCTGAAAGAGGGTGCCGACCGTGTACGGCGCATTGCTCAGAGAACTATGGAGGAAGTCCGCAGGAATATGGGACTGGTCTGAACAGGACATCCTTCCAAACCAACGCAATCCAAAATCTGGAATAAAATAGTATAACCAGGCGTTGAAAGGAGCGTGCCCGGTGGAATTGCCGCTATCCAGACATGGCCTAAACGCCCTCGATGTTGCTTGCCGTGCCGCCGAGGAGGCGGGTTCCTTGCTTATGGAGCATACTCATGAGGAAAGGGAACTCACCTATAAAGAGGGCCGATCAAACATAGTCACGGATGTGGACCTGCTCGTCGAGAGCCGTATAATCAACCGGCTACTCCACGAGTTCCCCGAGCACAATGTGCTGTCTGAGGAAGCAGCCGCTATCAAGAACGACTCCTATTACACCTGGATAATCGATCCTCTCGACGGCACCAACAACTATGTCCATGGTATACCCTTCTATTCCGTTTCCATAGCCCTCACCGCCGGCGATGAAGTCCTTTTGGGAGTGATATACGATCCCTGGCTCAGAGAACTTTTCCAGGCAGAGCGCGGCCGTGGCGCCTTGCTCAATGGTCAACCAATCTCGGTCTCGCAGCAGTCCCAACTTAGCGGTGCTTTCGTCGGGCTGGACCTCGGTTACGATGTCGATGCCGGGACCCGGATCATAAGATGCGTCGAGAACTTCTGGCAACAGATGTGCGGTATCCGCCTGATGGGTTCGGCGGTCCTGGGCCTGGCCTACGTTGCCTGTGGCAGACTCGACCTCTACATGCACGCTTCTCTGTATCCCTGGGATGTGGCGGCCGGTCTGCTTCTGGTACAGGAATCAGGAGGCAAGATCACCGATTGGGATGGCCGTCACGCAACGGTCGATGGTGGACAGGTATTGGCGGGGAATGCCACCATTCACCGGCTGTTTTTGAAGCTGATGAAAGCCGAATTACAGTTGGGCCTTCCCTGGATCTAGATATCACTCCGGGTCAACCTGGGGCCAATAGACAACCGCTTTCCAATGGCGGCTAGGCTTTAATCAATTGGTTACCTGCTGCTCACCTCACGTTTAACCATCCTGCATGGTCCATATGCTAGCCTATAAGGGGTAGCGGTAATGTCGCGCACAAACGCACGACCTCCAAATGGTGGATATGATGAGGGAAATCACTTTCATCGATTATGCAGGACCAGATACAACCCCGGACTCATCATTGCGGGCGGTGGAGGAGGAAACCGCAGCCGTCGACGAATACTCCAAGATCATTGTCTCGGTAGTGGAGACGCTGGGCCCGTCTGTGGTCAGCATTGAGGCCAAGCGGCGTACCGGGAACATGCATCAGAGGGGCGGGGACGCTACAGCAGCAGGTTCCGGGGCCATTATTACGCCTGACGGGTTTATACTCACCAACAGCCACGTGGTGCAGAACGCACGCAGGTTGAACGTTGACATGCAGGACGGTTTCTCCACAACCGCAGAAGTGATTGGAGAGGACCCGGCCACCGATCTGGCGGTGGTCCGCATAAATGCTGCAGGACTCCCGGCAGCCGAATTGGGAAACTCGGAGCGGCTACGTGTAGGCCAGCTTGCCGTGGCCATAGGCCATCCGCTGGGTTTCAGGGCCACGGTGACAGCCGGGGTGATAGGTGCACTGGGCCGCTCTCTGAGGAGCCAGACAGGTCGCCTTATAGAAAACATAATACAAACAGACGCGGCTTTGAATCCGGGTTCCAGCGGAGGTCCGCTGGCCGATTCTGCGGGACGGGTCATCGGCATAAACACAGCCATAATCCAGTTCGCCCAAGGACTCTGCTTCGCCATTCCCGTGAATACGGCCCGGTGGGTAGCCGGGTGCCTCATAAATGAGGGCCGGGTTGTCCGGGGCTACATTGGAATCTCAGGCCAGACAAACCCAATACTTCCGGAACTGGTCCGCAAGTACCAGCTTCCGAAGAACACCGGAGTGGTGGTCGTGGCCATGGACCCCCAGGGCCCAGCCAGAGAGGCTGGGCTCCGGCTGGGCGACGTTATCGTTGCCCTGGGCCAGAACAGCATTGCAAGCCTGGATGACCTGCACCGGCTGTTGACCAGAGAACTGATCGGACAAAAAGCACCCCTGGCAATACTAAGAAACGAACAATTGCTGCAGACCGACATCACGCCCACAGAAAGCATATCGAGAAGCGGCTGAGCCCGGGGGCCGTCCATTGTGCACGTGGGCCTATCCCTACTTGAGACCACAAGGACAACAACACCGGAAGTGGCGAAAAATGCGCCGCCCTTGACACGGAGACGCCCACGTAGGGTGGGTTAGCGAGGCGCCCTGTATGGCGCGGTGCCGAGCAACCACCTGCCGAGCGTAACCCACCATTTACCACGTACATGGCGATCCAGCCGGCAATACGCCCACCCTACCCCCCACTCCACCCTCAGCGCCTAAACGGAGACGCCCACGTAGGGTGGGTTAGCGAGGCGCCCTGTATGGCGCGCGGTGCCGAGCAACCACCTGCCGAGCGTAACCCACCATTTACCACGTACATGGCGATCCAGCCGGCAATACGCCCACATACTACTCCGCCTTATACACCCTGCACAGGAGCGCCCGGTTGCACCAGCCGCCCGATAGTTCGTCGCACCACTCGGGATCATCCAGGGTCAGGACATTGGCATTGCATTCGAATACGCCGCTGAAGTCCGGCTGGTAGGCCGGTTTCTCCGGAAACCACCAGCTTGCCTGGCAATTGACCACATTGGGGAGCATACCCGCATTGAGCCTGGCCCTCTGCCGGATCCTGCCCCTGCGGGTCTCAATATACACCCAGTCCCCTTCGGCGATCCCCAACCCCGCAGCCGTATCGGGATGAATATCCATGAGGGGATCGGGGTGCTTCTCCCTGGAACCTATCCCCTTCTGCATGAACTCCGAGTGGAACATGGGCATGAAGTTGCCGCCGGTATTCAGGGTCAGCGGGTACTCCCGGGCCACGTCAGGGTGCCGCAACGGGCTCTCCGGCGGTTCCTCGTAGTGGGGAAGCGGATCGTAGTCCAGTTGCTCCAGTATGGTCGAGTACAGTTCTACCTTGCCCGAAGGTGTTGGGAATCCCTTACTCTGCCATGGTTGCAGTTCGAAGTTGTCCGGAAAGACCACCATCCTGTCCACCACGTCCGGGAAGCTCAGCCCCGTGGGCTGAAGCCGGTAATTGCTGACCTCCCGGGTGGTCCTCCAGGGCCAGTATTCCTCCTGGCCGACAGACACGCCCAGCCCGCGGAAGAACTCGTAGATATCGATTCTCTCACCCAGAGGCGGGATGGCAGCCTCACCACCCTGCAGCAGGCTACCAAAGTCCATCATGTTGGTGCAGAAGTCCCGCTCCATCCAGGTGGCCGCCGGCAGCACGTAGTCGGCAAGCTGGGCTGATGGCGTCATGAACAGTTCCTGGACCACATGCAGCTCCAGGTTGTCGCTGCTCAG
>PUNJ01000159.1 GCA_003551705.1 Chloroflexota bacterium | reverse complement strand
GTGATCTCATACGAGCGGGGGGCAGGGTGTGGGTCCTGCTCATTGTCTATCAGGTAAGGATAGCTTTCGCCCTCGTCAATATTCCACACGTCCTCAAAGTCCCACTCAGCACCCGTGAAGGTGGATTTGGTCGTCAGTTCAAACATTGTCAACCCAGTCCCACCAGATGAAGTGCTCTGCCCCGAATTGTGAATATCCCAGAAGTTGTTGGTGACCGTTCCGACATACCTATACCCCACCAGGCCACCCACATCAGAGTTGCCGGTCACCAAGCCCGACGAGTAGGAGTCGGTCACCGTCGCATCCCAATTACGCCCCACCAGACCACCCACGTCGGAGCGGCCGGTCACGGAGCCTGTGGAATAACTCCGGGATACCGTCTCATAATTACGCCCGACCAGACCACCGACAAAACGGTCGCCGGTCACACTGCCTGTGGAATAACCCTGGGACACCGTCCCATCATTACGCCCGAGCAGACCACCCACCTCTTGATCACCGGTCACGCTGCCTGTGAAATAACTCCGGGACACAGTCCCCTCGTTATTATGCCCGACCAGACCTCCCACCCAATGGTTGCCGGTTACATCAGCGTTCACCACGCCGACCTTCTCGATGACCCCTACGTCGTCAACATAACCGAAAAGTCCTATGTAATCCTCGTCAGGGCGGTCGATATGCAGGTTGCTTATCTCATATTCCTGACCGTCGAAAGACCCGGTAAATCCGTCACCATTAGTTCCAATCGGCTGCCAGCCCTTCCCGTCATTAGCATCAGGGCCCGCTATGTCCTGGTAACCAGCCGTGGTGGAATCGAGGTGGTTCATGAGCCTGTAAACACCGTCCACGTTATCTCTGATGGCATCCAAATCATGCCAATTCCATATTTCCGTCGCTGGAGATGCTCTAACAACGGTTGCCGGAAACAGAATTGCTAAGCTCAAGATGATAAGGAGGGAAATCAGGCTGTATAATGTTTTCTTCTCTTCCATTATCTGCGTTCACCTTGTTCAGTTGATTATTGGTTGTCTCTAGCTTACGAGAA
The DNA here is from genome assembly GCA_003551705.1 of Chloroflexota bacterium. Taxonomy (GTDB): domain Bacteria; phylum Chloroflexota; class Dehalococcoidia; order UBA2247; family RBG-13-53-26; genus PUNJ01. The sequence continues at coordinate 10,514 of PUNJ01000159.1, read as the reverse complement.
CCTGGACCAACTTTATTCTTCACTCCTCACAAGGCTTTGTCAACAATCTTAACCAATTATTAACCATGAGTTAACGTGTCCGACTTAATTTGCTACAACATACACTCTTTGGACAAGTGTCGAAGAAGCTGCCCTGATTAAAAGACGCAATTCGCCCAGCGGCTTGGCCAAATGGAGTTGCGACGCCAGTTCTTGAAGGATTGGTTCCCTCGCTGCCCTACCAAGGGAAGATGGTGATGCCATATGGCCAACGGCACATAGCCATGAAAGGAGTCGTTGTGACGCGTCTTAAGCAAACCAGGCACGGTGTTAAGCAAATTGGTACACTCGTATCCGATGGTTCAGGCACGTGGGGAAGGAGGGACTCGAACCCTCACGCCTCGCGGCACATGATCCTAAGTCATGCCTGTCTGCCAGTTCCAGCACTTCCCCAGGTCGTAAGTTAACCTTGAACGGATAATGAGGCACTACTACTATAGCATCTCGATAATGGGGGCTCAACCGAAGTGAGTAACGAGGAACGAGTAACGAGTAACGAGGAACGGGTAACGAGGAACGAGGAACGAGTAACGGGTAACGAGTAACGGGTAACGAGGAACGGGTAACGGGTAACGGGTAACGAGGAACGGGTAACGAGTAACGAGTAACGAGTAACGAGGAACGAGGAACGAGGAACGAGGAACGGGTAACGGTGGCCCAGCACCACCCCATGAAGGTCGACGAGGAGCCGATGTGGGAGGCGATGCGGGCAGCCCGATGGTAGCTCCTCAAAGCAGATTTCAGCAGCCCAGCTCCAAGGTCAGGCCGGGGGCAGAAAATACCGCCATTCGCAACAGATGTCTGCGGGAGTAGGCCGCGGCGGCAACTTCAAACACGTGACCTCAATCGCCGGATTGAACATGCGCGCGTGCTTGGCCCTCATTACGGAACACCCCTCATCACAATGACTCGCATCCCGCCCCTCACCCTCCTTCTCCAAAGCCACCAGCGTAGGACAGTCCACCACGGTCAATACAACATCGTTATCATCTATCACCCTCATTCTCTCCCCCAGCACGAAACACATCGGACGAACCTGCATCGTCCTCATGAAATCCGCCACGCTCCTGCCCTCCACACCAAGCAGTTCAATAACATCGTCCACCATATACTTCATCGCTCGGTCCCATACCCAGTGGTCGCAAGCCATCGCATCATCATTGCCCAACCGCTCCTTGATCGCCAGGTACCAGAAACCGTCCAGATTCACCATCAGCTTCCCGTATACCTTCAGAAGACCCGCCAGGGCATCTACCGAGAAGTCCTCAAACCTTAAATCGCCATCAAAGGGGCCGCTGTAATCATTGCGTTCCATCACACCAACCTCATAATCCTTTACCAGGGCCACGGCCAGGCCGCCAGCGACCCGACGAGCCCAGCCTCGGCCAAACCGCCATCCATTGCCACAAGCCATCCCTGACCCCCACCCACGAAGACCATCCGCAAGCAATAACGCTAAGCCTCCGATGCCAACACGCCTGCCTGCGCCCAATTCTCCTTGGCCACGTCTTCAAAAACCACGATCGTCGCCTCAGGCGTCGTCTTGGCAATCCGTACCACAGCCTCGGTAATGGCCCTGGCCAGTTCCGCCTTCTGCTCGTGCGTCCGGCCGGGCCACATCTCAACTCTCACTATAGGCATGGACCTTGCCTCCCATCTTCAGTTTGCCCCGCGGTTCCCCGGCACCCGGGCGGCCTCAGGGACCCTGCGGGCGGCAGACCACCATCTGACCATGCCACGCAACACGCCTGGATGTCAACCTCCGCCATTTACCAGGCCTTTCGACCGCCCATTATCGCGAACATCAGGCCACTCGCTACGAATGGCCAGCGTTCCATCATCAGGGAACCCCGGGTGGGCACTGGAAGGGCACAGGGCAAGCACCGCGGCCCGCCCATGCGGGACACGGCCAGTTCCCGTCCCAAACAGAAATGTCGCCTGGCACGAAAAGGGCAGGCAAGCCCAAAGGCTTGCCTGCCCCCCCAATACCTTCTATGCCGGCCGGTTGCGAGACGCTCCCACCACCGGGGAAGTCATGGCAGCACTATTGAGAAAGCCCACAGGGTCCCGCAGGACTCCGGATTGGGCTGTCCCTACGCCAGCGCAATCTCCGTCAAATCGGGGTCGATGACCAGTTTGGGCTCAGTCAACGCCTGGACCTCTTCGGCCGTCCAGCCGGGCGCGACCTCGCACAGCACCATACCCCTCTTGTCTATCCTGATCACAGCGATATCCGTCACCACCATCGTGACGCACTGCACACCCGTCAAGGGATAGCTGCACTCCTTTACGATCTTGTAGCCGCCGTCCTTGGTGTTATGCGGCATGACCACAATGACATTCTTGGCCCCCAAGGCCAGGTCCATGGCTCCGCCAATGGTGCCTATCTGCTTGTTCGGAATCATCCAGTTGGAAAGATCGCCCTTCTCCGACACCTGCAGGCCGCCAAGGACCGTATAGTCCAGCCAGCCGCCCCGGATGAAAGCAAAGGACTCTGCATGGTCCACAACCGCCAGACCGGGCCTCACCTCGACCGGCTGCCCGCCGGCGTTGACCAGATGAGGGCTCCCTTCGCCCGCCGTGCAGATCTGACCGTAACCCAGGGCGCCGTTCTCAGAGTGGAAGATCACCTCGCGGTCCATGGGTACCAGGTTCGAGGCCAGCGTGGGCACACCGATTCCCAGGTTCACCGTGTCCCCGTCCTTGAACTCCCTGGCCACACGCAGGGCCATCGTCTGCTCATCGATCCTGATCTTGTCTGATGTATCTGTCATCGGCGTCCTCCTATTTCCTCAACACAACCCGGTCTACGTAGACGCCCGGCGTGATGATATGCTCGTAGTGTAACTCGCCAAGCTCCACAATCTCGTCCACCTCGGCTATTGTCACCCGAGCCGCACCGGCCATGGTGGCATTGAAGGTCCTCGACGTACCCTGGAAGACCAAGTTGCCCCAGCGGTCCGCCTTGTGGGCCCGGATAAAGGCAAAGTCGCCCTTGATGGCCTTCTCTATCAGGAACTTCTTACCGTCCATCTCCACTACCGGCTTGCCGTCCTGGATCTCCGCTATGCCGACACCTGTGGGCGTCAGAACACCGCCCAGACCAGCCCTGCCGGCCCTGACCCGCTCAGCCAGGGTCCCCTGCGGTACCATCTCCACCTCAACCTCGCCAGCCCGGTACTTCTTCTCAACAGTATTGACTATCAACGGGTTGGTGGGCGCTGAAACGATATGCTTCCTGGCTTGTCCCGTCCTGTGCAACACCTCTATATCATGCTCGCCCCATATCTCGACCCCAAAACCTCCAGGATTGGATACGAGAGTCAGGTTTCGCACCTCCGGTCTCTCCGATAACGCCGTGAGGAGCCGGCTGGGGCAACTGGCTATGGTGCCGAAACCGCCCACCAGTATCATGGCGCCATCGAAAACGTCGGCCACAGCTTCTTCCGCACTGCCAACGATCTTGTTTATGGCCATACATCCTCCTTACGGGTGCAACAGGCCGCCGGCCTGCCCTTTCACAAAGGACCTCTCCCGAAAGCCTTGCTACCCTTTTTTCTTAGCTCCTGCTTCCTTATCTAGGCCCTGGTTGCTGCGGGAAGCTCCTCCAAAAGGCGGACCGCTTCCGTTACCATGTCCTCCACAACCTGTTTGGCGCTCTTCATCTCATTCAGGGCGCCGCTGATCTGCCCTGCAGGTATGAAGTAGTTGTCAACCATGCCGGCTTCGCTGAGATAGTCCTGCAGACTGGTGCAGAGCACTATGGGCAGAGGGAAGGGCAGTATGGGTCCTTCCTTTTCCCAGCGCTCGATTAGTTGCGTGGTCAGCAAGCGGCAGGTCTTGCCCGTGAACACCCGCGTGACCCTGGTATCCCTTTCCGTGGCGTTGAGAATGCGGTCCTTGGCTTCCTGGAGTATGCCGGCTTCATGGGTGGTCAGAAAGGCCGTGCCGCACCACACGCCGCAGGCCCCCAAAGCCAGGGATGCAACCAGGCCCCGTCCGTCGGCGATGCCCCCCGCCGCCACCACCGGCGTAGGCGATACAGCATCCACGATCATGGGCACCAGGGGCATCGTGGCCACATATCCAGTGTGTCCGCCGGCTTCATGGCCCTGGGCCACGATAACGTCCACGCCTCCTTCTGCCTCCTTGCGGGCCTGACGGGTGTTGCCCACCAGACCAATCACCTTCATGCCGCGGGCATGCGCCTCCGGGGCCATAAACGCCGGACTGCCCAGCGCCGCCGCGAAGACAGGTACCTTGTGGTCATAGACCACTTCAATCTGCTTCGGGGTCATGCCCGCCGCCCAACCTGTTCCGCCGTCCTTGCCCAGACGGGTGCCCTCAGGCACAGGTATCCCCAGCTCCCCGGCCAGTTTAAGGGCAAAGTCCACAGCTTCGTCAGGAATGTAGTTCCTCAACTCGTCCACCGTGGCCGTATCCACCATGTTGGTTGGAGCTATGGTATCCACGCCGAAGGGCTTGCCGGTGAGCTTCTTGCACTTGACGATCTCCGCGTCGAGTTCGTCCGGACTCAGATTCATGCCTCCGATGATACCCAGCCCGCCGGCCTCGGAGACGGCCGCCGCCAACTCAGCATTGGCGGCCCCGCCCATCCCGGCCAGCAGGATAGGGTACTCGATTTCCAACAGATCGCAAAGCTTGGTTCGGAGAGTTTTACGGGCCATTTGACAGGTCCCTCCTTGATCTCCCTACATCTATTTCAACGGCTTGAAGTACTTCACGGCCAGAATGCTGGCATCACGCTCGGGCTTGAAGACAGCCTGGAGTCTCATGCCTATCCTCAGGTCCTCCAGGTCCACTTCGCCCAGCATGTGTACGAAACCTGTTGTAGCACCGTCCAACTGCACAATGCCGTAGATGATGGGCGATTCCGCCGGTTGGGCGGCAGTGGGCGCGAAATTGACCGTGTAGGTCAGCAGGGTCCCTTTGTCGGCGACTTCCACCCAACTGTCGTCCATCTTGGCGAAGCAATACTTGCAGGTGGAGCGGGGAGGCACGTACACCACGTTGCACTTCTCGCACTTCATGCCCAGGAAGATCTTCTTATCGCGCAACTCCGTCAAAAAGTGGCTGCCCACCGTGCCCGCGGAGTAGCTATTGGGAATATCTATCCTGCCGTGATAGACATATCTGTCCAGATCGTCGACCTGCTCAACTCTGTCCTGAATCTGCATCTTTGCCTCCTACTCCTCGATGGTCCGGAAATATAGTACGTCGCCCATGCCGGTGCCACGACCCTCTTCCTTCCAGACTGCCTCCACGCGCATGCCCACCTTCAGCTTCTCGGGGTCCTGCTCCTGCAGGCGGCTGACCAGGTAGGCGCCGTCATCCAGCTTGATGGTCGCAGTCGGATACGGATTGGCGAACTTCTCACCGTAGTGGGGGTCCCACATGGGCACCACTAGGTAGGTATACTGGACCACCGTTCCCCTCTGGTTCATGACTACCCAGTCTTCGCCGGCATCCACCTTGCAGCGACCGCAGAAGGCGATCGGCGGCCAGAGCAACTGCTTGCACTGTGGACAGCGATTGGTGACCAGCTGTTTGTTTTCCTTGGCCTCTTTATAGAGCTTGCCTATGTACTTGCCCGTCGCCCACTTGTATGGGCGCGGCGTGCCGTAGTTGATGCGTATCAATTCTTGTTCCTGAGAGGATTGCTGTGTCATCTTCTTTCCTCCTACAAAGACCTCTTAAGGAGTGTCAACACGGTCCAGTTCGGGCCTCCAAGGGCCGTCGCCATGGCCGTATGCACATCCCGGGTGACCTGGTGCGGACCCGCATCGCCCCTCACCTGAAGAGCAGCCTCCGCCACGCGGATGGTGGGAGTGGCGCCGATGGGGTTGGTGGCGATAACGCCGCCCGAGGGATTCACAGGGAAGGCGCCCTCGATCTCGGTGATCCCCTTCTCCACCAGTTTCCAGCCCTCGCCCTTCTCACAGAAGTGGAAGCGCTCGTAGAGGTTCAGTTCCTCCCAGTTGGATGGTTCGTATAGCTCGGCCATGCAAATATCTTTGATGGGATCGGTGATGCCATTGCGCTTGTAGACTCGCTCGCAAGCTACCTCCTGGGTGTAGGTCTCCAGCCCCGTCGGGTCGCCAAAAGAGCCGGCCCGGAAGGGTTCCTGGTGCACCGTTTCCACATCAGCAATCCACACCGGTTTCTGAGCCATCTTCTTGGCTGCCGATTCCGAAGCGTAGATGAGGGCGCAAGCGCCGCACGACTGCGGGCAGAAGTCCAGCAGCCTCAGAGGCCAGACCAGATAACCGGAGGCCAGGATCTCCTCAATACTCTTCAGGCCGAGCTTCAAATGAGCATAGGGATTCAAGCAGGCGCCGCGGTCGGCCTTGAGGCGGACCATGGCCGCATGCTCCTCCCTCGACCCGGAATTCTCCATATACGTCAAGGCCTGCTTGGCGAATTCCCCGATGGCGCCGGTGGCCACGCCCTTTCCCCAGACCGGGGTGCAAGCCGCGGTGATGGCTGCCGTGGTATCGCCGCAGTCCTGTTTCTCGAAGCCGGTAACCATAACCACGTCAAAAAGCCCGGCGGCCACATAATGAAAAGCCTCGGCTACTACGGAGGCCCCGCTGGTGCCGCCCGTGCAGACCTTGAGGCCGGAGCGCATGTAGGCACCGATTTCATCAGCCATGCCATGATCGGGCAGATAGATGCCCTCGAAGGTCTCCATATTGCTCAGAAAGGAGGCCTCGATGTCTTTGGCTTCCAATTGAGCATCCGCCAGGGCGGCTCGCACAGCCTCGTTGACCATTTCGGGCTGGCTTACGTCGGGGCGGTTGCTCTTGTGATAGGTTTGTCCAATGCCGACTATAGCTACTCTATTTCCCATTTCAACCTCCGATTAGCTGTTCCCCAGTATCATGACGGCCTGCAATTGACCGCAAACCCCGGTAACGCCATGGGCCAGCGCTACCTTGGCCCCGGGGACCTGCCGGGCGCCGGCCTCGTTGCGAAGCTGCAGCACCGCTTCCGCCACGCGAGCCATACCCGCCACACCGTCGGGATTGCCGGCCAGTGTGCCGCCGGAGGGATTCACAGGAATCTTACCACCCATCTGGGTGGTGCCTGTCTCTATGAATCTGCCGCCCTCGCCCCGGCCACAGAAGCCCAGCCCCTCCATCCAGAGCAGTTCCTGGTAGGAGACCGGCTCTGAAATTTCCGCCAGGTCCAACTCCTTGCCCGGGTCGCTTATGCCCGCCATCTTGTAGGCTTTGGCGGCCGCCTTTATCAGGGCATCCGCTTCAGCCAGGTCCCGGTCGCCCAGATAATGCGTCTCATAGCAGTTGGAGGCGCCCAGTATCCAAATGGGTTTCGGGGTGATCTTCTTGGCTAGAGTTTCCCCGCACAGAATCATGGCCACAGCTCCGTCCGAGTGAGGTTTGAAATCAAGTTGCCTCAACGGAGTAGAGACTATTGGAGAACCCAGAACGTCCTCTACAGTCAGGTCCATCGGTTCCTGGGCAAAGGGATTGTTCTTAGCATTTTTGCGATTCTTCACCACTACCTGTGCGCATTGCTCCGGAGTTATGCCGTATTTGTGCATGTAACGCTTTGCCTGCAAGGCCGCTGCGGACCAATTGTCAAGGCCGAGCTGTCTCAGCCAGATGGCATCCAGCCCGGCATTCTCGGCAAGCCGGAAGGAGGTCATGGACTCCTTGGCATGGGCCACCACGATGCTTGCCTTGTGGTGGCCACCCATGACCTCCGCCATCGCTACATACACGGCGTTAACCCCGTCCTCGGCCACCTTGACCTCGTGCGAGAGGTGCGCCCCCACATAGGGGTTGACATTCAGGTTGGCAATGGTCCTGCCATCCCAGAAGTCCTGCGAACAGGTTACCGCCGAGTCAATGCTCTCACCATCGTGACCGTACTTAAGGCCGGTCTCGTCCAAGACCTGCTTGATAGCTTCGTAGGCCAGTTCACCTTCGTGAGCATCTGCCCTGTCCGGACTGTATTTGGTTTGAGCCACCGCCACTATCCCGACTCTTTCAGCCATACACCCTCCTTCATTAGCTGACTATGGTCGTTTATTCCCCATTGTTAGGGAGTCATTACAAAGTTTGGTACCCTTTCTTGTGCAGGGCTAGCGCCAAAAGGAAATCTGTGAGACAGGAACCCGCGGCGGTGCCCTTCAAGCCGCTGTGCGGGCCGTTCTTGAACTCGTGTGATGGACCAAGCATTATTCTAGCCCAAGTCACGACAAAAGCCAAGTCCGGTCGAGAGCGATGGTCGTTTGATGCCCATGCAACAGCCCGGCACTTACTTACTCCCGGATTATGGGCTGCACCTTCTTCAACTGCTCCGGCGCAGCTCCCAGACTCAGTTCCATCACCTTGGCCCAGCGGAAATAGAAATGCAGGTCATAGTCCAGGTCCATGCCGATGCCTCCATGCAAGTGTTGAGCAGCATATGCAACCCGCTGGCAGGCATCGCTGGTCCATGCCTTGGCTATGGCAACCTCCTGCGTCGACGGAAGTCCTTTACTCAACCGGTACACCGCCCGGTATGAAGTCCACCTGGCACCTTCCACGTCCCTGAGCATGTCAGCCAGCCGGTGCTGGACAGCCTGAAAACTGCCTATCGGCTTGCCGAACTGGACCCGTGTGGACGTATATTCGGCAGTCATGCTCAAAGCCTGCTGCATGACCCCGACCGTTGCTGCAGACTGCAGAGCGGTGGCCTTCTGCAATGCTGACTCGATCACCGTCCAGCCCTCGTGCAGCTTGCCTATCACATTGTCTCCGGGCACGGTAACGTTCTCAAAGACAACTTCAAATTGCCTGTCACCGGCCGCAGTCGGCATGGGGATGACACGAATACCCGCCGCTTGGGCCGGCACCAGGAACAAGCTGATCCCCTTCCCCTCACGATCGACCTCTTTCGTTCTGGCAGCAACCAGCAGGTATCCGGCTACGTGCGCATTGGCCACAAAAAGCTTGGTCCCGCTTATTTTGTATTCTTTTCCGCTGGAAACCGCCTGGGTCCGCATGAACTCGGGACGATAGTCCGTCTCCGGCTCAGAAAGCGCCATGGTCAGCACAAGCTCACCATTAGCTACCTTCGGCAACAATTGCGTCTTCTGCTCGTCACTGCCGGCTTCCAGGATAGGCAGGGCACCCAGGACCACTGTCGAAAACATGGGACTGGGCAGTGCGGTCTTGCCAAACTCCTCAAAGAGTACTGCCAGATCGAGCAGATTGCCCGCCACGCCATCGTATTCCTCAGGCAGTACCAGGCCAAGCCAGCCCAGTTCCGCCATCTTCTTCCATACTTCGGGCGAGTACCCAAGCTCGCTTGCTTCGATCTCCTTGATAACCTTTTTGGGACACTCGGTGTCCAGAAAATGCCTGGCTTCCTTCTTGAGAAGTTCCTGTTCGGAACTAAGAGCGAAATCCATGTTTATTGACCTCCTTGAAGTTCGTTGACAGACAGGTCCCCGGCCATGCCGGGAGTTGAGACTCACAAGGAGTCATCTTGATTTCATCATTCCCAGGCCCATCATGGCGACAATATCTCTCATCACCTCGTTGGTCCCTCCGCCAAAGGTAAGCATGAGTTGCATCTGGTGAGACCTTTCCATCCATCCGTTTAAGGGAGCCCAACCGGAGCCTGATACCATCTGGCCGCCAAGGCCCAGTATCTGCAGGCAGCCGCCCGTAGTCCTGAGGAAGAGTTCAGTGCCGAAGGCTTTCGACATGGCCGATTCCACATGCGGTACATGGCCCTGGGTCATAAGCCAGGCCACCCGGTAGTTGAGAATTTTTAGCACCTCGGTCTCAACGATTAGCTCTGCCAGCTTGTGCTTCACCCAGGGCTCGTCATAAACGGAGCCGCCATTGAACCTCTTCTCCATGGCCCATTTGGCGGTATCTTCGATCGACCTGCCGGCCATTGAATGAGGCACCAGGTTGATTCTCTCGTGGGCCAACTGGGTGAACATGTATTGGAAGCCCATATTTTCTTCGCCAATCATGGTTTCCTTGGGAACTCTGACGTTGTCAAAAAACTCATGATTGGTCCTGAACCCACCCATAACGTGCATAGGCTCTATGGTTAGACCGGGGCTCTTGGCATCGACCAGAAATATCGATATACCGGCGTGTTTCTTGGAAGGATCGGGGTCAGTGCGGGCTGCCAGCCAGAAGTAGTCACAAAAATGGCCCATGGAGGTAAAAATCTTCTGCCCGTTGATTATGTAGTCATCTCCCTGCTTGACCGCAGTCGTCTTCAGGGAGAACAGGTCCGTTCCGGCCTCCGGTTCCGTATACCCAATGCCAAAGGTAACGTCTCCCGTCAGAATCGGCGGCAAGAAGCGCCGCTTCTGCTCCTCCGAGCCGACCCTCATCAAGGTCGGCCCCACGGTCATCAATGACAGCACGGGGATGGCAATGCGGAAGTGGCCCATGGCAAGATCGAAGAATATGTATTGT
>PUNJ01000164.1 GCA_003551705.1 Chloroflexota bacterium | reverse complement strand
TTGATGACGTCGGCACCCCAGTCGCCGAACACCTCGCAGGCGGAGGGCACCACCGCCCAGGTGGCCAGTTCCACGATCTTCAAGCCGTCCAGGGGTCCCATCATGCCCCTCCTTTCGCCTTGTCCTGTCTGAGAAAGGCAACGAGCTGCGCCTCCCTCTCCCTGGCCAGTTGCCTGAACGCATCGGGGGAGCGATCGTAGAGGCCCTTGCCCGTCTTGGCCCCCAGCCGGCCCTGCTCCACGGCCTCCGCCAGCAGCGGCGAAGGTTGCCGGGAGCTGCACAGGTCGCTGTTGAGATACTCCGAAATGGCCAGGAATACGTCCAGCCCGCCCAAGTCGGCCGACTCCAGGGGACCGGTGGCCGCCAGCCGCCGCCCGAAGCTCATCTTCACCGCCGTGTCGACGTCCTCCATGCTTGCAATTCCCTGCTCCACTATGTGGAGGGCCTCCCGCAGCAGGGCCACTTGCAGCCGGTTCCCGATGAAGCCGGGTGCCTCCTTCTGCAACAGGACCGGCGACCTGCCCAGCCGCCTCATCAACTGGATCGTTGCCTCGATGACCCCGGGTTCGGTCATGGCACAGCCGCAGACCTCCACCAGGGGCACCAGGGGCGGTGGATTCCAGAAGTGGGTGGCCACCACCCTGTCCGGCCTCTGGGTGGCTGAGGCCAGGGCGGCGATGCTCAGGCCGGAGGTGTTGGTGGCCAGGATGGCCTCCGGGGCGCAGGCCTGGTCCAGCCTGCAGAAGAGGTCCTGTTTGAGGGCCAGGTCCTCGGCCACCGACTCTATGACGAAGCCGGCGCGGGTCACGGCCTCCTCCAGTCCGGTGACGCCCCTCACCCTGGCGAGGACCTGTTCCTCATCGCCGGGGGTGATGAGTTCGTGGTCGAGGAAGGTGCGCAGGCCGGCCTTGAGGCGGTCGAAACCCCGCTGCAGGCTGGCATCGGTGCGCGCCCACATGTTGACCTGATAGCCCGCCTGGGCGCAGAGTTGGGCGATGCCCGGGGCCATGGTGCCTGTGCCCAGCACGGCAATGGTGTCCAGTTTGTCCAAGTCCATATATCGACCTCCGTTGCTTTGTGGCTGCCGGCGGCGCTGCTCGGTTAGTACTGGCTGGGTTTCTCCGACAGGCCGAGCATCTGCCTGGCCTGTTTGGGCGTGGCGATCTCCCGGCCGAAGGCCCTGGCCATGGCCACCACCCTTTCCACCAGTTGGGCGTTGTCGCGGCAGAGTTGGCCCTTCTTGAAGAGGACGTTGTCCTCCATGCCGGTGCGCACGTTGATGCCAAGGGTGATGCCGGTGGCCGCCATGGGGGTCTGGTAGAGGCCCACGCCCAGGACGCTGTACACGGCCGGCTTTGGGCCGCACTCGATGAGGTGCATGACCTCCTTCGGGGTGGCGTAGGCGCCGCCGCCGAAGCCCATGACCAGGCCGATGAGGTAGGGGGGTTTGACCAGGCCCTGATCGATGAGGTTGCGCACCAGGGTATAGTGGCCGGTGTTCCAGACCTCGATTTCGGGTTTGATGCCCTTTTCCAGCATGATGCGGGCGTATTTCTCGGTTTCGCCGTAGGTGACGGCGGCGCAGGTATCCAGGTGGTAGTCCTCGTCCCGCCCGAACAGGGGGGGCTTGCGTTTTTTGAGGGTGAAACGGGAGGCGATGGGGCCGCAGTCGAGGCTGCAGACTTCGGGATTGGCCTCTGTGGAGGCCAGGCGGGCTTCCTGGGATTCGGCGCCGATGCCGCCGCCGGTGGTGTTATTGATGATGATTTCCGGGCAGGCTTCGCGGATCATGCCGTTGACGCGCCGGTATTCGGCGGGGTCGGCGGCGGTGAGGGTGGGGTTATCGGGGCGGCGCACGTGGAGGTGGACCATGGTGGCGCCGAGTTTGTAGCAGTCCTGGAGTTGGGCGACCTGTTCTTCGGCGGATTCGGGGTGGTTGGGATTGATTTCCTTGCCCTGGACGCCGCCGGTGATGGCGACGGTGATCATGAGGGGAGGCAGGTTGCCGGCGGCAACGCGCCCAACCCAGTCCTCCTGGGAAGCGGGATCAAAAAGTAGTGGCCCATGCTCCATTGCGGTTCCTCCTTCGTTTGCGATTTACGGGTGCGTCCATTTTGACCTATTGGGAACGGAAAATGCAATGGCCGGCGGGGTCCTGACACCGTCTATCATATAAGAAGCGGCGGCCTGTGGCACGGGAGGACTTCCTTTGTTCCGCCAGCGGTCAAACTCGTGTTGACAAACCCCTGCCCAGTTCCATATACAGGGAGTTACATGGTCTTTAATTGCCTGCCACATCCAGAGAACGCAAGACCATACGAATGACGCTGGAGACTTGCGGCCAGCATTGAAAGCGGAGACAGAGTCCAAATTCGCCGCCATGGTCCGGGACCGCATGGTCTACAAGATGACCGAAGAAGAGTGGGACTCGGTCTTGAAAGTGAACCTGTACGGGCACTTCTTCACCACCAGACATGCCTGTGTACTGTTCAGGCAACAGGGCAG
>PUNJ01000011.1 GCA_003551705.1 Chloroflexota bacterium | reverse complement strand
CCAGCAGCAGTTCCATGGCATGACACCAGGAAAGATGCCGGACCAGCCGCACTGTGCCCCCGGCGGAGGTGAAGATGAGGAGGCGGCGCTCTTCCGGAGTCAGGCTGGCCAGTATTCTCCGAATGGCCTAACACTCTTTCTAATGCGCCTTGGGTTCAATGCCCAGTTTTGCCCTCCTTCCTCAAGTGCACGTCCTCACTGGCCGTGAAGACGCGGACATACTAGCAACAAGATGTCGTGTTTGTCAACATACACGATATCGACCTAGATATAACATCAGATATTGGCTTGTCAACGGTTGATATGGTTGGTGCGATCCGGGGCCAGGTGATAGGATGCCGGACCGAAGGTCAATAGGCGCGCCTGCGCCATTCGGAGTAGAGTCGGATAATGCCTGGTGTCAGGGGAGCCCGGCAATTAGCAGCTTAGCGAATTCATATCATGGAAACGGCGGTTTCACAGCAAGCTCTGCCAGCGTACGGGCGCGCAGCTTCCTGAGAAGATCTTGCAGAAGAGCCCGCTCCTCCGAGGCCAGGCTTCCCAAAATGGCAGGGATTGCCCGTCTGTGCTTGCTCTGCTGCTGGTACATCTCCTTGCCCTTCTCGGTCATCTCCACCCTGACCTGCTTCTTGCCTCCCGCATTTCTCTCCTGTTTGACCAGCCCCTGTCTTTCCATACGTTCCAGGGCAGCGGCGACAGTGTGAGGTTTGCGAAATACCCATTTGGCTATTTCACTCTGCGTCGGCGAGTGCTTCATGTTCTTCAGGGCGTACATGATGCCGACCTGTACGCTTGAGGTATCGAACTGTCTCAACTCATTGTCCCGGGCTCTCAGCATCCCATCGTTTACCTGGTTGAGGAGTGTCCACAATTCGTATTCCTCGCTAGCTGACAATTGGGCAGATGTCTCCCCTTCTGAGACCATGTTGCGCATACCTCCTATATGTGGGTGGCTAATGAATGCAGTATTTCAATCATCCAACTTGTCTCATGGCGTCGTCACCGCGCAAGATTCAGGCTGATCCAGGAGCACATTCTTGTGAGTTATCATGGTCGAATTCTGCATCAATGTCAATCAAGCACGCATGATGCAAGTCCCGGTCTCATATTCCTTACTCAGGCCGGGTAGAAGCCTTGCAAAACTTGTTGCTACAATCGGTGTAGTTGCCTCATTTTCTGATCGGGAGGAAGGATGGAACCTGAACAGACAGTCACCGTTCTGATAGAGGTGCCCAAGGGCAGCCGCAATAAGTACGAGTATGATAAGCAACGGAGAATGATACGTTTCGACCGGATGCTGTTCTCGGCGGTACACTATCCCAGCGACTACGGTTTCATTCTCGATACCCTGGCCCATGATAATGATCCCCTGGATGCCCTTGTCATGGTCTGGGAACCCACCTTTCCCGGCTGCATAGTCGAGGTCCGGCCGGTGGGCCTTTTCAAAATGTGGGACGAAAAGGGCTCGGATGATAAGGTGCTGTGCGTACCCATCTACGATCCATTCTGGAACTACATCCGCTGTCTGTCCGATGCGCCGCCCCACCTTCTGAAGGAAATACAGCACTTTTTCTCAGTCTATAAGGACCTCGAAATGAAAGCTATTCGCATCGAAGGTTGGGCAGACCGCGACGTTGCCTTGGAGGTCATAGAGGAGGCGCAGAAGCGTCATCGTTCCCAGCAGGAGCCGCCGACTTGATTCCATCTTCGTCCTCCCTTTGCATGGCGGCGTCCTGGGTATGCGACAACAGTGCCAACGTTTCTATGTCTTCCAACGTCCCTGTGCTGAAAAGGTTGGGCGCAAAGCATCGCTGGCCGGCTTTCTGCTCCGGAAATGTTCGCCTATTGGGACTTTTCTTCCCGTTTCCCGCCCTCCTTGAGGGCTCAAGGCACCCCAGAGTTTGTTCATCTCCAGAAACAGTATGGTGGCCCCGGGTAGTACCAGCAGGAGAATGAAGCCCGCTGTACTCTGAACGAAAGCCACGAGATAGCCTAACAAGGGGAGATGGAATCCCACTTTGCCTACAACAGCCTGAGCGGGCACTGGGTGTGCGTCGATAGAAGTGTTGGCGTCACCCTTGGTCCTGAAAGTCAAAGGACCGCTACGGTCGATACCAACCACCCGGTGGATAATGAAGGCTTCAGGGTCAGAGGGGGAGCGAAAAGTGATCATGTCTCCCAGGTTGACGTTGTAGGGATTGATTGGAAGGGTTATGGCCAGGTCACCGGCATGCATGGCAGGGCTCATGCTGCTACTGCGGACGGCATCAAACCGGCAGCCCAGAAGGTTGGGCACAACTACCAGGAAGAGGGCTGCCAGCATGCCAAGGACCAGCGCTCTGTAACCCAGGTGCTTTGCCAAATGCTTTGTTGGTTTCCCAGATTCTTCCATGACTGAGAACCTCCGATCATTCTGGTGTGTTCAGTATAGGCCCGGTGGACTCCTCCGCATACCTGCCGATTCTCTGAGCTTGCTTATCTCCGACACGATGACAATAACACCGGGTATGACCAACAGGAGTAAGAGTCCCCACCTCTCTTGGGCAAACATCGCGAAGTGCCCTGCCCAGGGGAGGTGAAGCCTTACTTTGCCGACGACGTTACCTTCCGGGACCGGATAGGCGTCGTGAAAAGTATTGGCGTCTCCTTTGGTCTGGAAACTCCCTGGATTGCCGGGCTCGATCTGTGTGACCCTGTGGACTATCAGAGTATCGGGGTTGGCCGGATGGTGAAAGCCGATAATGTCGCCTGGCTGGATGGCATCCGACTCCATAGGCGACAGAACTATCAGCCCCCCGGTCTTCAAGGTGGGGTCCATGCTGCCGCTTAGTACAGCTTCGAATCGCCAGCCCATCAGATGAGAAAACAGTACCAAAAGCAAGGCCACCAGCATTACCGACACTAGCGACCTGCAGACTAGCCGTTTAGCCGTGGTCATGAGTTAACAGGACTCTCCTTCGTTTTGTCCTGGTCTTTGCATCCCTTCGAGGCTTCTCATGGCCGTAGAGATGACTCGACCCCGGTAGACCAGGTTACCGGGGTCGAGTCAAGCACACTTTAAGTTGCCTGGTCGAGACCAAACACCATTGTAAACTCGCACATATCGCCCTGGTACTCATTTCCGGCTTCCTCTACAAACAGGAAACCAAGCACCATGGTCACTCCTGAATTCCCGTTGCCCGCAGCCTCCAGCAGGAAAAGGGGAATGGCGACATTGGCTATTTCAGCCAGGGTACCCTGCTCCACTCCATCAATGCTCACAATTATCTGGGAGCAAATGTCATCGATGGGAGTATCACCTTCAACGGCTGCTTCGGGCTCTACATATGCTCCGGTACTGCATACCAAATCGGTGAACATCATCCAGGTGTTTCCGGCCAGGCTCCCCTGGTTTGTTAGATTAATCTCGACTTCTCTGTACTCACCGGGGTACATGTTTTGGAAGTCAATCAGGGTGCTCTCCAGAGGGTTCTCTGCATTCACTACCAGGTCGAGGGTGCCTGCAGCAACAATGTTTGCCCTGCTTGTTTCAGTGTCGCTGAACTGTGCGAAGGCACCGCCCACCATCATCAGACATACCAGGGCAATGGTCGTTAAACTCAAAAGTACCTGTTTCACGCTTGTGGTCTCCTTTCTTATGATTAGTTCCCTTGGCTCTGCCGGTTCCTGCTAGCTGTGAATCCTGTAAGGTTCCACCCCCTTTCCCTCTTCAAATGTCATTCTCTTCGATTCTTGCACCACAAAATACTTGTGCACGAGTATGGATTGTAGGGCCATCAAGTTAAGGGACTGGTTAAGAAGGTTTAGGGAACGGTTAGATGGTTGTTAGGATGGGTTAAGGTGCCGAAAAAGCCTGGAGGAGAATGCTGGCGAGAGGTCCACGGGGGTGCAGCCCGCCTCGCTCTTGGACAAGGGCGGGCCTGATCCTGGCTCTGTGAGAGCCAGGGCACAAGCGGGTCATGCAGAGTCTTTCTTCATGTAGTTGGGGCCGGAGGCGGATGCTTCGTGGAAGCCGGACCGAGACCGGGATGCGGGGCGAAGTCCCCTACTTTTTGAAACGGTAGCCCACGCCCGGGACGGTTATTATCCGGTCGGGACTCCAGGTCTTGTCTCCCAGTTTCTTCCTCAGGTAATGTATGTGTACTTTGAGAGAGTCATCCCCGATCTCAACTTCTTCGTCGCCCCATACTTTTGATACGAGTGTGGCATGCGTTACGACGTGGCCGGCGTTGCTGGCCAGGCAATGGAGCAAGCGGTATTGTATCGGGGTCAGTTTAATGGGGTTGCCCTCTAAGAATACTTCCTGGGAATTGGAGTTGATGGTCAGATCGCCAATGGTCAGCGTTGTTCCTGCTGAGGTCCCGAAGTTGTCCACGCTGACCCGGCGCAATAAGGCATTGACCCTGGCCACCAGTTCAAGGTAGCTGAAGGGTTTGACGAGATAGTCGTCAGCACCAAGTTCGAGACCTCTCAGCCTGTCTATCTCCTCACTTCGCACAGTGATGATAATAATAGGGACATTTGAGAACAGGCGGATCTGGTGCAGTACATCGAGACCGTCGGTATCCGGCAGGCCAAGGTCCAGGATAACGACGTCGGGAGATTCGGCCTCCACTGCCTCCACGCCTTTGTTGCCCTCGGCCACGCTGACGACCGTACTCTGTGGCCATCGTGCTCTCAAAGCCAGGAGGACAGCCTTGATCAGGTTGGGATCATCCTCGATTATCAGCGCTTTCAATTCTCTCTCCGGATTCTTTACGCGGTGGATTTTCAGGGGATTCAAGCGGCAGAATGAAGGAAAAGGTGCTTCCCTGCCCCGGCTGGCTCTCCACCCAGATTCGCCCCTCCTGCAGTTCCACCAGTGATTTGGTTATGGCGAGTCCAATGCCGAGGCTTGGCGCTTCCGTCCGGGCCTTGCTGTAATAGTAGGGTTTGAATATTAGCTCCTGCTCGCTGGCCGGGATGCCGTAGCCGTTGTCCCTGACTTGCACCAGCAGGTTATAGTGCTCCATCCTGGCGGTTACCTGGATATGACCTCCCCCAGGAGTGTATTTACTGGCATTGCTTAACAGGTTCAGCAGTATCTGCTCCAGTCGCCGCTTGTCCAGCATGACAACGGGCAAAGACGGCGGCACTTTCAACTCCAGGGTCTGTTGTTTGCTGAGCGACAGGGGGGTCATCAGGCTGATCGTCTCAGCGAAGACGTTGTGGAGGTCCACGGGCTCCGGAGACAGTTGCAGGCCGGCTCCCTGCAATTTGGCGAAGTCCAGCAGTTCCGCTACCCGGCGCTCCATTCGTTCTATGCTGTGTCCGATGTTTTCCAGCAATTCCGCTCCTGATGAATCCTGGGCCAGGTCGTGCTCTTTGGCCAGAATCTCGGCTGATACCTTGACGGAGGTGATGGGAGTCTTCAACTCGTGAGAGATGGCTGATAGAAACTCGTTTCGTTGCTGGTCTACCGTCTCCAGCCTGGATCTCTGCTCCTTTTCCAAGTTATAGAGCAGGGAGTTCTCAATGGCGATGACCATGTAGCTGCTGAGCTGTTCAAGCATAATCAGGTCTTTTTCCTTATAGGAGGCGGGCTGAAGGCTGCCCAGGACAAAGCTGCCCACGAATTCCCCACGGCATATCAATGGCAAGTAGATGACCGATCTTATCTTGTGCTGGAGCAGAAGCTCTCCGGTGGAGAACCTTCTTTGCTGGTCAAGATCCGTCTCTATGAGTCCTCTCATATTGGCTGCCAGCCAGGCCGTCGCCGTACCCTCGAGGGGGACGGTATCCCCCATCTTCCAGGGGACCTCCAGGTCGGTCATCAGGGCAAATACCTTCACGGATTTCCTTTGTATGGAGAGGATTGCGGCCAGGTCAACGTTTATCAGTTTCTTGAGTTCCTTCAGGAATGCTTCCATCACTGCCTGGTAGTCCAGGCCGGAAGCAATAACCTTGCCCAATTCGGCAATCAAAGATAATTGCGCCGCTCTTTCCTGGATTTCGTGGTAGAGACATGCATTCTCCAGTCCTTTGGCAACCTGGGGACACAAAGCCCCGAGGTAGTTGAGGTCCTTCTTGGAAAAGCGTTTGCCGTGTTGCTTGGGTCCCAGTATCAGGATGCCGACGAGCCTGTCCTGGTTCTTGAGAGGCACGAAAAGCTCGGCCCCAATCCGGGAGAACTCTTCCTTCTGTCTGGCCGGAAGCGCCTGAAGCTGGGGAATGATATCGAGGTCGCTGAAGCGAACGATACCGTCATTGTTCTTCAGCCAGCACAGGAGCAGGTCATCTTCTTTCAAGTAAAGCCGGTATGAGGGGGACGTGGAGCCCACCGACGACGCGATAACGAAGTTACCGCTGGGATATGCGGGCAGCATCAGAGAAGCAGCTGAGGCCTGGAATGCACGGACGATCAACTCGGTCAACCTGGAAGCCAGCTGGTCGAGCTCAACTATCCGCTGGGCCTCTCTGGTGAAGCTCTCCAGAGCTCCGAAGCTTCGCAACCTCATTCTGGGGTTCCGCAAATTCATCAGCTAACTCGTATCTTTTCGACACCGTGCCCGGGTATAAGCCGGCGAACCAGGCTGTCAGGTGGATTTATATGCACGGGCTTTGTGCATGTCGGGTCAAGTCCTGCTGCTTGCGCTTCTTCGTAGTAGCGCCGGAAGGTTCCTCGAGGCAAAATATTTACCCTCAGATGCGAACCGGAGTCTTCCCTTCCCAGTTTCCCGTTACCGGCGGTTATCAGAGTCTTGGCCCCGGCTACCAACTGTTCCATCTCCCATCCAAGCTCGCCTTTCAATTCCAAGTATAACTCCAGGCCGGCATGGTCCGATACCACGAACCAGTCCTGGCAACGCAGTCCGGAGTTGAGCAGCGCCTGCCATAGTTTCTTCTCGCTCAGTTCCAGCGGGCCATGCGTGATGATGTCATTGCTTCTTGCTTCAAACACAATCTGGGGCAGGCTGTCTCTGTACCCTGATGTATTCACCTTGATGATGTCGCCCAGCCTATATCGGAGGAAGGGCATGCCATAGAAACTCGTGACCACCATTTCATAGCGTTTCCCGGCTTCCAGTTCGTTCAGGAGAAGAGTATCCGGAGGGCCGGACGTCTTGGTCCATTCCTCTTCAGGGATGAATTCCAGGAAGCCGGAGAACGGGGTGAAGGTCATGTCCGCCCCTCCCCAAGCCGGCAAAGCAAGACATCCGGTCTCTGTGGCCAGATAGATGTCATAGGGCCGTTGGCCCCAGAAATAATGAATATCATCCCGGGAGAAATGGCTGTCGGCTCCGATGCAGATGATGCCTTGGGGCCGGCACCAGTGGTGGGGCCGAAGAGGTTTGTCTCTCAGCTTGGCAGCCAGTTTGGTCCGGATCATTTGCAGGTTTCGCCGAGGTGAAAGCGGGGAAAAAGGTATGGAGCCGTCCTGGTTCAACCGTTCCGCAAAGAGGGCTCCCATTTCCGCCAGGTTGCCGGGCAGCGAGAAGATGAAATCGACACCGTGGCGTTTGACCATGGCCATTTCCTCTTCCTGTCTCTCATCGGGACTCATTCTCTCGAACGTCTCGATGGGCGGAATCGGCTGGCAGGCTATCCTCTGGCTGAGACCGAAAGCAAACTGCCCGGCCAGATAGGGACGTTTGGGCAGATGGAACATGATCCTTGGTCGTTTTCGAAGGCGGACCTCGCCTTTCCTTGTTGCTGAAGCCAGCACCAGGGCGGATACCAGGGAATCGATGAGCCGTTGGTAGGCCCTGAGAGTATATGGTACCCACTTGAACTCGCTGTCCCTGCCGGACGTATGGACCCAGCATACGGGAGTCTCAGCAAGAACGTCCTCTCTCTGTTCCTCCAGGTAGGGTCGGTAGTCATCATAGGTGGTCATCGGGACCAGGCTGCGGAATTCCTCGATGGAACCAGGCTTCGCATCGGACATGATCTTCCTGGCCAGTATGCCGCCGCTTACCAGTTCCATCTGCTCCAGCAACAATTCCCTCTGAATGGCCATGAACTCCTGTATGGACAGGTCCAGGAAGCCGCAGTATTTTCTCCAAAGGGTCTTTCGATCTCGCCAGTGGATGAGACTTTCCCTAGGCAACATCAAATGACTCCGCCTGGTTCCTCTATTGACATAATGACCTTGCCTGCTTTCTCGTGCGTATAAGGGCGGTCGAACGAAGGGCATCCAACGCTGCTTGATACCCGGGTACTTCTTGATACCACGAGCAAGGCTTTTTTGCAATACATCTTTTGCTGGATACCGGCTGTGTCATCCAGGAAGGCATTCCCGGGCAAACATCGACAGGGCGAGCGGGTTGCAGCGTTTCACATGACGGAGCAGTCAATTTGACATGTACCAGTCCGCATCCTGTTAGCTGTTTCTTCGCAGGCTTCCTGGAGGAGCATGACAGGATGCGTTGCTTTTCGCCCGGTGCCCCACTCTATTTGCATTCTGCAGGCGGCGCAACTGGTCACTATGCGACCCTGCGACCGGCGGTCCAGATCGGCAAAGAGCCTGGCCCCTATCTGCCCGGCCAGCCGGGCATGCGGTCTCTTGTAACCGTGGTAGCCGGCCATGCCACAGCAGATGCTGCTGGTACGGTCCAGGGAAAGGCCGGGAATGCTGCTTAAGAGACCGCTCGCTTCTTGTTGCAATCCCTGGATTTTGATGTGGCAGGGCAGGTGATGAATGACCTGTCCATCCCACCGGGCTGCGTCCAGGCTGAGCGTTCCGTCCTTGATCAGCATCAACAGGTACTGGCTGGAGTCGAAAACACAGTCGGACAGCGCCGCTGTTCCGGCAGCAAGGTAGCGGCACTGTTGCTTCAGCATCAGGTTGCAGCTGGGACAGGTGGTCACAATGTCATATCCGCCCGCCGCCAGGGGGGCCAGAGAGGTCGCATTCAGGGCCGCATTACGCCGGGCTCCGGCGTAATTCCTGGCTGCCATCATGGGCATGCCGCAGCAGCGCTGCTCCGGCATGACGACCTCAACCCCGGCCATTTGCAGCATGTGTACCAGGGCCCTGCCCACTTCCGGTTGATAGTAGGTGGTGAAACATCCAGCGTAGTAGGCCGCCTTGCGTCGCGATCTCCCCGCTCGTCCTCCCGCCTCTTTGCGGTTGGGCGATCCGCCCTGGGAGAGCGGGACGCCGGCATGGCCTCCTGATGCAAACCACTTTGTCAGGGTGGGGGATTGGAAGCAGGGCAGGGGCCTCTGCCTGTCCAGCCCCAGGACATCTTTTATGACCAGGTTGCCCGGGGATGACCGGACAAATGCATTGGCCACCGGTGCAAGGAGGCTGCCTGCTCTGGCAAAGACTTCCGGGTCGCCCATAAGACGCTCCCGGAGGCCGCGCGCAAGGCCCCGGTCCTCCTGGGCCCGCCACATAAGGCCGGGAAGATCGATTTCCAGGGGGCACTCCGTACGGCAGGCCTCGCAGTGGAGGCACGAATTCAATGATAACGGCTCTCCCTGCAGATAGAGGAACAGGTGGTCACGGGGACTCCAGCGGCCGTATCGGTCCATCATGTGATTTCCTACTGGGCACTGGTTGAGGCAACTCCTGCACCCGATGCAGTCGAGCAACTCCTCGTAGGCCGTGCCCGGTAGCCGGCTCCGCCCGTTGTCCAGGATGATGAAATGCACCTCCTGGTCCTCACCGGCATGTTCGGAAAGTCCATCCAGCCTGCTGCTGTCCGGGACGCCGGATTTCAGGCCCAGGAGCATGCTCTCCAGGCCGAAGATGCCCGTGCAGCGGGCCTGGAATAGCGCCTCCTCCCGGCCGGGAGCCAGCTTGTCCAGGGCGATGACGAAGACGATTCTGGCCGCCCTCAGGAGCGTTTCTCCTATATTGCCGGCATGCTGGACGAAGTACAGGGAGCCGTCTGCGGCTGAGGCGGCGGTGATGCCCAGGACGGCAATGCAGTCTTTCAAGCGCCGTCCGTGCCCCGGTGGGTGATTGCCCGCCTGCCAGCCGTCCAGGACCTCGAAGTTGCCGGTGATGCCATTCTCGATGAGTCGAGGCAGGTCCCAGCAGTCGTGGATGCTCTTATCGAAGGGACCGAACTCATCCAGGTAGGAGTCGTAAACCTGGCGGCCCAGTTCGGCCAGCTTGGGAGCGATCTCGCCGAGGACGGTGCTGGACCGGTTGGCGATTATGGCGGTATCCGGCTCTGCCAGGCCGGCGATGTAGCGGGCGGCTGCTGCGGCGTCGGCTGCCCAGCAGGTTTTGACGCTTGTGCAGTCAGCCAGGCTACGGCGGAGGTCCTGTGCCAGGCTTGATAGCTGTCCAGCGGTGCGGCGGCGCATATCTCTGAGAGCGGTCTTGAGGGCGGCCCCGTCGACGGTACCGGGTCCGGGAAGCGCCGCCCCCGGTGCCGGCCCTGCTGAGAGGTCCTGCTGGGCAGGGGGCGCTCCGCTCCCGCCGGCGCCACTCTCACGCCGCAGTCCTTCGCCGGGCGGCCTCCGGCCGGTTTCCATGGCGGCCGCAGCCCGGCGCCGGCTTGCCTGGTTCGAGGGACCCAGTATCCATACGGGGGGATGAAGTTTCATATTCACAGCTTAACTCTGACTACCTAGGTGCCTGGCGGTTGTCCTTGATACTATTCCCGGCTGGATAGGCTGTCAAGCCGTACTGGCCAGCCGGCGGGATCCATCACCTTGCGACTCGAGTCTATCACCCTCTCCGTATATGTCCTCATGTTTCTTGCGGTATCGCGCCCCTTTTGGAACAGAAACTATACCACCCTTGGCAAACCGTGTTATGAAGTCGATCCCCTGTTTGGCAGAAGTCCACTCTGCCGTGTAGAATGTCCCTGCGATTGCAGATGGAGTGGGAGTTACCTGCTGACAGCCAAGAGTGATGATCGAGACAGAGCAGTTTGAGGAAGTCCTGCAGATAAGAATGGGTCGCGAGTTCGACGGCAAGATTCGTTTCTGCACCACCGCCTATCTTGTGGATGATCTTCTCGTCGATACCGGCTGCGCCCATACAGCCATGGAACTGGCAGAATTTCTCGAAGGCCGTGCCATACACATGGCCATAAACACGCACTATCACGAGGACCACATCGGTGCCAACCATATCCTGCTGGAGCGGGGCATCATGATATGCGCTTCAAGAGAGTCCATTCCTCGCATCTGCGAAGCCCCCGAAATGTACGAGATCAGGGAGCTGGCGTGGGGGACTCCCGTGCCGACCGAGGTCTCTCCAGTGTCCAGCCGGATAGACACTGCAGAGTACTCTTTTGAGGTGGTGGAGACGCCGGGCCATTGCCGCGGCCACGTTGCCCTCGTGGAGCGAGTGAAGGGCTGGTGCTTCTCGGGCGACCTTCTTGTGGTGGCAGAGCCGACGGTCTTTCGTCCCGTTGAAGAGGACCTGGGCCAGACTTTGCGCTCCATGCAGAACATCGTGGACCTCGAGAGCCAGAGACTGGTCCTGTTCACCGCTTCCGGCAGCATCATCGAGGATGGCCGTGCGGCCTTGCGCGCTTGCATTGACTACTATCGGTACTTGGCGATGAGGACCAAGGAGATGGGCAGGAGAGGGTTCTCTGTGCGGGATATCGTGGAGCGGCTCTTCGGCGGAGAGAGCCGCGTTGCTGAAGTCACCCATGGCGACATGTCTTCAGAACACCTTGTCAGGGCACTGCTTGCCAGCGACCTTTGATGGGCAACATATATGCCTTGCTTCGGGAATAGTCCTGCCACCAAGGACTATTGACTGTGTGCAGGTGTCTTGGTAACTTAACCAAGTACTAAAGAGACCTTTCTGAAAGATGCCAGGCAGCTTTGGTCT
>PUNJ01000191.1 GCA_003551705.1 Chloroflexota bacterium | reverse complement strand
TCATTGGTACCGGACGGACAGGTGGCAGGAAGTAATGGCCAATGCCATGGCGGCGGACTTCTCCTGGGAGCGGTCCTCCACCGCCTATCTGGAGTTGTACCAGCGGTTGGTGGACCTGCCGCTTATCTGATCGACGCGCCTCCAGGGAGAGACCTGAACGCCTGCCACTGCTCAATAGTAGCCGGCAAACGGCACCGTCCATAGACCCCCCTGAAGACTCGCCGTCGGCCGGGGTCCGGCACGCTGGACACGAGGCTGGGCTCGAATACCAGTCCCGGTACTGTTAGCCATAGGTCATCAAGAGAAAAGACTCCGGTACTGAGGGCTATCCCTGCGCATCTGGCATTCTATCACCCGTCTGGCAGCCATTGCGGCATCCCTCATATCTGCATAGAGAGGCAGGCCGGCAACGGCGCACCTCTGTTGCAGTGAATAGTAGATGCCCGAGCTATCAGGATGTGCTGTAAACGGTTGTACTATCACGATTGGCACATCAAGAGCGCCGCTTGCTTCAATGACGGCCTCTCTGGCCGACTCCCAAATCGGGATGGGACCTACCGTGTGAGGCACATCGAGGGGCAAATGCAGAAGAATCAGGTCCACCTCCCCACTTTCAGAGACGGTCCTCAGGGCTCTTGTCAGGTGGGCGGGGTCAGTAACTATGGCTGAGTCTATGGGATTTGCCACGCTCATCCCGGGACCAAAGGCGAACTGCTTCAACTCCTGCTGAAGTTTTTCCGAAAATACAGGCACGGTGAGGCCGCAGTTATCGCATGCGTCTGTACCTGCCACGCTAGCCCCACCACCCCAACCGACAATGCCGGTCCTGAAACCCCTGGCACGCTCCAAATGCAAGACCGCCGTCAGCACGTCCAGCATCTCAGCAAGACTGTTCACCTGTATGGCGTCTGCTTGCCGGCAGAGGGCTTCCCATCTATTGCGGCTGCCGGCCAGGGACCCTGTATGCGAAGCAGCCGCCCTGGCTCCGGCTTCCGTATAGCCCCCCTTGAGCAGGATCACCGGCTTCGTTCTTGCGGCCGCAGCCAGGGAACGCAGGAACCCTGTACCTGCCCGTGGTCCCTCTATGTAGACTGCAATCACCTGGGTCTGCGAATCCGCGGCCAGGTAGTCAAGAAAGTCAGCCTCGTTCAAATCAACCGCGTTGCCATAGCTGACAATCTTGCTGAAGCGCAGACCCCTGTCATATCCTGCAAGCGCAAGTATATTGGAGTTCCCACCGCTCTGGCATAGCAGGCCGATGTGGCCGGGCTCGCTACTCTGGCCGGTCTGGAAACTTATGCCCGCTTCGGGACAGTATATGCCCAGGCAGTTTGGACCGATGAGCCTGGTCCCTCCCTCTCGCGCCAGTTGCAGCAACTGTCTTTCGAGCTGGTCACTGCCGTCACACGCCTCACTGAAACCGGCGGTGTACAGGGATATCACTTTGACGCCCCTGGCAGTGCAGTCTCTGACCAGTTGAGGAGTGGCGGCGGCAGGAATGCAGCTGATGACGTAATCAGGTGCCTCAGGCAAGCTCGCTATGTCAGGATAGCATTTGAATCCCATAATCTCAGCGGCTCGTGGATTGACCGGATATATGCGCCCGCCATACCCGGAGTTGATCAAGGCATGCAGGAAGTTGGAGCCTCCAGCTACATCGGCCGGGTCTCGCGGAGCGCCCACAATGGCTATCGACTCAGGATGAAAAATGAATTCGAGATCGGTCATCATATATGCTTCCTCTCCAAACGTCATAGGTCTTGTCCCGGTTGAACAGGCGGAATAGACTACACGACACAGGGGGAACACGCTCGATTAGGCGAATTCCGCAAGAAATTCCACTACCGCCCGGTTGAATTCCCCGGGTATATCCTCATTCAAGTTATGGCCACCCCCGTCCAGGACCATTAACCTGGCACAGGGGATGCTGTCAGCTGGTTCGCGGGCAAGGCTGAACGGCACGAAGAAGTCCTCGGCTCCGACCAGTACCAGGGTGGGAGATGATATGCGGTGCAGCCGCCCTCGCGTGCTGTGTGCAGCGCAAGCGACCAACTGGCTGGCCAAGACCTGGTTCGCCTCGGGCCTGTTGCGCCCCGAAATTATGTCGACCGCAAGCTTGACCATTGCCGGGTCCTCAAAGGTGCTGTCCCGGAAAAGGAAGGGAAGCATCAGTTGGAAGATAAACCTTTGACTGGCTGCCGGCAGGACGCGAGCAACCCATGACATGAGAAATGGTGTATCGAGTGTGTAGGCACCAGGGCTGGTGGAGGCCAGAACGAGGCGGTCCACTCGTTCCGGATGTGTGATGGCCAGTTCCTGGGCCACATACCCGCCCATGGACTTGCCCACGACATGCGCCCTTTCTATGTGTAAAGTATCCAAGAGCCCCAGAACGTCCTCTGTCATCGATTCAATGGTAACAGGTCCGTCCCTGCCTGGAGTACGGCCGATACCGCGGTGGTCGAACACGATAACCTGGTAGTATCGGGACAGGTCAGGTATCTGCGATTGCCAGCCCTCTACACCCCTCCCCAAACCCATGATCATGATCAGCGGACGGCCCTGTCCGTGTACCTCATAGTAAAACATGGAGCCGTTTATTCGTGCTTGCGGGATGCCTCTTCTCCTTTTCTCCGGATTTCGGGGCCTGCGTACTGCCAATCTTATCATTGGCGGCTCCGGCAGGCCAGTCGATTGGGCTACTTGCAGTCGGTGTCCAAATGCGAGAAAATATGAACTGGCACATCTGAAGAGGCTTCTTCGTTTGGGCATGCATGGTAGAAAGGATAGGCCTGATGGCAAGTAAATTGATCAAGAGTGATTTGAAGACCTTCCTCGAAAGCATTAACAAGACCAGCAAGGTCAAACGTAACGGCAAGAAGGTCCGCTTCAATTTTACGAAGAGGAGGAGGTAGCGTCGCAGGTTCCCCTCGTTCTTCGCTTTTGGCGCAACCAGCCCGTCGCACAAACGTCTTGCTGGCAAGGGTGACGGGCAAACCTCTTTATGGTCTCTGCATAGGCCTCACCACCCCATCAACGGGGTCTCCATCCTGCCCCTCCGCACACCTTGACAGGGTTGCCTGGTTACAGTATTGTTTCAGCGGCTACCCTACGCAGAGGTGAAAGCGCATGGATGCTAAGACAGTCTACCAGGAACGTCCCTGGCTGAAGTTCTACCCCGAGATCGTGCCTCCTACCGTTGATGTCCCGCCCCACTCCCTGCCGGAGGTGTTCGATTCCGTGTGTACGAAACACGCCGGACGGACCGCCATCATATTCTACGGTAACAAGGTAAGTTTCAAGAGGTTGAAGGAAGAGGTTGACCGATTCGCCACAGCCCTGCATGACATGGGCATCAGGAAGGGAGACACCGTCGCTCTCTACCTGCTGAACAGCCCCCAATTTGTCATTGCCTACTTTGGAGTCCTCAAGGTCGGAGCCATTGTAACACCCATCAGCCCGGTGTACACCAGTATCGAGGTCAAGTACCAGCTTGAGGACAGCGGGGCTACGACCATAGTGTGCCAGGACTTCCTGTTCGATCGCGTTGAAAACACCGGCCTGAATCTTCGCCATGTTATCCTTAGCAGCATCGAGGAGTATCTTCCGGCGACGAAGAAGCTCACTGGCAAGACGATTCTAGGTAGCTCGTTTCGAAAGACCGAGGCGCCAAGTGCTCGGGTCCTGGAACGGCCGGGGTATTTCCAGTTCCAGAAGCTTATAAGGAAGTATGAAGCAAGTCCCCCCAAGGTGGAGATTGATCCCTTCGAGGACGTCGCCGTGCTTCCGTATACAGGCGGTACCACAGCGGAACCCAAGGGGGCGATATTGACCCATCACAACCTCCTTGCTTGCCGGCAACATATCAAATACTTCTGGCCGGTGTTCGAAGAAGGCAAAGAGGTGGTCCCGGCCATATTGCCCTTCTACCATATCTACGGCCAGGTAGTAGTAATGTTCTTTGCCCTTCTTCAGGCGTCCACCCTGCTTCTATTCACTACGCCCACGCTCGACGACATATTGTCGGAAATGGAGAAATACAAAGCGACCTCTTTCTTCAGTGTGCCGACATCGTACCAGTATCTCAAGGACCACCCGAGAACGGACCGCGTCGACTGGAAACGTGTCAAAATACTGACCTCAGGTGCTGACACCCTTCATGAATCCACAGTGGCTGAATGGGAACGTCGTACCGGTACCAGCATACTTGAGGGCTACGGTCTGACGGAGTGCAGCGCGGTATCCCATGCGAATCCCTTGGGCAGACCGAAGGCAGGCTCCTTCGGTGTTCCTCTGCCAAACATCATCGCTGCTGTTGTCGACCCCGATACGTGTGAATACCTGCAGCCCGGTGGCATCGGCGAGATGATAATCGCCGGTCCCAACCTTATGAAAGGCTACTGGAGGAAGCCGGACGAGACGTCACAAGCGCTCCTTGAAAAGGACGGCAGGACGTGGCTGCGAACAGGGGACCTGGTCAGCATGGATGATGAAGGCTACTTTTTCTTCTTTGACCGGATGAAAGACATGATCAAGTTCATGGGGTACTCAGTCTTTGCTCGAGAGATCGAAGAGGTACTGCACCAGCATCCTCAAGTCAAGGCCGCGGGTGTCGTAGGAGTGCCTGATCCCCGTGTAGGACACAGCATTAAGGCAGTGGTAGTCCTGCAAAGCGAGGCCAGGGGCAAGATATCGGAGCGGGATATCATTAAATTCTGTACGGATAAGCTGGCCAACTACAAGGTGCCCCGTGTCGTCGAATTCAGGGGCGAACTGCCCAAGACGGATGTTGGCAAAGTGTCGCATCGTGAACTGCGGGAAGAATTGGAATGAGGTCCGGGGTTGAGCGGATTTCTTGAAGCAGAGGCCCTGCACAAGCGTTTTGGGGGGCTGGTCGCTGTCAACGATGTGAGTTTCGCTATGGGCCGAGAGGAGATCGTGGGACTCATCGGTCCCAACGGCGCTGGCAAGACCACTCTTCTGCGATTGATAACAGGCTTGCTGAGACCTGATTCCGGGCGAGTCTGGTTCAGGGGCAAGGATGTGAGCCGGCTCAAGTCGTGGTCGGTGGTGAACGAGGGCATAGCCGGTACTTTTCAGATTACCCGTCCCTTTCGCCGCTTGCCCATAATAGCCAATGTCATGGTAGCTTGCTTGTGCCCTCGAGCCATGAAAAGAGGTGAGTGGGTCAAGACTGTTGAGGCAAGGGCCATGGATGCTCTTGAATTCGCGGGTATCTCGGACCTGGCCCTTGAGCCCGCCTCCAGCCTCTCTCATGGTGACCTGCGGCGTCTTGAAATGGCCAGGGCTGTGGCTACAGAACCGGACCTCTTGCTTCTGGACGAGCCCTTCAGCGGCCTGAATCCCGCTGAAACCGAGCTTCTGGCCAAGTCCATCAAGAGGTTGCATAAGGGTGGTCGTTTCGGACGTCTGCACAGCGAGGGCCCGGCAATAATCATCGTGGAGCACAAACTGGCCGAACTGATGAAGATAGTCGATCGGGTGATTGTGCTCGATTACGGTCGTCTCATCGCCGACGGACCTCCTCACGACGTAGTCAATGATCCTTGTGTTATCGAGGCCTGCATAGGCAAGGGAGCGAACAGCGTTGCTGCTTGAGGTAGCTGGTCTGCGTGTCCTCTATGGTACGGCCATGTTGCTCAACGACCTGGACCTCAAAGTAGGCGAGGGCGAACTTGTCAGCATGGTCGGACCTAATGGCGCCGGCAAGACCACGCTGCTCAGAGCGATAAGCGGACTGGTAGGCTGGGACAGGAGAAGCATGCGTGGTATGCGAGCGGGCGAAATCGCCATGGAAGGTACCGTATCCTTCATGGAGGAGAGGATCGATGCGCTACCGCCGCACGAGATTGCCGCTCGGGGCCTTGTGCACTGCCCGGAGAGAAGCCGGCCCTTCCGTGAAATGACCATCATGGACAATTTAAAAGCCGGCGCCTATCTGTGCCGCGATAGCAGCGAGTTCGATTCAAGGCTGGAAATGGTGTACTCTTTGTTTCCCCGTCTACAGGAAAGGCGGAACCAGATATCGGGTACCCTGTCTGGTGGAGAACGCCAGATGCTGGCCATAGGTCGCGCCTTAATGATAAAGCCCAAGCTCTTATGCATTGACGAACCATCAACGGGCCTCTCGCAGAAGCTTAAAGAGGAGCTTTTTGAACGAATAAGGGCCATTCCCAGCACGGGCATTGCTGTGCTTCTGGTGGAGCAGGACGTCGGGCTGGCATTCCAGCTTTCCAGCAGGAACTACGTGCTTTCTCACGGGCGAGTCATTGCCGAGGGGTCGAGCGAGGACCTGCTCAAGGACGAGACCATCCGCCAGACCTATCTGGGACTCTAGTATACAGCCGGCTTCAGTTCTCATGAAGCATTACCTTGCCATCAGTCCAGCGCAGTATGGCAGATGCGGCACTCATGACGGCTGGCTATATTTCGGATCTTGCACCGTGGACAGACCTTTTCCATCCGGTCTCTGAGCCGGCTGACAAGGCCCTCCGGCATGAATAGCAGGACCAACAGGATGATTGCTGCTATGATCAGCATTCGCATCTCGTCCACCGGCGGAGGCATGTTGCGCAAATACTCGGTCAGGGGCACGAGCACAAAAGCTCCTGCCATTGGGCCGTATATGGTAGCTATGCCACCGAAGACTGCCCATATGATAACCTGGAAGGACAACATAAGTTCCAGCGACGATGGGCTGGCTATTCTCATGAAATGCACGTATAGTCCGCCGGCGACGCCGGCAAAGAGGCCGCTCAGGCAGAAAGCCAGAAGCTTGTAGCGTGTTGTGTTGATACCTGAGGCCCTGACCGCAACCTCGTCCTCGCGCAGCGCGTGAAAGATCAGTCCCGTCTTGGAATTGCATATCTTCCACATCACAAATCCCAGCACCAGAGCAAGCACCATAATCAGATAGTAGTCTCCTACCCTGGAGCCTGTTAGTACACTGAGGCCGGATATGCCAAGCTCGCCCCCTGTGATACCAGGAACAGCAAAGATGACCCCGGTCAAGATCAGTGGGAATGCCAGGGTTGCCAGTGCCAGGTAGGGACCTCTCAATCTCAAGCAGGGGATACCCACGATTAGCCCCGCCACAACGGCGGCTATGGAACCGATGGGAATGGACAGTCCGGGATGTAGACCAGCGTTTGTGTTGAGGAGCGCTGAAGTGTAGCCGGCCACACCAAAGAAGAGCGCATGGCCAAGGTTCATCTGGCCCGTGTATCCCGAGAGCAGGTCCCAACTGGCGGCGAGGATGGCAAATATGCCGGCAAGAATGAAGATACGCAGTGTGTAGGAATCGGAGGTGAGCAGTGGCAGTAACAGCAGGGCCAGGCAAAAGACCACGACGATTGTCCGGCTGGGCAGGACCAGTACTTCTCCCTTAAGTTCTTTGTACGGTCTTCTAAGGTATGAACCCAAGAGGCCAATCATCTTTCTTCCTCGAAACTCACTCCGAACAGCCCTTGTGGCCGGAGCAGGATCACCAGCAGCATGATTGTCAGGGCCATGGCTCCTTTAAGGTAGGCGCCGGCCGGGGCATAGAAGACAACCAGAGTTTCCGAGAAGGCCAAGATCACCGCTCCCATCAGGCTTCCTTTGATGCTGCCCAGTCCGCCCAGGATGACTACGGCGAGTACCATCACCAGCGGGTGTGTCCACATGTGGGGCTCCAGGGAGAAAAGCGGGGCCACCAAAGCTCCCGCAAGAGCAGCCAGGGCTACGGCAAGTCCCATGGTAATCATTTCAATTCTGGGGACGTTGATGCCCATAAGGTTGGCAACCTCCCTGTCCTGGGCCGTGGAGCGGATACCAGTGCCGAGCCGGGTCTTCATCAAAATGAGCCAGATGCCCAACATAACCGCCAGAACGACTCCAAGTGTAAGCAGGCTCTGATAGGTCACCCTAACGCCCAGAAGCTCGGTGTATCCTGCCACCATAGCGGGTACACTTCGGAAATGGCCGCCATATGCTATCAGCAGGACTTCCTGGATGATGATTGTTATGGCAATGGTAACGATAAGCGTTGTCGTGTCGTGAATTCTTACCCTGGCAATGATAAATCGATAGGTGAGTACGCCCAAAAAGGTGACTGCTGCCACTCCCAGGACGATAGACAGCCACAGATTTAGACCCAGTGTAGTCGCCAGTGTGAAAATGAGGTAAGCAGCAAGCATGTAGAAAGCCGTATGTGCCAGGTTGATAATACGGGCAGCTCCAAATATAAGGGAAAAGCCTGTTGCCAGCAGTGCATACACGCCGGCACTCACCAGACCATTGATGATTACGGCTTCGATCATCTTGTGCTTACGCCAAAAAATCGCGGGTACCGTATATCAGGGCGTTCCAAGTCCATTGGGACCTGCAGACGCCATGCAGCTTAATCCGTGGCAGAGAACGGTCTCGCCCCCTGCCACGTTCCAGCATGGTTTCTGACCCTACATCCAGGGTGGCAGTTTATACGGAACGACACCCTCGTAAGAAACGTCTTCCCAGGAACCGTCTGCCGGCGGCCATACGCAGTGCATCTCTCCATCCAGCCACTGGATGCCGACAGTTGTGACATAGCCGGGGCTCCATACGATGTCATGGCTGTCGTCAAACGTGATCCTGCCGGCGGGAGATATGCGATCGGTTTTCTCAATTTCCTCTACCACAGAGTCGGGGTCCAGGGTACCGGCCCTCTCGATAGCCTCCTTCAATACGTACATGGCCTCATATGTACCGGCATTATAGGTCGGGGGCTCGCCAAACCTGTCAACGAATGTGTCGTAGAATGGAATCGTCTTTTCAGTGAGGTTAACTCTGGCATACATGTTTAAAGTGGTCTCGTAGTTTCCTTTTGTTGGCAGTGCTTTCAAGCCGGCATCCTGGGCTTCAACGTTTATGCCTACTGAGGCGGCAGGAATTTCGAGTTCGCCCCACTTCTGGACATAGTGCCTGCCTACGGGTCCGGACAGGGCTGTGAATATCACATTGGCGCCGGCATTTCGGATGGCAGTCAACTCGCTGGTGACGTCCGTCGCGGTAGCCGAAACACGCCATGTGCCGGCTACTTCCATGTCCATCAGCGGAATGTTGGCTTGTGCTGCAGCAACAATCGGATCCGTCCACACAGCTTGTTCGGCAAAGATGGCCACCCTGGGTGTATTCCCCGTCTTTTGGGCTACAGCTGCAGCTACCATGCCCAGCATCTGGAAGCTGACGTGGCCAAGATGATCGGAATTCACCGGTGCTACACGGAACCAGTATTTGTACCTATCATAGTTCTCTGTAACCCGTGTGCAGAGTTCCACTGCTGCGGCACCGGAGCCCAGAAAGATAACCTTGTTGTCCATGGCGATGTCCTGCATTGCCTGGACAGCCTCCGTCCGTATACCGCCCATGACGAAACTGACGCGGTTCACGGATATGAGCCGCTCCATGGCATTGGCCGCATCGGTGACGCTGAGGAGTTCGTTGGAGTTGGCGAAGAACAGTTTGATGCGGTATGTGTCTTCGCCGATGCTGATGCCTCCAGCCTTGTTGATCTCCTCTGCAGCCATCTCCGCACCATACCTGTGATGCTGGCCTTGAACGTAGAAGGTAGGCCCAATCACTCCAATCCTGATCTCTTTCGTTTCGGATTGGGTCTCGCCACCACAGGCCAGGACCGGCGTGGCGAGCAGGCATACGACGAGTAGACAGGTGATCGCCCTCTTGATCAGATCCATCAGTTTCACCTCCGTAAACTTGCTCTGTCCCGTCCGCAATACCCGGCTGAGCGGACATCGGGAATAAATTGGGGCAGCTTTGGAGCCGCCTCGGCAAGATCATCTTCAATGGGTAAGATGAGGAAGCCTGCCATGTCTGGCTGGCTCACACCAGATAGAGGCCGATGCCTGGTAGGGATATACATGGAATTTGGCTGAGAATATCACCGGGGAAATATTTTGTCAACGTCTCGTCACTATTCAAGGACTCTTATGACCTCTCTTTGTCTTGTTCAACCCCGATCTAGCAAGATGGTGAATTTTGCAGTTCGCCGCCTGAGCGACAGCCGGCAGGACGGCGTTGCACCTTTGGTCCTTCATTGTGTGCACGTCTCCGGCGTTGCCGGACGTTGCCTTGCCTCTAGGCCTGCTAAGGATTGACCTGCTTGACAGGCTAGGGTAAACTTTCGAATATACCAAAGAAGGGCCAAGGCGATTCTCACTCTTCTATCTGTAGTCCCGGGAGACGCTCTGGCAAGGGGGGATAGATGACCACACATCAGAAAACCAGGGGCTGGGACGTTGAAACGGATGTCATAGTTGTTGGCTTCGGTGCAGCGGGAGCTTCAGCAGCTTTACAGGCTGGGGAGGACGGTGCATCGGTCTTGCTGCTGGACCGGTGTCATGGTGGTGGAGCTACGGCGGCCAGCGGAGGTATCATCTATGCCGGCGGTGGTACCCGATACCAGCTTTCCGCCGGATTCCAGGATACTCCCGATGAAATGTACAAATACCTGAAGCACGAGGTGGGGGATGCTGTTTCGGACGAAACCCTGCGTCGCTTCTGCGATGAATCGCCCCACATGATCGAATGGTTGGAGAAGGCAGGAGTGCCTTTCGAAGCATCTCTCTGCCCCTTCAAGACCTCGTATCCCACGGACGATTATTATCTGTACTTCTCAGGAAATGAATCAACCAGGCCCTACAAGGACCTTGCCCAGCCGGCACCGCGCGGGCATCGTGCCAGGGGTAAGGGCATTTCGGGTCTGGCCCTGTTTAACGCCTTTGAGCAAGCGGTGAAGAAGACCGACATCTCGGTCAGGTGCCAGACCCGCGTTGACGAACTTATACAAGATGCGGATGGTCGGATAGTCGGGGTTGAAGGCCGTACCTTGCGGAAAGGCTCAATAAGCGCCCCGTTTCTCTCTTTCCTGACCAAGATCAACTCCAAGGCAAATACGTATGCGCCACCAGCCGGTAAGCTGATAAATTCGTTCTGCTGCATGGTCTTCAGGCTTCGCAGCAAGCCCTTCCGGGCCAAGGCTCGCAAAGGCGTTGTCTTGAGTGCGGGCGGGTTCATATTCAACAAAGACCTTGTCAACCAGCATCACCAGATCTTCACGAAGTGCTTGCCGCTGGGTACATATGGAGATAACGGCAGCGGAATCAAGCTAGGGGAGAGTGTCGGCGGGACAACGGCACGGATGAACAACATGACGGCGTGGCGCTTCTATGTGCCCCCCGATACTCTGATGCAGGGGCTAATGATTGGCGAACAGGGCGAACGACTTTGCAACGAAGAATTGTATGGAGCTAAACAGGGCGACTACATCGTAGCGGCCGGCGGGAAAGCCTTTCTGGTCTTTGATCATGACACATACAGAGAGGCTGTCAGTCTAATTGGCAAGCAATGTGCGGCTTTCCAGAAGCTTACCATGATACCCATGCTGCGTCTTACTCGTAAGAAAGCCTCAACACTGGAGAAACTTGCCCGTAAAATGAAGGTGCCCTCTCAGGCCCTGAAAGACACCATCAACAACTATAACACTATGGCTGCCAACGGGGAGGCGGATCCATTTGGGAAGACCGAAAAGCGATTCATTCCTCAGGTTACACCGCCCTTTTATGCTGTCGATTGCTCTTTGCAGTCAAAGAGCGGTATTCCAACAGCGGCGATGACCCTGGGTGGCCTGGTTGTGGATGAGGAGACAGGTCTGGTAAGAAGAAAAGACGGCTCTTCAATCGAAGGACTTTATGCTGCAGGGCGAAGTGCGGTGGGTGTTTGTTCTAACGGGTATTTTGCCAGCGGTCTGTCGATCTCGGACGCAATCTTTTCCGGGCGCCGGGCCGGCCGGCATGCGGCGGCTCGACAAGAACAGTCCATAACGCCGGGCATTTCGCAGCCTGCATAAGCTTCCGGCTGGAACTTCAACTGATTTTGCCGGCCCTTCTTCTCATGCCAGGGGGCGTGACCGAGTGGACTGGCCGTGGAGGTACCTCGGACAATGATCGATGGCGACCATCTGCCTCGCAGTGGTCCTTTGGATGCAACCACCTCGCTGAGCGAGACGGACAAGCGCTACCGTCTTCTGGCCGAGAATGTGGCGGATATCATCTGCGCGCTGGACCTGGATCTGAAGGTAACATACCTGAGCCCTTCAGTCACCCACATGCTTGGATACTCCATGGAAGAAGCGGTGGGGCAGTACTGGGACCGGTTCATGAATGTTGCCCTGACTTCACGCAGTGCCGTGCTAGCCGCAGAGGCCTTCAGGGAATTAATGACTTGCGCTGCTCAGGGACAGGAGGACTTGTTCAAGTCTTGGACTTTCGAACTTCAATTCGTACGAAAGGACGGTTCCAAGCTATGGACCGAAAGCAAGGTCAGTATCCTCCGCAGCCCTGACGGCCAGCCGGTGGGAGTGCTTGGTATCGTGAGGGACATTGCTGAACGTAAGCGTGCCGAAGAGCTTTTTAAGACGCTGGCCGACAACTCCCCCATAGCTGTATACATTACCCAGCACGGCAAGCTGCAGTTCGTCAACATCCATTTCCAGCAACAGGCTGGCTTGAGAGAGGCAGAGTTGCTGGGACTGGACGCAGGCAGGTTCGTCTTGGCTGAAGACAGGGAAATGGTGAAACGTCTGTCTCAAGCCATGCTCAAGGGTGAAAGGTCCAACCCATACGAGTTCCGCTTTGTCAACGGAGAGGGGCAGGTAAGATGGGTGCTGGAAAGGGTGGCGTCAATCCAGCACAATGGCCGGCCGGCGACACTGGCTAACTTCATGGACATCACAGAACGAAAGCATTCTGAAGAGGTACTGTTGCGCTCGGAATCTCAGCTGAGACTCTTGTCGCAGCGTATACTCGAAGTCCAGGAAGAAGAACGAGCCCGCATCGCGCGGGAACTGCATGATCAACTGGGCCAGGAACTTGTGGCTCTCAAAATCGAGGCCGTGTCTCTGGCAGAGAGGCTGGCAAGTGTGCCCGAACTCTGGCAACGGTCCCGGGCTGTTCTGGACCTGGTTGAACGCCTGGATGCCACCTCACATCGCATCGCTGTCAGCATAAGGCCGGAGATACTGGATGAACTTGGACTGGTGAAGGCTATTCAATGGTGTGCCGAGGACTTTGAAAGGCGCAGCGGCATATCATGCCCTGTCGAGGCCCCGGTTTCAGACCCCGTATTGCCTCAACAAACGGCGACCTGCGCTTACCGGATAGTGCAGGAAGCATTGACCAACGTGTGGAAGCATTCTCGGGCTGCGCAGGCCAAGGTCAAGGTAGCTTTCAGTAAAGGCAATGTGTCTGTGTCAGTCTCTGACGACGGTATTGGAGTGGACTTCAAGAAACTATCTGATGCTTCGTCCCTCGGCCTGCTCGGCATGAGGGAAAGGGCAAGTCTGGTAGGAGGCAAGTTGACTGTAAGGCGTAATCGGGGCAAGGGTCTAAGGGTGACGGCTGACCTCCCGGTTTGCAACGGTCAAGGCTGAGAATCTTGTACCCTGTTGTTCTCATAACAGGCATTTTGTACCAGGCTATTTCTCTCCTCCGAAAATTTGGATCCGTAAAGAGGATTTAGTATCATGAGATTATGGATACCATGAAACACGTGCTCGTAATAGATGATGAAAGGGCCTTGCTCGAGGTCATGCGTGCAAGCCTGACTCTTGCTGGCTATAGGGTTACGACGACCGATAATGGTGAGGAAGCCCTCGAACTCGTGGTGTCCCACCAACCTGATATAGTCCTCCTCGATATATTAATGGTCCCCATGGACGGTTTTGAGGTGCTGGACAGATTGCGCACTATCTCTCAGGTACCGGTTATCGTATTTACTGCCATGAGTTCGATTTGGACAGAGGCTATGAAAATCGGCGCCACTGACTGCCTGGCCAAACCCTTTCGACACGAAGACCTGGTCGACAAGATCGAGAAAATCCTCGGCGAATTGCAGCCTGGTGGTCCCATATGGGACGGTTAACGACTCAGGGACCGCGACCACATGCAGGTCATTCATAACCCGCGTCACGCCTTCACTATCTGTGTTTATATAGGGCTTGCCGCATGTGCGGTGGCTTGATATGATGGCTAACACGAGGGGGATGCGAGGTGATAAGAGTATTGCTTGTGGATGACCACAGCCTGGTACGGGCCGGGCTTAAGCGGGTAATCGAAGAAGCCCCCGATCTCCGAGTTGTGGCTGAGGCCTGCAACGGGCAAGAGTCCATTGATATGTTCATCCAGCTTCAGCCGGACTTGGTGGTCATGGATATTTCGATGCCCGAGATGGACGGTATGGAGGCTGCCAAGCAGATACTGGCTGAGTCCCCGGATGCCCATATACTGATCCTCACCAGATACCGTGAGGAACATTATGCGGTGCGCACTCTGAAAGTAGGCTGTCTAGGCTACCTTACAAAAGGATGTTCTACAAAGGAGCTGCACGACGCGATACGTTCCATTGCCCGGGGACGGAGATTTCTTTCCGAAGAAGGTAAGGACATAGTTAACCTCCAGCTACTCTCGAACCGCTCTGGAGTGGCCCCGCTGGAGACCCTTTCGGAAAGGGAGTTCGAAGTGTTCTCGCTTCTAGCTCGGGGCCGGCAGCTCAAGGAAGTAGCCGCCATGCTGGGGCTCAGCACCAAGACTGTCGAAACCTATCGCAGCAGGGTCTTGCAAAAACTGTCCCTGCGTAACGACGTCGAGATCTGCCATTTTGCCTTCGAATATGGTCTGATTGAGAAGAAAGCCGGACAGCTGTAAGTGTGCCGGCCGATGACTGCTTGCTTGCCCCTGCAGTCCGCCAAGGTTGGCGGTATCACCGACGAGGACAGCACTACGTAAGGCATTTCCTGACAAAACTTCCAGCCATTTCCTGATATCAGGCCTGGCCCGGCTCTGCTATTCTACAAAAGGGCATAACAAAGCGCGGCCATCGACAGGCAACTGGTATGTGGGGGGACTGCTTCCTTTTTCCATGGCGCGAGCCTGCGTCATGTCCCCAAAATTGCCGAATTGAATAGACAGGGAGGGCCAATATGAGTGAAGATGAACGCTTCGATGTAGTCATCATTGGCGGCGGACACAATGGGACTACCATAGCTGCATACCTGGCCAAGTGCGGCCTGAGTGTATGTATTCTTGAGGAGAGGCCGGAATGCGGCGGGGCACAGGAGAATACGGAGCCCATAGCTGGAGTACGCCTTTCTCCGCATGCTATCGCCAACTATGCCGGACCTTCACCCGGCTGGGAGCAACTGGAACTCTGGAAATACGGCTTCCGCATGGACCTGCATGCCAGGAACCCTGAATACCGGGGTGTACCGACAGGTTTTATGACCGGTGAGGGCATGTATCACGTGACCGAGCAAGATGGACTGGCCTGGGCCAAGCTCCTGGGCTTTCTGGGTACTCCAATGTTCAGCACCGACTTGTTCAGGGCAACTTTCTGGTGCCCGCCGCACCCGATTGATGTGGAACTGACACCCGACAATATTCCCTTCATGCAGGTATACAAGCAGCACCAGCCCGATGTCTGGACACCTGAGTTGTTGCAGATGACCATGTTCGATTTAATGGATGAGTACATTGAGGGAGAGCCCTTCAAGGCATGCATGGCCTATGTTGCCCTGGTCTCAGGAGCTCACGGGCACTTTGAGGGACAAGCTATTCCAGCACTCTCCTGTGTTGGCATGGTACAGCCGCCATATATACCTAGACCCGTGGGACCGCGTGGCAACATCCATGGCTACTATCACGCACTGCTGCGCTGTGCCATCGCTCATGGTGCCACCGTACGCACTTGTTGCCCGGTCGAGGAAATCATGATCAATGATGGCACAGCAGTGGGTGTGCGATTGAAAGACACTTCACCGCGGGGAGAGAAGAAGATTTGGGCCAGGAAGGCCGTAATCAGCGCCACTGATGTTCGCCAGACCTTCCAGCAGTTCATCGGTCCCAGCCACATGGATGCCGGCTTCCTGCAAAGGATCAAGGACCTGAGTCTCAAGGGCGGGAGCCTTTATGTGACCCACTGGCTTACCAAGGACCAGCTACGTTTTCGCCCTGCCTACGCCTCGGCGATGGCTGGCGAAGGCGTATTCACAGGCGGTCCGTTTATCGGCGGCGCCGGGACCAGAAAGGAATACTTCAATCACGTGGCCGACGTTCTCGGCTGGAAAGGGAAGCCCAGGGTTCCTGCCAAGGAGGGACTCTTCCTCTGGGTTGGTAACCAGAACTACGACGTGACCCATCCCCAGTGCACCAGGCCGGGCCAGTATATCTGCGGGCCCTTTGATACCATGGTGGCTACACCCGAGTATGACCCCGAAGGTCCTGATAATCTCAACAAGATCAAGGCAGAAATGGACGCCTATCATCTGGAACTGGCCAGCTGCGTTTGCGAGAACCTGGATTCGAATAACATCGTAAGTACCTTCGTCAATACTCCGTATGATTCAGAGTTCCGCAATACGGGACTGCTTGGCGGGTCATGGTATGGCGTCCGTCCTTCCAGGGCCGAGTGGTGGAACCAGAGGCCCATGCCGGAGCTGGCACGGGGCCGCACTCCCATCGACGGTTTATACCTGTGCCACCAGTCATCTACACATCCGGGCGGGCTTGCGCTGATGGCCTGCGGGTACAACCTGATGCACATCATGATTGAGGACGGCATTGCCGAACCTGGCCAGTGGTGGTACCCATCCCCGTGGTATATACCCGAGCGGGGCAAGAAATCGGCCAAACGCCCCTAGGAAAAGGAGGAGATAAATGGACGGGATAACTGGGAAGCTATTTGACGAATTTCCTGCCGACAGCAACTGGGATGTGGTTGTCATTGGTGGCGGGCCGAATGGTCTGATGACTGCCGCCTATCTGGCCAAAGCCGGGGCAAAAGTGGCGGTCGTCGAGCGCCGTTATGAAGTCGGCGGTGGGTTGGCTACCGAAGAAGTACTCTTCCCCTGCTACTATTCGAACATGCACGCC
Organism: Chloroflexota bacterium; assembly: GCA_003551705.1. GTDB lineage: Bacteria > Chloroflexota > Dehalococcoidia > UBA2247 > RBG-13-53-26 > PUNJ01. The sequence goes on along the minus strand of PUNJ01000191.1, from coordinate 21,572 downwards.
ATCTATCATATGATGGTGGACTACATGCCCGCACTCCAGGACTTTGACCTGAATCGCCATGCCTTGACCTGGATCAAGCCCAACTTGCAGATGGCCATGGTCTTCGGTGACGGAAGCACCCTTCTGCTCACCAAGATGATCGAGGACACCATCGACTCCATCCTCAAGTACTCCTACAAAGATGCCATGGCTTTTGGCAGGCACATGCGGGTATGGCAGCGCATGATGGACGAAATCGTCGGGCCCGCAACATACCTGCCACCCAAACCATCGCTGGACCTCATTGTGGGTATGCAGCGCACCGAAATCGGGCGCGAACTGCTCGAACTCAACGAAAAGAGTCCCATGCAGATCATGGAGGAGTCCTTTGACGACGACAAGGTAAGGGCGTTGATGCTGTACGCTACTTGCATGTGGGGACTGGACCCCAACGAGACAGGTGTGGGCCTCTTCGTGCCGTTGCTACTCACCCGGGCCATGGACAAAGCATACTGCCTGGGCGGATCTCACAAGCTGGCTGGGGCTCTGGCCCGCGAAATTGTTCGCAATGGGGGAATTATTCTCGAGGCCTCTCAGGCGAACGAGATATGCATGCAAAACGGCAAAGTGACCGGTGTGGACCTTTGGGAAGGACGAACACTGCACGCCCCGGTAGTCATTTCCAGCCTGGACCCGCATACCACCTTCTTCGACCTGGTAGGCAAAAACAAATTGCCCGGCCAGCTCAGGGACACTGTGGAGAACTGGAAATATGACAAGTGGAGCTATTACACACTTCATACGGTGTCCACGGAAATGCCCGCATACAAGTGTGATGATCCCTGGGCCAATGAGAGCTACATGACCGTGATCGGCTTTGACAGCACGGAACAGATTGTCAATCACTGGAATAACGTCATGAAGGGCAAACTGGACGACAACTTCGGTGGCCACGTTACCTGCGAGAGCTTCTGGGACCCGCATCTGGTTCGGAAACCGGGAGCCCATGTTTCCTTCTTCCAAATGCACGCACCTTACGAAATCGAAGGTGGATGGGAAAAGAACGGCGGGAAGGTTGAAGAAGCTGTACGGGAGAAGTTGGCCAAGGCGGCGCCAAACATGAACAAGGATAATATCATTCTGACCCTTGCTGAAAACCCGATGGACGTGGAGATACGTTTCCCCAATATGCGACGTGGGGGTATCAAGCAAGGAGACTATACGCCGATGCAGATCGGCTTCAACCGCCCGAATATTGAATGCTCCAGTTCGAAGACCCCTGTTGAAGGGCTCTATCTTTGCGGGGCTTGTACCTACCCTGGCGGTATGGTAACCGGTGGGCCTGGCTATATAGCGGCTAATAAAGTCGCAGAGGATATGGGCCTTACCAAATGGTGGAAGCCGACGAAACTGATGCAGGACTACGTCAAGACTTATATGTAACCTTCTTCTCACTGGCAAGACTACGGGCCTCTTAGAGGCCCGTAGTCTTATGTCGCTGGACGGTGCAAGACGTGGTCCACAACCCAACACCAAAGCAGCATTTCCAAGGCCAGCGTCAGCATGCTAGAATCCTTTCGAGGGTCTGTCTCCCTTTATGCAAAGGGTCTCGCTCGCATTCGAAGCTGTCAGGGGGCCTGGAATGATCGATGTAACCATCAGCCGCTTGTTGTGCTCACTGGCTGCGCTTGGTGATGAAACAAGGTCGTTTCAACTGGATGCTGCTAGTCCGGTCGAATGCCTGCAGGCGCTGGTCCGGGAGTATCCCTCTGTTGCCGAATGGGTGTATGAACCGGCTGGGGGGCTTAGACGGCAGGTCCGTTTTTACGTCAACGGTATCGAGTTGCCGGAGGACGCCGTCTCTACGACGCTCAAGGATGACGACCGTCTCTACGTCTTCTTCTTCCACATGTGATGATAGCATGTTTAGGCATCCGGCGGATGCCAGAGTCAAAACAAAAGGCCCCCTTCGATTATGTGGAACCGACCCGGCCGGCGGCGATGCTTTCCAGGCTTTGGGACTTCTCTGGTCGCAATACGCACCTGGGAGAAGCAGCTTCATAGTGGAAAGCAAAAAGGGGCGGTACATGCTTGGTCCAATGTCTCGCCCCGGTTGGTGGTAGCGTCAGGTCTTGGTTACCGGCGGGCGCCTAACAGTACATGGTCAGGACGTCCCGTTTCAGTTCATCTCCCAAATACTTTTGCAGTTCATCCAGCAGGTCGAGATCCAACTCACTGACGAAAGTGGCGGCGATGCCGGCCCGCCCCATGCGACCTGTCCGGCCGATGCGGTGCACGTATTCTTCCAGGGTGGCAGGCATATCGAAGTTGATTACGTGTGAAATCGACGGTATGTCCAGCCCCCGTGAGGCCACGTCCGTGGCCACCAGCAAATGCAGATCACCCGATCGAAAGCTCTGCATGACCTGATTTCGCTGGGACTGCGTCATGCCGCCATGAATCCCGCTGGCACTGTAGCCGCGCCTACGTAATTGCGATACAAGCCGGTCGACGCCTATCTGAGTGCGTCTGAAGACCAGTGTATGACTACCAATGCCATTCCGATCGAGCAATTCTCTGAGGCCGTCCAACTTGTCCTGGTTGGCCACCTCGAAGTAGACCTGCTCAACCTTGGTCTCAATGTCGTCCTCTTCAGAGATATTAACCCATACTGGATTGACAAGATGCCTGTTAATCAATCGCTGGATGGGAGATGGGATCGTTGCAGAGAACACGGCTGTCTGGCGGGGCTTGGGAATCCACCGAAGAATATCCTCGATATCCGGAGCGAATCCCGCATCCAGCATGCGATCGACCTCGTCTACTATCGCCAGGCGAATGCCATCCGGTATCAGAGTTCGCCGTGATAGGTGATCGAGCACTCTTCCTGGTGTGCCTACCACTATCTGCGCACCCCGCTTAAGCGCTTCTATTTGAGTGCGGATAGATTGACCGCCGTATAGAATGGCAACTTTCAAACCGCTGAACTTGCAAATTCGTTGTAATTCTATCGAGGCTTGCATTGCCAGTTCACGGGTTGGTACCATGATTATTGCCTGGCTTATGTTCTGACTTGGGTCGATGACGTGTGCCAGGGGAATACCAAAAGCCGCTGTCTTACCTGTGCCAGTACGAGCCTTACCCACTACGTCCCGGCCCTCCATAAGAGGCATTATACATTCTGCCTGGACAGGTGTAGGTTCATCGTACCCGCAAGCCTCGAGGGCACGAGCGACGTTTTCCGAGATCTTTACATTGCCGAAACCAACATTACGTGAGGTAGATTCCGGTGTGGGGAGGACTTGCTCTTGCGGTCGCCTTCTTCGGGGTCTCCTTAATCGACGACGCTTCTCCTGTGATTGAGTTGATGCTGTGGTTGTGATGATTGTGTCATTCCTTTCTTGCATATGCCTACATGTTATTTAGAATCGCCCCATATAGCAAATCAGGGTGCGTAACCATGATCGCACCCTGCTTCTGCCAGTGAGGTCCATTCGCTACTCAACATAAAGTCTACTACATCGGCCCTCTGCTGTCTATGCCCAGTCTTGCATGTACTCATCAACTATGCCTGGTTTCCTCTCACTTGCCTGCCCTTCTGTCCTTGACCGAACAAGGGCCGGGCTAATATTCTTCCTTCTTGACCCATTGACCCGTCTCCAGGTCCTTCCTGTATTCCTTCTTAACAGCCGCCCAGGCAACCTTGTGTGCGACCTGCTCAAGTGACTCGGAGGTGCCGCCTCGGCGCTCTGAGGGATCCCTGTATTGCTCTAATGCATTATCATGTGCCTTTAGGTATATCTCTTGGGCGTGAGGCGGCAGTTTCTCTTTGACCATGTCGGGCAGGTTCTCAGTTTCACGCTCCTTCAATTCTTCGACTTCCTCTTTGGGGACTGTCTCTTCTTTGCGTTGTTCAGGCATTTTCTACCTCCAACCGGTATAGCATCCCGGGCCCGGGATATCGAAGTGCATTCTTACGGCGAAGCTGAACAATGCGACCATTCAACTAGCGTCGCAGCGAGATAATCTCTGATTCAAGGCTGGCCGTGACGTTGGCATATTTCTCATGCATCACCTGTTTGTCGAATCGATCGAACTCCTCCAACATTTCGGCCTGCTCCGTTACCGTCAGGTATTCCATGCAAGGCAGGAAGAAGCGATGGTCTTCCGCGTCTATGTGATCCGGATAAAGGTCCGTCAGTCCCTGGATGGCATCAAGCAAGTCGCTCGAGGCAGCAGCATCGCCCTGAACATAGCGTGCTCCGGCAGCGTCCAGTATCTTCGTCAGCGTCCGCCCCCGAACATGGTCCCGTACGAGGTCTTCCATTGTCGATCTGTGTTCGGTAGTCATGGGTTTCGATAGCAGCACCTTGAAAAGGATATCCTCCTCCTTGCCGTGATGAAGTCTGTCTGCATAGACATGCAGGAAGTCGGAAACGGCCGAAACATGAGCAGGATCTATACGTTCATACCGGCTGACCATCTCTCCCAAGTGCCGCAGTACCGGGAGCACACGTTCAATAAGTCTATGCTCTCTCATCAGCGGGCCGACAGGTTTCATGTTGGTCCTCCATATTCAAGATTCAGACTCACTTACAATAAGTATAGCAAGGCAAGATTGCCAATGTGTGTGCGGAGTTTCGGTCCGGTTGCGCGCCGAGTCAGGGTTGAGCTACCTCGCTGGCTTGGACCCGTTCCCTCTGTGATGCCTTGTAGTAGGGGGACTGCCGCAGCATCCACCAGCGGACTAGCGGGGCCAGGAGGGGCATAAGATAGCGGCCGAGCCCCAAGCGTGAACGCATCTCTTGTATGAAATCATTGAAGCAATGTTGCTGGTATTGCAGCAATTCCTGGCTCTCGACGGTGTCAAGCCAGTCCGTGAAGGCCGATGCCGTGGTGGTAAAGGCACGGTCCGGCAAGGAGCCCAGCCTCATACCCTCCAGCATGCCGTTCACGAAGTCACGATAGTATAGCTGGCTGCCCGGGCCTCCGCCTATGAGAAGGACCCTGCCCCACACCTCCTCAGAGCATATGCAATTATTAAGTGCCAGTCCTACATCATCTGGATGAGCGAACTCTATGCGGGCGCCGGGCGGAGCGTCAAACATCTTGGGACTGAAGCCGCCTATGGAACGAGGCGGTACCACTCCTAGCCTTACTATACACCAGTCAAGACCTGAATTCCTGGTCATTGCCTCGCATGCTATCTTGTGACGAGTGTAGTTGTCACTTGGGTTAGTAGGTTCCGTGGCTTTCCTCGGTGGGGGGAGATGCTGGGTCTCTCCATAGACGCTGAAGGATGAACCGAATATGAATCTCGGCGGGATGCGTTCTTGCCTGGCAGCCTCGATAAGCAGGCGTGTACCTTCTACGTTGACCGCCTCTGCCCTCTCAGGTTGTTCATCCGTGAGCGGAGGGAGCATGAAGCCAAGATGGATTACGGCCTCAATGTCCTTGACGATGGCGGCGACATCATCGGGACGGGTTATATCTCCCCAAAACATTTCGACACGTCCTACGAAGCTACGAAAGCGTCTCTCGTTGGCCTTGGACCTTATGTCAAAACACCTTACCTCATGATTATGCCGGAGCAAGCTCCTGAGACAGTTGCTCCCCACATTTCCCATGGAGCCCGTGAGCAATACCTTCATATATGCCCCTTTAATAGTATATCCGCTGGATGGTTTATGGACGCCCTAATCCTTGGGAATTAGAGCCTGTTTCAGGCACCTCGTTCATCTACCAGGAACATGCGCGTCTTGTCCCGGTCCTGGAAGAGCTTCTCGTCTTCTTCGAAGATTCTGCCGATATCGGTCTTGTAATCGCCCAGTATCTCTTGGACTTTGAGCGCATCCTCGATAGCGTCAAACCAGAACTCGCTGATGCAATCGAAATCATTCTCATCTGCGCCCAAGACGTAGTTTCGGACGTATTTCTTGAAGAGACCTAGATGCTTCTGAGCGAGTGGGGCATGGACCTCTTCATAGTGCTTTATGAAGTCGTCCATGGACATGCCGGGCTTTCTCTTGATAAGGGCTATGGTCTTGATCACCTGTTTCCTCCTGCGAGCATACTCATAGTCACATCAATAAGCAGGCCCCTTTAAGGCTCTGAGTCACTCAGGATGGGGAACGAGGGTGTCGGGCTGTCCAGACCATATCATACAGGCAAGGTCACGTCAAGCTTTGCAAAGAGTGGGGTTGTTGTGGTCTTCTTTGTGGTTCCGTCGCTTGTCTTACAGCAGGTATAACGGATACAATTAACCCCTGATTGTCCAATTCAAAGGAGGATCCTGTCTTGAGTATGACGCCGTATCTACCTCAGCTCTTCCAGCCTGGTCGTATTGGCCGCATGGCGACCAGGAACCGCATCGTCATGCCGCCCATGGGCACGAATATGGCCGGTCCCGATGGCTCGGCCAACGAAGCCATAAGACGTTATTATGAAGCCCGCGCCAGGGGCGGCGCCGGACTTATCATCGTAGAGACTTGCTGTGTTGATGCTCCAACCGGCAAGACCACAGCCGGGCAAATGGCCATTGACCATGACAAACTTATACCCCGTCTGGCACAACTGGCTTCGACCATTCAAGCCCATGATTGCAGGGCAGTGCTGCAGCTTCAACATGGGGGTAGAGGCACCAAGTCCTCCATTACAGGTGTACAGCCTGTCGCCCCCTCCTCTGTTGCGATGCCGTACGGGACTCTGGTGGGTTATGAGGGGGAGATGCCCAGGGAACTAGCCCGCGAGGAGATAAAGGGACTGGTGCAGAAGTTTGCTCAGGCGGCGGCACGGGCCAAGGCGGCTGGATTTGACGGCGTTGAGGTACATGCTACGGGATACTATCTGGTTGCGCAGTTCTTATCATCAACTGCTAACCAGCGCCGCGACGAATACGGGGGCAACCTGGACAACCGGGCCCGCTTCCTGATGGAGATCGTTAAGGCAATAAAGCAGCAAGTCGGAGAGGACTTTCCTGTCCTGTGCAAAATCAGCGCCCTCGAAATAGGGCCCGGCTCCGGCCTCACCCCGGAAGAAGCCTGCCGGATAGCCGAATTTGCCGAGGAAGCCGGTGCGGACGCCCTGGAACTGGCAGGAATGTTGTGGGGTGCAGTCACATACCTGCCTCCTCCCACTGCGGAGCCTGCCGGCGGCCTGATCTCTTTTGCAGAGAAAATGAAGCAGGCAGTTAAATTACCAATCATTGTCGCTGGCAGGATGTCGCCCGAGCTGGGGGAATCGGCCATAGGAGAAGGCAGGGCCGATTTCATCGCAATCGGAAAGGGCCTGATAGCTGACCCAGAACTTCCTAACAAGGCGGCAGCAGGCCGGATCGACGATATCAGGCCATGCATCGGATGCATTCGCTGCATTGACAACCAGACGGTCAGAGGGCTGTCACTGATGTGCTCGGTCAATCCCGCGGCCGCACGGGAAGTGAACTCCGACATAGTGGCGGCTTCCCAGTCGCGCAACGTGGCAGTGGTAGGCGGCGGACCGGCCGGCATGGAGGCCGCTCGTGTTGCGGCTCTAAGAGGGCACAACGTCACCCTGTACGATAGGCGAAACGAGCTTGGCGGCCAGCTTCTGGAAGCCGTAATACCGCCTCACAAGGATCACATGCGCCCCTTCCTCGAATACCTGAGGAGGCAGATGGCGCAACTGGGGATCGACATACGGTGCGGAGTTGAATTGTCGCTCCAGAAACTGATGGAAACGGGCGCTGAAACGGCCGTTCTGGCGACCGGCGTCGCCCCAGTGGTTCCCGCAATACCCGGCCTGGAGAACGCCAATGCCGCGATGGCCAGGGATGTACTGCATGGAGCCGAAACGGGACAGTCCGTCTTGGTTATCGGCGGGGGGCTGGTAGGCTGTGAAACGGCTGAATACTTGGCTAAACAGGGAAAGAAAGTGACCGTGGCCGAAATGCTCGATGAGGTCGCGGGTGTGATGCCGCTGGCCCTGAGATTACTGTTGCTCGCCCGCCTTGAGGAGATGGGAGTTAAAATCCTGACCGGGATGCAGTGCCGTGAATGGACAGAAAACGGCATGCGCATGCGGGACCAGACTGGGCAGGAGGTTACCATTTCGGCTGAGAGCGTGGTTCTGGCTGCCGGAGGAAAGCCGGACCAGTCATTCCCAACCGCACTCACGGGAAACGACCTGCAGGTGCACCGTGCCGGGGACTGCGTGCAACCTCGAGGCATAGCGGAGGCCGTGGCAGAGGGCTTCCAGGCAGGATTGGCCCTGTGAAGCCGCGCTCCTGGAGGGGAATCAGTAGCCCGCATCCATAGAATCCGTAGCCTGGACTATACCTGCCATCCGCCCATCACCGGATCATGTCAAAGGAAAGAGGCCCGCGATTCGACGAAATGGAGTATGCACTGCGCCGTGCCGGACCGGACTATTCTACGTGGCCAGGTCCATCTCCACGTGCGCGGCCTTTCCTGTCCTCTGATTCAGGCTGGCCACTTGGTCTGTCTACCCACCCGTTTTATGCCTAACGTGATTGCCGGGCCAAGGCGATTGCCAGAAATAGTGCCACCAGGCTCAGGAGCAGGAGGATAACGAAGGCGATATAGTAGGTGCCCGTTATGTCAAAGAGGACTCCTATCAGAAAGGGGCCAGCTGCTCCCCCAAGAGTGCCTATGAAAGCAATGCCGCCCAGGATAGATCCCAGCGCAAAGGAGCCAAAGAGCTTGGCTGCCATCGGAGCGAAGAGCGTGAAATACGCCCCATGAGCAATGCCGTATACCACAGAGAAGACGACAAGTGACCATGCCGCCGTGGCAAACTGCAACCAAAGCAGTGAAGCTGCCATTAGGACCAGGGTGAATACAAGTACACGCTCCATTCCCACCCGGTCGGCAGCCAACCCGAGCCCCAAGCGACCAAGGATACTGAAGCCACCCACAGCACCCAGCAAGGTCCCCGCCGTAGTCAGGGGTATCCCCACATCCGTCATGTAGGGAGGCAGGTGGACCAGCACCGCCCGCGTAACGAAGAGGTTGAGGAAGGCCACTATGACGAAGATGTGAAACCGTCGCCACCGCAACGCCACCCCCAGCGTGACCGTAGTCTGAACCGATGGCGGACGGTCCTCTACAGGAATGAGCCGCTCCGTACCACTGGTCTCTACCGGGATGGCTGGCATTCCGTTCGGCGGAAGACCCATCTCGGTGGGGTCCCGTTTGAGAAACACGGCGGCAATGACAATACCGGCAGCACTGACGAGGCCGATAACCGCCAGAGCAACCTGCCACCCCGAGGTCGCAATCAGCCAACCAGCCAGGATTGGAATCAAGAATAGGCTGACCCCAACACCTGTCTTTACAACGCCGGTAGCGAAATTGATGCCCCGGTGAAACCAGCGCGCAAGAGTGGGCAGCACGGTCATCTCGCCGCCCAAGCCCAATCCCACCACCAGCCCGAGGAACAGGTACAACTGCCAGACCGAGGTCATGAAGGCCATCAGCACATAACCCAACCCCAGAAGCACACCGCAGGCTGTCGCCACCGTCCGGGGACCTATCCTGTCCGTCAACCTGCCGGTTATCAGACTGGCTATGCCTGACACAATGAATGCGAGGGAAACCGCCCCAGAGATGAGTGCCCTTGACCATCCAAAATCGTCCTCCAGAACGGGCACGAATACGCCAAAGGCGTTGTACCCTCCCCAAACAAAGAGAGCTGTCACGGCGCCGGCGGCAACGATGACGTAGCCATAGTAGAACTGGGGCAGCTTCATTACTAGACCTCGTATAAGTCCAACTACCTTCAGCTAGTTTAGGTTCTTTGGCAAGAGAACGAAATCCTGACTTATGGGTATTATTTGCATGATTACCCATGCAAGGCAAGGTTCCGACCGGCCCTGACTCCTTGTGCCTTCCGTGGAGCCTTCAAACTGCCCGGGTAGTCGAGCCGCGTTTATGTCTCTCCTCTTTGGCTGTGAACGTTTGATACTCGTCGCCTGGCCCTATACAATAGTTACTTGTCCGAGTGGTGGCGAAAATCGGGTGCGAAGGTGGTGACATTCATGAACAATGATCGGAGCGACGGCCTTACCCGCCTATTCGAACCCCGTGGAGTGGCAGTCATAGCCTCAATGAAAGAGGGGGGTGAGGGATACTTCATAACAGAGAACCTGGTAAGATGCGGCTTCCGTGGACGCGTATACCCCATAAGTCGGAGCCAGTCCCAGGTACATGGACTCATGACCTATCCCAGAATACAGGATGTCGACGGAGTCCTTGACCTGAGCATCGTTGTCACACCTCCGTCCGTGGTGCCGTCGATGGTAGAACAGTGTGCACAACAGGGAGCTCGTTTCTGCATAGTCGTTTCGGAAGGCTTTGCCGAGTCCGGCCCCGAGGGTATGCTGTTGCACAACCAGTTGCTCGAGGTGGTCCGCCGTACCGGCATACGCGTAATCGGGCCCAACACACTGGGCGTTTTGAACAGCACCAACGGCTTCACATCGTGTCCGCACCCAATCTATGACAACATGCCCGTTGCCGGAGGAATCGCCTACTGTAGTCAGACCGGTCTGCTCAGTTTCGGAGTACACCCGATCAAGGACAGGGGCTATCCTATTGGAAAGATCTGCGATTTCGGCAATAAGAGCGATCTCAACGAGACCGATCTACTGGACTATCTGGCTACAGATCCTCTAACTGAGGTCATTGCTATGCACCTCGAGGATATCAAGAACGGACCCGAGTTCATCGAGGCAGCCAGGCGGGCCGTTGCCGTCAAGCCTGTGCTAATCTTCAAGCCGGGAAGATCGGAAGCCGGAGCCCGTGCTGCAGCATCACATACGGGCTCCCTCGCAGGCGACGACCAGGTGAATATAGCGGCTTTGAAGCAGGCGGGTATAGTCCGTTTGCATAGCTGGCTGGAATTCTGGGAAATACCCAGGACTCTCGCTTTGCAGCCACTGCCCCAAGGAAACCGCCTCGCTATAATCACTGCTTCAGGCGGTGGCGGCGTTATGCTTGTGGACGCCGCAGGCGATGCGGGCCTCATTCCATCTGTTTTCACCTCCGGCACCCTGGAAGCGTTATCAACGATTTCTCCACGTCTCGCCCGAAACCCTGTAGACGTGGGGCCCATTATGTCCATCAGACCAGATCCCTTCTCGGTCTATGAGGAGGTGGTCCCGTTGGTACTGGCCGACCCTGAGGTTGATTGCGCTGTAATCGTGGTCCACGCCTGGCAGAGGGTGGTAGACACGTTCAAGAAGTTCTCATCCTTGATAACCCGGTCATGCAAACCTGTTGCATTCTTCGGTTACGGTATCGATCTTCCCAGTATGGAGGTTGCCCAACGTCAGTTTGGCGCTATGGGTTTACCCTTATATTTCGATCTCGAATTGGCGGTCAGAGCCCTGGGAGCAAGTGTCGACTGTGCCCGGGCAAAGCTACGCGTTGGCGAACTCGCGGAAATGACATCGTACCGGTCCTAGATCCTCAATAGACCTTTCATGGACCAAGGTCGGCTTCTGAATATGGCGTCGATCATGTCGCGGTACACCTATTACGGCAACAAGCTTGAGCTTATTTCGGACTTTCACGAACATCGACCATGACGAAGGGATACAGTTCAGCGTAGTGAGGGTTCAGACCGTTGGCAGGGAGGGACGTGTGCACTGTGAGATGCTACTCGGGACCGCGCTGCTGGACTCTGGCAGAGAGTCTGCCGGCGAAAGATGGGTACTCCGCGACAGCCTGTGCTGGGTTGAACCTGATGCCCCTAAGAGCGGATGGCCGCCGGAACCCTGGTACCACTTCCACCTGCCAATGCCGGGCTACCAAAGGGAGTGCGACTGGAAAGGAGTCCGTCTCCTTCTCCCTTGATCGGGTCTGCCTGAACCGAAGCGACGGCGGCATGTACCCGCCAATGCACTGGCCAAGTCTAAGCTATAATTATGGATGTGGTGGTTTTGGGCATGGTGGTCGGGACGCATCTACAATTTTGACGAATCCAGGGAAGACCTCTTGCCCGTGGCATGTCTTAATCGCCTCAGGATTGGTCGATGGCTTCCGAAATCGTGTTTGAGGTCAGAGTCGCGGTTGACGGGTGGTACCATGCAAAGGCAGTAGACCACTCCATTACTGCTGAGGCTGAATCATACGACGACGTCAAACTGGCGATTCGGGAGGCTGTCCGTTATCATTTCGGCCTGGGGGATAGACCTGAAGCTATACGAGTACGTTTGATAAAGGAAGAAGTCATTTGTTTATAGCTCTTATTTGCGGTAATATCATTACATCACTGCAACGCCATACTGCTCTCTCGGTAACAACAGAGATCGAGATCGGGTTTGCCTGCATTGGTCCGACAGGCTCACGTGCCATAATTCAACATTGAGGCAAGTCGTGAATCTTCAACTCCGCCCTGCTTCGATTTGGCTTCAAAGACAGCTTGCAGTTCCACTAGGGACCCGAGGAGGACAAAATGCCGGACGAAAAAGAGGACGAAAAGCGGGGAGAAAAGCAGGAAAAAGAGGACGAAAAGCGGAGAGGTTTCGACGAGAAATGGCGTCACAACCGGTTTGGGGCCGTGCAGTGGGCTGCCGTGCTTCTTTGGGGTGCCCTGGTGTTGCTGGCAGCGGCCACCGATTTCAGCGACCGGTTCGATTGGTGGAGCACATGGGCCGTGTTCCTGGCTGGTGCGGGAGCAATACTCCTGCTGGCCAACTTCGCTCGCTTTCTTATTCCTGAACAACGCAGGCCTGTAGGCGGCTCATTGATTCTGGGACTGGTATTGCTGGGCATAGGCGTGGGCGCCCTGGTGGGCATGGCCTACATATGGGTTATCATCCTGGTTGTGGTCGCCCTGGCCATACTATTGCGAGCTTTCGCACCAAGGCGCTAGCAAATCACCAGGCTAGCCTAAAGGCGTCCGAGATTGAGACTCATGGTCTCACCCCAGGCATAGTGAAGGGGCGTCCACCATCTGTCCCTGCCAATGCAACGGAAGTAGGGAGGCTGGAAGGCCCTTATCAGGTCGCCGATCTTGTATCGCGCCAGTATAGGCGTTGACACCACCAGGCTTCCCATCTCGCCTGGTCTCATATCATGCAGCAACTTGATCCCCCGGCGCGTTTCCACCTCAAAGAAGTACTGGTCGTAATTGGGCACCCAGGCGCGACGATGGTCCCGTTGCTGGCCGAACATGCCCTCGGTTGCCCCATAGATCTCTCGAATGTCCACCCGTCCGTACAGTGCGGTCAATGCCGGTTCGTAGGTGGTATTGATCCCCGCGACGCTGCCAAGTGTCATGATGCGGACCCGCCAAACGTCTTTGGGATATGCCTTGTGGGCGCGCTTCATATAGCGGCCGAAGAGAAGGGCTGTCGGCGCTACCCCACCGACCATGGTAACATTTTCGGACTTGCATTTCTGGTACGCCAAGTCAAAGCGCGCATGCCAATCACTCAGAGATTTGCCTCCGCCCAGAGCGTCAATCTCATCCTGGCTAGGCACTGAGCGGATAGGTGTGAATTTCGAAACGAACTTGAGATAGATGCCGGAACTATAACCATATTCCAGTTGCCTCCCACCTGCCTGTACCTTTCCCACCATGGAAGGGAAGTTTAGGTTGATATTTGTACCATCCAGCAGCTCAGTGCAGCCCTTACTGAGCATGTAATTCAGCATCGCCCGGCCGGCACTGATCCTCAACATGATGTCGGTCTGGGTCATGGGAATAAATTTGGACTCACCCTCAGTCGTCCCCCGTGTAATTGCCCACCCGACGGGTTCCTCGTACAGAAGTAGTCCGGTGTCTCCCGCCATGACGCGGCCTATCAAGGGCTTGTATTCATCGTACGTCAGGACCGGGAACTGTCTCCGGTACTCCTCCAGGGTTCCAACTTGTCCCGCCCCGCGGTCTCTGCCGTATGCCGTCCTTGCATAGCCCTCCAGTAGCCGCTGAAGTACCTGGGCTTGTGCCGCCGCCGGAGAGTCTATAGCTTCATGCCAGGGTTTCAGGATAGCCGCCAGAGCCTGTATTTTCTCAGAGTCCATAATCACACCTGCCCATGACCTATACTCGCAGATGGTACTACGTGGAATTACTCTTGGCAAGCTGGTCAAGCATTTTGTAATGATATCCCGATCTAAGCTCTAATCGTCGCAAAAGACCGGTCGACCCTGTATCTTTAAGATGAAGGTGCCGGAATGATCAGAATCGGCTACGTGGGCGTCAACACCTGGCTGCCATCGGCTAGCAAGGCTTTCAGATTGGCAGGATATTCAGAGGAGCGGATGCTATCTGTGGCGCGTGCCAACATCCTGGCACTAGAACAAATTTTGCGATGGAACTTGGAGCACGACATCAGGCTCTTTCGAATAACCTCCAAGCTCGTCCCCTTTGGGTCGTCACCGGTCAATTCGGGTTCTTGGAGAAGAGTCTGCTACCCAGATTTGCAGAGAGTGGGACATTTCGTTATGGAGTACGGTATGAGGGTTTCCATGCATCCCGGTCAGTATACGGTCATAGGCGCCCCCGTTGCCGGCATCCAGGCTGCCTCCATGAGGGACCTGGAATACCACTGCACTGTGTTGGACCTTATGGGGCTGAGCAAGGACCATAAAATCGTCATCCATGGCGGTGGTGCTTATGGGCATAAAGAAATGCAAAAGAAACTCCTAATTGAACGGCTATCGGCACTACCTATCAGAATAGGGAGAAGGCTGGCCATCGAGAATGATGAACGGATCTACAGTGCTGAGGACATTCTGGAGATCTGTACCACAACGGGACTACCTGCCGTCCTGGACGTTCTTCATCATGTGGTCTTGCCCAGCTTTGCCGGGCGAGGTCTCAGGGAAGTGATACAACGTTTTGGCACAACATGGAACGGGCAAAGACAGAAGATTCACTACTCAAACCAGGAAACGTCGAAACATAAAGGGGCCCATTCAGAGACGTTGCACTTGGACTTCTTTGCAGGTTTCTATGCAATGGTGAAGGACCTTGACCTCGATATAATGCTTGAAGTCAAGGACAAGCAGGAATCCGTGCTCAAATTGCGGGCGGCCTTCCCTGAGTTGAGATAAGCGCCTGTGCCCAAATGTCCGCTGTAACCAAACAATATGACATCCGGTGCGGACTGCAACTATAGGTGGTATACGTCGGGACGGCGATTCTGCATGCAGGGTATCTGGCGGCGAACCTCATTTAGGCGATCGAAGTTCAGTTCAGCGACGATTGCCTGTTCCGGTTCTGTGGCCATGGCCAGCACTGTTCCCCACGGGTCTATTATGGCACTGTGCCCGTGACGGACAAGATCGGTGCCCACTATGGGTCCTGTCTGATTCGGTGCGACTACGAATACTTGATTCTCTATGGCTCGGGCTCGGAGTAGCGGTTCCCAGTGGTCCTTGCCGGTGAGTTGCATGAAACATGACGCCACGAATATAATGCCGGCTCCCTGTAAAGCCAGGTGCCGGTATAGCTCAGGAAAGCGGAGATCATAGCACACGGTCAAGCCGACTTTACCATGGTCTGTATCAGCCACCACCGCGCGGTCGCCCCGTTCGAAGACGGAAGACTCCCTGACTGACGTGTGCCCTGTGAGGTCTACGTCGAAAAGGTGCATCTTCTGGTAAGAGGCGGTGATTCTGCCATGCGAGTCGATGAGCGCGCTGGTATTGAAGATTCTGCCGTTTTCCGGAATGGATTCCGCCACACTCCCGGCAAGAATGTAAACACCCGCTGCTCTGGCCTTCTCTCGGACAAGATCTATGATAGGGCCGGGGACGGGTTCAGCGCTGCGGGCAAGCAGTTGAAGTGGCCCGTAAAAGGCAAACAGTTCGGGCAAGGCAATGAACTGCGCACCTCTGGCAATAGCCTCATCTATGAGCCTCATGGCAGTAGAAAGATTCCTGTCCAGGTTTCTCCCGGATTGCATCTGGATCGCCGCAACAGTCAGTTTGGCCACTGGTCCACCTTATCGGGTTATCTCAGAGTAACGCGGAGATGATCATAACCAGTTACCGGCTGGAGGGCAAGTTACCATGAGCCGGACTTCCATGGTTTCAAAGCCAGCACATCCGGATGATATGCGGCGAACGACAAATGAGTTGGGGTCATGGCGTCCCGGTAGCCGGGACGCCGTTTTCGGCAGGCTAGCGCCCTTTGAAGACAGCCTTTCGTTTCTCCTTGAAAGCTTTCATGCCTTCCTTGGAGTCCTCTGTGGTAAAGATGGGCCAGCCTATCTCATCCTGTCGTTTCAACGACTCTGCCTCTGG
This sequence comes from Chloroflexota bacterium, assembly GCA_003551705.1. Classification (GTDB taxonomy): domain Bacteria; phylum Chloroflexota; class Dehalococcoidia; order UBA2247; family RBG-13-53-26; genus PUNJ01. The sequence continues at coordinate 5,334 of PUNJ01000191.1, read as the reverse complement.
GACGGACTCGTCTATTTCACGCAGGGTCCGTGTGATGGCTTTTATGGACAGCGGTGCATTCTCCGTTAGTTGCCTTGCCATATTGAGGGCTTCATCAAGAGCTTTGCCCTTGGGAGCAACGCGGTTGATCAGGCCCCATTGGAGTGCCTCTTGAGCAGTGACGTGCCGTCCGAGGAGTAGTACCTCCGCGGCAAGGCAATAGGGGATTTGGCGGCGCAGGCGTATGGCCGAGGCTGCCATCGGATAGAGTCCCCGGGCAACCTCAGTGACGCCGAATATGGCGTCTTCCGCTCCCACTCGAAGGTCGGTACCCTGCAGTATCTCCGTTCCGCCAGCCAGAGCATAACCCTCTACCGCTAGGATGATCGGTTTGCTGGGCCTGTCCTCCCTCAACAGCGCCTGCCAGTGCAGGTTCGGTATGGTCTGCATCAGCTGCTGTATTTCCTCTGCATCCTCACCCGGTTCAACTCCAGTCTTGAGGTCCATCCCGGCACAAAAGGTGTCACCCTTACCCGTCAAGATGGCACAGTAAAGGTCATCATCTTCCTCCAGCTTCCTCCAGGCCTTGTACATGCCTACCAGCATAGATGGGCTCAAGGCATTCTTTGCCTCTGGTCGGTTAAGGGTAACGATCATGATGTGCCCTTCCTTCTCAATCGTGCAGTTCTTGGTACTGATATTGAGTTCTTCAGCCATGTGTCCTCCCTGAATTTGCACTTTTTGGCTATCCCAGTCGCCGTAGCGACCTGCCTTCCGTCTTCCTGCCCCTTGTAACACTGCAATGCGTTTACGAAGCTCGTATGGGTAAGATAACACGAAGATTATACAGATTGTCTTAACTTTTGGCACGCGTGCGGAGGACAGTCATACTTGTCCGTTTCCAGCAAAGCTGGTGATCCGTAATGGCAGCCTGCCTGTGTCTCTGTACCAGTTGATCGTGTCCAGTATGGTCTCCTTCATGGGTCGAGGGTTGTATGCCAATTCTCTCGTGGCCTTTTCATGGCTGATCAGGCAGTTACTGGTAACAATGCGGGCTTCATCCAAAGTCACGCCAGGCGTTGTATTTCTTATCCAGTTGTACAGATGAGCGATGTAGGCCACCATCCATAACTGCCAGGGCATCATTCCGTAACACCGCCCATTGACGCCGGACGCCTGCTGCAGCAACCTGACCTGTTCCTTTTGGTCCAGGGCTTCCCCTGATAGTATGTACACTTCGCCACTCCTGCCCTTTTGTGCTGCCTCAATCTGTGCTGCGGCCAGATCTCGAACGTCAACGAAATCGTAGGTGCCTCCCACGGTGTAAATTCGCCCATCCAGTTTGTTTGTGGCTACCTGAAGAAACCAGTTTCCCATTTTGGAAGGCCGGAAATCGTACGGGCCGATAGCTCCGGTCGGGCAAACTATGAGGGCATCGAGTCCTTTCGCTGCTGCAGAAAGGACCTCCAGGCTGGCCATGGCCTTCGACTTCGCATAATGTCCCGTCACCTTGGCTGGATCGAAACCACCAAGCTCGTCAACCATTTTTCCCTTCGGTGGCTGGACCAGTGCCTGAATTGAACTGGTATATACCATCCTGCCTACGCCGCATTCCATGCATGCCGCAGCTACATTGCGGGTACCGTCCAGATTGACGCGATAGAGAAGATGGCTCCGCCTTGGTGAGGTAAACAGGATGCCAGCCAAATGGTAAACGGTCTGCACTCCTTCTAATCCCCGGCGCAACGAGCCCAAGTCAAGGACATCTCCTTGAATCCTTTCTACATCAAGCCCCTCTATGGATGTGATATCATCGGAAGGTGGCACAAGGACCTTGACTTTCTCACCTCTGGCTATCAGCTCTCTGACCAGTACGTTACCGAGATGGCCCGTGGCTCCAGTTACTAATACCGTCATTTGCTGGTTCCCCCCTCAAATTCTCACCTGTTTCAGGTTAGCTTCGCAGGATATATTCACTGGTATTGGTGGTGCGGATACGATGCATGTCCAGGAAGCGGTTGACGCTCCGCAGCATGCGCATCATATTCCACAGAAGCCTGATGGGATTCCTGCCGGCACCGTAAAAGACAAAGGGGTTCGTTATGTGCCTTGCTGACGGCCACGCTTCCTCAACGATACCTTCCAGCGGCCATGAGCCCGGTGTGACCGGCTTGATGACCACGTTCCTTATATACCGTGAGCGTGGTTGCATCTCCTCGGATAGTGGCGACTGGCGGCCATGCCAGCGTCTGATCCACTCAGCGCGTGTCAGTCGTTTGGGTCTCTCCATCAAAGTCACGGCTACTATGCCAGGAGAGCGCTGCCCATCAGGCCAGTCCCGACATCCCGAATACCTGTTTCCACCGTACTCTGTGTATATGAACTCATCCACGTGATAGCCTGCCGGGCGAAATCCAGCCGTTTGAAAGCATCTTTCCCAGGATTCTAGCTGGGCACCGTCATTGCTCCATAGAGCCACCTCAGCACAAATGCGTTCCCCCGGATGAAAGGGTGCAGCAGACTTGACGGCTGAATCACGGTCTACGATATACATGGTCAATCTCTCAGCCCCTGCTCCCAGGAGCTGACTGGCTACGTCCTGGAGCAGCTGGTTTCGGCGTTCCTCCTTGTCCTGACCCTTTTGCCCCCAAAGAAGATATATGTACTTTTCCACGTTGATCCTCCTATTGCCGACCTGCTGTAGACAGTTACTGGTCCAAGAAAGCAGCTCGACGAGAAAGCATGAAGCGGCCCTTGGCATGACTATATCAGGTAAAGGATACCACTAGCAAGGATGCAAACGGATCCAATGGACTGCAGATTGCTACGTAGAACACCACCGGATTGCACTCTAGGATATAAGCCTGGTACTATATGCTTGCTTGCGACCCTTCGCGAAAGGACCTGGTGATGGCCAAACCCGTTGAAGTAACAGATCTATCCAAGAATTAGGGTGATGTCATCGCCGTCGATAAGGTGAGCTTCATCATCGAGGAGGGCCAGATCTTTGGTCTTCTCGGTCCAAATGGGGCCGGCAAGACAATCCTGATCGAAATGATCGTGGGTCTTCGCAAGCCTGATGGCCATCCACTAATCTTATAGATGCGGCAATAGGCTCGTACTATACGGCCCCGGGTGTCTTTGCCAAGATGGTTGATATTTGCGTCGAGGTGCTATACTTGACCAGCCTGAAAGTTGGTATGAATTATGACAAATAGACCGCCCCCCCTGGTATCAATAGTCACGCCTTCGTATAATTGCGGCGGCTACATTGAAGAGACCATACTCAGCATCAAGAGCCAGACCTACCCGTATATTGAACATATCGTTGTAGACGGGGCCTCCACGGATAACACCGTGGAAATACTCCGCAGACATGGCGACGGTCTCACATGGGTGTCTGAGCCCGACAAAGGCCAGTCCGATGCTATAAACAAAGGATGGCGGATGTGCCGTGGAGACATCCTGGCTTACTTGAACGCAGACGACCTCTATACGCTCGATGCCGTAGAGACGGCCGTCAACTATCTTCTAGCCCATCCTGATGTTGGCATGGTCTATGGAGGCTGCAACATCATTGATGAGGCGGGGCAGGTCACCGAGGTCATATGGAACGAGGAATTCGACTTGGTCAGGTTGATGTGTTCCAACATGATACCACAGCAGACCGTCTTCTTCCGCCGCGAAGTCCTGGAAAGGGCTGGGTTTCTTGACACCAGCCTGCATTTGGCCATGGACTACGACTTCTTCATTAGAGCGGGCCTGTGCACACAAGTCAAACTCATCCCAAAATGTATGGCCAGCTTCCGAATTTGTCCCGGCACAAAGACGCATACGTACAAAGATCACTTCTATCCTGAGCATTTTGTTATTCTTGACAAGATTTTTGCGGCTTTCGACCTCCCTCAGTACTTGTTAAAGAAGCGAGCCCATATTTATGCGCAGCAGCACAAATATGCCGGTCAGAGATACCTGGTCGACGGCAACCGCACGAAGGCTCTCGATCACCTGGTCCAGGCAATAAGCATCGACAGGCGAGACGTGCGCCTCTATATGCACTGGTTGGCGGCCAGATTTGCGCCCGGCCCCTACAGAGGCATACTCCGGACCAGAATCGTACTTGAATTGCGAAGCGCTTGGCACAAAATGACAAGACGGGGACAATAATTCATGACGGGACCGGAAGATTTAGTCACTCAACCTGTTAGGCAGTTGAAACCACTAAGTGCGCCAGCTCACGCCAGGAGGACCGTCTTCTGGACTCCGGTCTTTGCAGCAAGAGATGTGACCAAGGACCTGGGCGAACTGCCCAGGCACTTGGCCATGTTGGGCCACTCCGTGAGTATCGTAGCTTACGGCAACGACTGGAATTCCAAGGCGGGCAACCTGGATGACATACCCATCATCAGCATAGGAGGCACAAGGCCTGGCCTCAAACGCTACCTGGGACTACCACTGTACCGCTACATTGTCTCGTGTTCATCAAACACGGACTATCTGATATTGTATTTTGCCGGTTTTAACAATGCCGTCGCCTCCCTGATCTATAAGCTTCTGAATCGCAAGGGTGTGGTCGCAGTCAAGATGGACTCGGACGGCAGGCTATATGGTAACCTCAAATACCGCCCACCTCTGTTCAGACGGCTATTCCTGCGCACGATAGGAGAATTGACGTTTCGTATCTTGCGCTTGACAGCCGACTTCATCACCATTGAGTCGCCTGAAGCTAGAGAGCGGGTACTGGCGACTCACCCGTGGTTAGAGCGACAGTTGGTTACACTACCCAATGGGGTGGATGCAAGACGGCTGCAGAGCATGCTCCAGGAGGTCCCGCGGGAGAAGAAGGTTCTCTATACCGGTAGAATCGAGTACGCCAAAGGTGTGGATACCCTGATCTCCTGTTTCGCCAGACTCAAGGACAGGTTCCCCGATTGGACACTGCAACTAACAGGCGAAGTTATACCCTCCTACGAGGCAGAAGTACGGCGCCTGATTGAAGCGAAACAGCTTACCGGAAGGGTGGTCCTCACCGGCCACCTGTCGGGAGAGGCTCTGGCTGGAAGCTACTTGAGTGCTGCCATATTCTGCTTCCCGTCGAGGCCCGAAGCCTATAGTTTCATACATCTCGGCACCGATGGAAAGCCCAGGCCCAAACCTGTCCTGTCCCGTGAGAGCTTCGGCATTGTCCTGCTGGAGGCCGCTTTTTACGGATGCGCCATTGTGTCAGCTGACGTCGGCGCCGGGCCTTATGTACTTGACTATGGCCGTGCCGGCATGATTTTTGACAGCGACAATCCTGAACAACTTACCGATCGTCTTGCCGCGCTCATGGGCGACCCTGGTCTGAGAGATGAC
>PUNJ01000129.1 GCA_003551705.1 Chloroflexota bacterium | reverse complement strand
GGAGCGGGCGCGATTTCGGCATCGGGATTTGGTCTGGAGCGGATGCAACCATTAGCGGTAACACCATCTCCGGCAACGAGATGGGCATTGCTGCTGTCTACCACACCGGGGAGGTGACCATAACGGGCAATAAGCTCCACGACAACCTGTTCGGCATTGCTGCGCTCTTTCAAACCGGCACCGTGGACGGTTACGGCAACGAGATGCACGACAACGCTACGGACCTGTACGGCAACCTTCATGGCACGTTGCGTGAACCGCTCGTCGAACCGAGCGAGTCGGAAGTGGTTTTCTCGGGGCCCGATGACGAATACCCTACATTGCAACACGCTGTGGACGCTCTGCTCCCTGGAGGGACGCTCATTGTGGAGGAAGGTTCGCATGAAGCGGGAATAACGCTCGGAAAGAAGATGGAACTCCAAGCGGCCGCGGGGGCCACGGCGACATTGACCGCAAAGGATGAGGAAGCCCTTGTTGTGTCGCTCGTAGGCGGCGCACAGACGGTGATCGCCTCGCTTAGGATCACGGGCGGCACTGCGGGGATGTTCGCGGGCCACGAGGCCAGGGTGACGGTAACCGGTTGCACGATGTTTGAGAATAGCATAGCTGGTGTTGGTCTGTCGGATCGAGCCGAGGGCACGGTGCGCGAATGTGAGATTTACGGGAACGATATGGCAGGCATCATGCTCATGCTCTCGGCGCACGGAGAAATCGTGGATAACGACATCTACGGCAACGGCTATGGTGTGGCTCTCTGGGAGGAGCCGTGTGTGGAGACGGAAACGGGAAAAGTGTTCACCGGTGAGGTCACCGGTTGGAGCAATACGATTCCTGAACCGGAGGAACCTGATGGCAATCATCTTGCCGCAGTGTGTCCGGGATATCTGTACTTTTTGCTTGATGCGCGGCACACGCTTGAGGTTTCCAGTTCGGAAGGGGGTGAAGCTGTCGAACCCGGGGAGGGGCTCTTCTCGTTTGAAGAGGGAGCAAACGTCGAACTGCGCGCTGAGGCCCACGATGGCTACGCGTTCGTCGAGTGGACCGGCGACATTGAGGCGGTCGATGTCCCAGACGCCGCAGAGACCTCCATCCATATGCATGACGACTACACGGTCACTGCCGAGTTCGAGCTGCTCGAACACACCTTGACCGTGGACAAGGTCGGCGAGGGAACGGTGGAGGTGAACGGCGAGCCTGTATGCCTTCCCTACACCGCCGAATACTCTTGGAACACAGAAGTCGTCCTTGAAGCGCTCCCCGCAGCGGGGAGCGTTTTCTACGGATGGGAAAACCATTCCACCAACGCCACAAGGACAGTGAAAATAACCAAGGCCGTCACGGTCACCGCGACATTCCGGAGCGTGCCGGACTGCATCACCATCGGGCCGCATCCGGTTCCTCAGGACGAAGGCTGCATCTTCTGGCTGAACCTGCCCGATGATGCGGTTTCGGCCACGCTCCGAATCTACTCCGTGGACGGGGTGTTGCTGGAGCACATCGAGCTGGATGATCCCGGCATCGCCCGATATCCGAAAACCGGGCGCTGGAAGCCGGTGGACAGCCGGGGGCGGACGCTGGGCACCGGACTGTACCTGTGTGTTGTAGAGGTACGGCACGAGGACGACAGCGTCAGCTATTGCCAGACGGAGAGGATGGTGATCACCCCATGAGGCTCGGGATGCAGGCAGCGCTGTTGATGGCGTTGGGTTTGGCGCTGGTTCCCTTTGGCCCAGCGGTCGGGGACTACATCAACACGGCTTCCATCTTCGAGCTGGGGGCATCGGTACGGGCCATAGGGATGGGTGGAGCGTTCATTGCGGTGGCGGACGACGGCGCGTCGGTGATGTACAACCCCGCCGGCCTTCCACAGTTAACGACGACGCGCTTCACCTCCATGTTCACTCGGCCGTTCGGGGAGTTCTCCTACGGGGCTGTGGGAGCTGCTCAGTCGGGATGGGGTGCGCAGCTTCTTATCCTCGACTCGGGCGCGCTGGAAGAGCGCGACCTCTACGGCAATCCCACCGATGCATTCCGCCTTACAGAGACAGGCTTCGTCCTCAGCGTGGGAGCAGATGTCGGGGGAGGAGTGTCGCTTGGTCTGCAGCGCAAGCTGCATGCTGTGGCGACTCCTGGGTCGAGCATTGGGGCCGCCCTCAGCCCGGCCATTCGGTTCACGGAAGGCCCCCGTGCTTACTCCCTCGTCTGGCGGAACGCACTGGGTACCGACTTACGGTTTGCCGATGGGCATGCCGAGCCGTGGATGCGTGATGTCGCGGTGGGATTTGCTTGGCGCACCGACCACATGGTGTATGCCGTCGATTTCACCGAGCACCTTATCACCCGAGGCGACCTGGCCAGCGTGCGCGCGGGTGTGGAGAGTAGGCAGTTCGATACTTTGATCCTGCGGGCAGGAACGCATCGGGAAGGGAGCAGCTTCGGCGTCTCGGTGTACCGGGGGGCCTTCCGGTTCGACATGGCTTATGTCCTCCACTACACGCTGCCCGATAGCTACTACCTTTCGCTGAAGTATCGGTGGGACGAGTCACTGCTCGACCTGATGGC
>PUNJ01000141.1 GCA_003551705.1 Chloroflexota bacterium | reverse complement strand
GCCTTCACGAACCCCGCCTGGGGCAAGAGGGTTACGGCCACAATAGGCTTGCCGGTATGTGTTTCATTTCCGCACGAAGTCATGGGTGCCAGCAACGATAAGGTGAGCAACACCGCCATGGCGAACACCAGGAACCTCCCCGGCCTGATTACAGTCCTGTTCATCTCGTGTTTCCTCCTGATCGGCGATTTAGTCGAGATAATTGATAATTATTTTCAATTACGCCGAACATGCCTAGATCGGCGATGTTCGATCATCAATAGCTTCAGTCGACTGCGGTTGTCCGGCATTCAGGGCAGAGCCCGTACAACTCGAGCAGGTGGCCGGTGATATCGAAACTGGTCTCCCTGGAGACCTTCTCCTCCAGTTCAGACAGGGAGCATTCGGCGAAGTCAACGACTGTGCGGCATCCTGAGCACACAAGGTGATGATGATGGTCTACAGGTCTTCTCATCATGTAGCCGTGACAGCCGTCCGGTGCGTGTATCCGGCACACGAGATCCAGCTTGGCCAGCAGGTCGAGGGTGCGGTATACGGTTACCAGCCCGATATCGGGCCGGGCGGCGCGGGCCCTTTCATATATGGCTTCGGGAGTAAGCTGGTCGTGTGTTGCCGCCATGACCTTCAGAACCGCGTGTCGCTGCGGGGTCAGCTTGTACCCCTGTTCCCTGAGAATGCCGGCGATCTTGTTGGCGGTGAGTTTCATGTGGTAATATAAATGACAATATGTTTCAATTGATGAACAATATATCAAGAATGCGAGGCCTTGTCAAAATGCCCTGGGAGCGGACAACGTCTCCGTTATCAGGGTTGTGTCAATTCGTTGCAGGAGGTCCGCTGTGTCCAGTCCCGCGCTGACCATGTCCTGCGACCCCATCATATTCCACATCGGGGATACGGCCATTGGCTGGTATGGGGTCTTCATGCTCCTGGCAATAATCACTGCCACAGCAATCGTGCTGCGCCAGGGCCCGAGATATGGCATATCCAGAGATTTCATTATCGGCGCAGCCTTCTGGATAGTGCTGGCCGGCCTCATCGGGGCCAGACTCACCCACGTCCTGGACAATCTGCATATCTATAGCCAGAATCCTGCTCAGATACTTGCCTTTTGGACGGGTGGACTGGGATGGTATGGAGGACTGCTGGGTGGCCTGCTGGCGGGCAGCCTGTACGCCTGGAAGAACAAGGTCAGTGTCGGCCGTTTTGCGGACATTGGCGGACTGGGTGCACTGGTGGGCCTGTCCATTGGCAGGCTGGGCTGCACTGTACATGGCTGTTGTCCGGGGACACCGACGGACCTGCCCTGGGGACTGGTATATACTCATCCCAATGTGCTGGCGGACCTCCATGTCGCCGGCCACCCGGCACCGCTGTACGAGATAATCTGGAATCTCCTCCTTTTTGGCATACTCTGGAAGCTGAAGGACCGTCTCCGACCACAAGGTGGCGTATTTCTGGCAATGGTGGCTGCCTACACCTTCGGCAGGTTCTGGATCAGCTGGGTGCGAGCGGAGCCCGCGATACTGGGACCGCTCCACCAGTCCCATGTGATATCGATAGTCCTTTTCCTTGCCGCCGCGGCCCTGATGGTCTACTTCAAGGCCGGTCTGAAGGCTCCTCCCTCAAGTGAGCAGGGCACCGGCCCGGGCCAGGAGACCGCCGCCAAAGATGGCGACCGTCATGGTCAGTAGCAGTATGCCCAGCGCCGCCTTGAGGCCGAACTGGCGTGTCACCTGGGCTACAACCGCAATGCACGGTATGTAAAAGAGGCCCACCGCAGCCCCAACGAAAAGCTGCAGGCTTGTCAGGTCCATCTCCAGGAGCGGCAAGACGGTCAGTTCCCGGCGCAGGATACCCAGCACCAGCGGTCCGGCGGCCTCTTGAGGCAGCGCCAGCCACCCTGTAACGACCGGGCTCATTACACTGGCCAGTGCGGTCAGGGCCCCACTTTCAAATAGTATGGCGGCTAGGCCTATGGCGCCTATCATGGGCAACGCGCCGTTCGTCACAAAGTTCCTGACTCGCATCCATACCTTCTTGCCCACCACTCGAGGGCTCGGGAGCAGAAGCTCCGGAATCTCCATAACTGTCTGCCGGCGCGGCGCTTTTATGATCAGGTCCATCAGGAAGCCCGTTACCGCCAGAACGACAATGGAAAGAAGGAAGAGCAGGGCAACAACTGCTACAGATTGCTCCGCCAGCAGGGATATGATGGCTCCGGACTGGGCGACGCAGGGCACCGCCAGGCATACCATGGTGCACAGCACCATACGTTCCTTGGCTGTCTCAAGTGCCCGGGTGGCCATGATGGCCGGGATTGCGCAGCCGTATCCAAGGATCAAAGGGACGATGCCCGAGCCCCGGAGCCCGACCCTGTTCAGGATGCCATCGATAAGGGCACCAAGCCGCGGCATATAGCCGCTATCTTCCAGAAGGCTGAGTACCAGATAGAAGGAAATGATATAGGGCAGCACCAGGGCAAAGGGCCATTCCAGTCCCTTGACGAGAAACCCGTAATCGCCGATCAGTATGTCCTGCAGCATGCCCGGGCTGGTTATT
>PUNJ01000198.1 GCA_003551705.1 Chloroflexota bacterium | reverse complement strand
GAAAGACCCTTTATGCCAACACCAGCAGCCTGCGCACGGAACGCAAGATTGGACGGGATGTAAAAATAGCCTCCAAGCTGACTGCAACCCTCGTGCCGGTACCACCGCCACTCAGAATTGAGCCGTCCCGCAGGACTGAGACCAAGGAATAACAACAGGAGGCAGGGGTTATGGCCGAAGAATCAAGGCCTGAAGAAATCGATCTTGAGACCTTTCTCAAGGCCGCAGGACAATCGTTCACCGATGCCCAGAAAGCGCTCGTACCGGGCCTTGATGTATCCGTCAACATGATGCTGAGCAACGCGGAACTCGACCTCAAAGTGGCTGTAAGTTCGGATGTAACGGGCAAGATGTCCATAAGACCCATCTCGTCAGCCGACATAGCCCGTGGCGACATCGACCCCGGTATGCTGTCCACCCTGCGGATAAGCTTCGTCAGCGCCGTGGGCGAGATTCCCCAACCCCCGCCCGCCCCGCCCGGCGGCGGCACAAGCCCGGTTAATCCTGTGCCCGACCTGGTGGGCCTCAAACCCAGCGAAGCAGCAGAACTCCTGAAAGCCGGCGGATGGCAGGTCCAGTTGCATACCGCCGGCAGTGAGCAGGCAGCAGGAGCAGGCAAGGAAAGCCGGGGCCGCATACTGGCCCAGGAACCTGCCCCAGGCCAGATGCTTGATAAGACAAAATCGGCGATACACTTGTGGGTCAACCTGGGCGACATTCCAGTGAAAGAAATAGACGGCATAGGCGAGAGGCTGGGCGAAAGCCTGTCTCGAATCGGCATAACGACCACAGGCGAACTGAGCCTGGCGGATATTAAACAGGTGTCTGCGGCTCTGAATATCAGCGAACCACGTGCCCGTGACTTCATCGATATGGCGGGCATGATGTCCCGTCTGGCGATCCCCGAATACCGGGAACAGGTGGTGGAGTTGCTGGTGTTGGGGGCCGGCGTCCGCTCCATGCAGGAACTGGCCAGTACGGATCCCAGAGAACTCTACACCATCTGCCAGGAAGCCGTCTCCTCTGGAAGGGTGCGCGTGCCCAAGGACTTTGGATTCACCGTCGATGACGTGAACGTATGGGTGAAAAAGGCGGAGGAATACACGACCAGATAGGACCCGGAGATGGCCCCATACTCCTATTAGCCTGGATTTACCATCCTTACCGATTCCTAACCGCAGCCTGTTTGTAAAGCAACGGGAAGTACATATCACCGTAACCCCGCGTAACCAGCCCCTTAAGAACTCTCTGTTAGCATCTCAGATAGTCCACAGTTAACCGTTGCCGGCGCATAGGAGACCTTTGTTCAAACCGATGGTCTCAATGCCGGGTCAGGCATAGGTATGAAACAAAGGAGCGCCATGACTACAAGGGTACCCCGAATAGCCAGGAGTCTGTTGTCCAAGACCGGTCTGCTGTTTGCTGTGATCCTCGTGCTGATCGGAATCTCGTGCGGTCAGGTCGATGATGCCAAAGTAGACCTGCAGCTTTCCAGCACCAGCGGCGGCTCTGTAACAACACCGGGTGAGGGCAGGTTTGCCTACGACCAGGGTGCCGAAGTCCCTCTGCAAGCCAAAGCTCATCCAGGCTTTCGCTTTGTAAGCTGGTCCGGTAACGTAGACTTCGTAGCAGATATAAATTCTGTTTCCACCACTGTAACCGTCAACGCCAGTTCCTCCATCAGGGCCGATTTCGAAGCCTTGCCACCGGAGAATCGGGAATTATGGCTCGAGAGCACGGAAGGTGGTTCGGTGATAGTTCCGGGAGAGGGAAAGTTTACCCGGACTGCTCGAACAATCATCGATATCAGGGCACGGGCTGACGAAGGTTACAGGTTCGCCTACTGGTCCGGCGACATCGAACACGTCGGCAACGTTCGGGCCGGTGACACCATCGTATTCATGGAAGACGATACGTCCATAACGGCCCATTTCGAACCCATGGAAACCTTTGATTTGGTGATTGACAGCACTGAAGGCGGGTCCGTAACTGAACCAGGTGAAGGGACCTTCTCTTTCTGGCAAGGCAAGACGCTACCCCTTGTTGCCGAGGCTTCTGAAGGGTTCCGATTCGTAAACTGGTCCGGGGACACAGACGGTCTGGCCGATTTAGAAGAAGGGTACTGAACTGGTCCTGGATGCCGATTACTTCATCACAGCCAATTTCGAGCCTGTCGCGGAGCACAAGCTGTCGATAACCAGCACCGCCGGCGGGTCCGTATCCGAACCAGGCGAGGGCACGTTCGAATACGCGCAGGGCAAAGAGGTTGAACTCAAAGCCGAGCCTGCTGAAGGTTACTGGTTTCTGGCCTGGACCGGGGATGTTGAGGCTCTTGGCAGCGTTTTTGACGCCTCCACCACGATTGTTATGAATACCAGCTATTCAGTCATCGCCAATTTTGCAGCGCTTGTCCCCAACGATAACTGACCGAAGGGATAGACCGAGCCGGCAATGCATCCGGTGAAACCTTGACCTGTATCATGACACAGCCGGGTGACACCCTGTTAGGTATCACCCGGCTCACCTTCTCAGGCGCTCACTTTGCCAACCTCGAGGTCTTTGCCG
>PUNJ01000099.1 GCA_003551705.1 Chloroflexota bacterium | reverse complement strand
TCCGTCCAGATGGTTTCACCCGGAGCGAAGTCGATGGTGTGGCCGTCCAGATGAACAGCCTGCTTCCTGAGGCTCGTCAGGTGCATCTCAATTCGGCCTGCAAAGGGGTTGTAAATGGCCCGGTGAGCAAACCCATCCGGTTCGAAGCCGGCCCCGGCCTCCCGGTTGAGCCGATCCAGCAGGTTGAGGTTGAAGGCGGCGGTCACGCCGTGGCTGTCATTGTATGCCCTGTGCAGTACTCTGGTGTCTTTCTCGAGATCGACGCCGATAAGGATACCGCCCTTGGGCCCGCATACCTGGGCCATGGAACTGAGGAAACGTACAGCCTCCTGCGGTTGGAAATTGCCGATGGTGGAGCCGGGGAAGTAGACTATCGTGTTTCCGATGGCTCCAGAGGTGTTGGGAATGGTGATTTGGCTGGTGTAATCGGCCGTGACCGGGAGGACCTCCAGACCGGGATATTGGGCCGCCAGCGAGCCTGCTGCCGCCAGCAGGGTGGGGCCTGAGATGTCGATGGGCACATAGGCGGCGGGCCGGGGCAGGCGGTCGAGGAGGAAGCGGACCTTCTCGCAGTTGCCGCTGCCGTATTCGACGATACGGGCCTGGGGGCCGATGATTCCGGCCAGTTCGCCTATGCAAGATTCCATGATAGCTGCCTCGGTGCGGGGGATGTAGTATTCGTCGAGGCTGCATATCTGCTCGAAAAGCCTTGAGCCGGTGTCGTTGTAGAGGTGCTTGCAGGGTAACTGTTTCTGTGGCTGCGATAGCCCGGTGAGGACTTCCTCCATGAAAGGGTCGTGTCCTGACGGTACTTCCTGTCTGGTATGGGGCCTATGATTGCCGGACTTGCCGGCGGGGCTTGTATGCGGCATGGTCGTCCTCTTGCTCTTTGGTTTACGGCGAATCCTTCGCGGGGCCGGGGCCTGGGGTCGCTTTACAATTATAGCGGCTGGGTGGCAGGCGCAAAGCATTTGGCAGAATGCACCCCACGTCACATTGTTCTTTCCAGGATCATGTATGATTAAACTAAGATGTATCACGGATCTAGTCTCTGTATGAGGTGATGCGCAAAACGGGCTGAGGCCGACAGCCAAACTCTGATCGACCCAGGTTTTTTGACAGCCTTGTCTCAGCCTGCTAATGTTATATGCGATTATGGTAACTTCGAAGTATCATTCACGCGTGATCTCGAGTGCCACGAAAGGAAACAATTTGACGAGTCGAGTAGCAATCTTCATTGACGGGAGCAATCTCTACCATGCCCTCAAGGACAACTACGGGCGTGTAGACCTGAATTTCACCGAGTTCATCATCAAGCTTTGCGAGTCGCGAGAGTTGTTCCGTACCTATTATTATAATGTGCTACGGGACCCCAGCCAGCGCTCTGAAGGCGCCACTGACCAGCAACAGTTCTTGGACACCCTGCGCAAGACCCCCTATCTGGAGGTGCGCCTGGGTACCACCAAGCTCCTCCAGGGAATCCCGGTGGAGAAGGGTATTGACATCATGCTGGCCACGGACCTGCTCCATTTCGGCTGGAACGATCTCTATGATGTCGCCATTCTGGTGAGCGGTGACGGGGATTTCGCTTATGCCCTCCAGGCTGCCAAGAATATGGGCAAGCACGTGGAAGTGGCCTATTTCGAAAGCAACATATCGAAGGACCTCCTGGACGTAGCCGACCGCCGGCACCTGCTGGACCGTGATTTCTTCAAGACGATATGGCGCAGCAAGAGACAGCGCGTTCGCCGGACCAAGACGGCTCAAAAGCGGGCCCAGCGGGAAGAAGCCGCCGGCCAGCCTCAGGTGGTAGTCCCGAGCGAACCGGTTACGCCTGTCGTCCCCTCCTGATGGAATGCGGGTCATTCGTCAGGACAAAGGAGATCTTGCTACAACGACCTCGCGTTTCCTGTCTGGCCATATATAGGTGCAGCCTGCAATAGGCTTGGGAAGCATATAACCTCCAGGGCCTCTTGTCCTGAATGGT
Source organism: Chloroflexota bacterium (assembly GCA_003551705.1). GTDB lineage: Bacteria > Chloroflexota > Dehalococcoidia > UBA2247 > RBG-13-53-26 > PUNJ01. The sequence continues at coordinate 10,085 of PUNJ01000099.1, read as the reverse complement.
TATGTGTCAGTTTCGCGCTGCTCGGCTTACTTGGACAAGGAGGCCAGTTTCTTGGCGGACCCCGCCGGGCGTTTTGCCGTTAATGGGCACCTGCCTGTCTTGTAGTGCGGTGTGCGCTAGGCCTTCTCTATATCCATACCTTCGTAGATAAAGCGCCGGATCCGCTCTTCGACCTCTTCCGGTGGGACATGCTTCCGGGCTGCTCCTGAGTCCATGGCTGCCTTCGCCACGGCTCCCGCCACCCTTATGGCCACCCGCAGGTCCATAGCACTGGGAATAACGTAGTCCTCACGAAGCTCTTTGGGAGTTACCATGGCGCTCATGGCATAGGCTGCAGCTACTTTCATCTCCTCGTTGATCTCTTTGGCTTGTACGTCGAGTGCTCCTCTGAAGATACCGGGAAACGCCAGGCAGTTGTTTATCTGGTTAGGGAGGTCTGATCTGCCTGTGGCCACTACTCTGGCCCCCGCCTCCTTGGCGAGGTCGGGCATGATCTCAGGAACGGGATTGGCCATGGCAAATATCACGGCATCCCTGGCCATGGACCTGACCATATCTTGACTTACTGAATTGGCTACCGACAACCCGACAAAAACGTCGGCTCCCTTCATGACCTTGGCCACCTCGCCGTTCAGTTTGTCCCGATTCGTCACCCGGGCTATCTCTTCCTTGGCCCAGTTCATGTTCTTCTTGCGACCTTCGTAGATGGCCCCCGTGGAATCGCAGATGACCATATTCCGGACACCCGCGGACATCAGTATCTTGGCTACTGCTATGCCAGCGGAACCCGCTCCATTGATGACCACGAAGATTTGCGGCAATTTCTTGTCAACCAGCCGCAGTGCATTTATCATTCCGGCCAGCGCGACCACTGCCGTGCCATGCTGGTCATCATGAAAGACCGGGATATCCAGGCTCCTTTTCAGTCGCTCTTCGATCTCGAAACAACGCGGGGCGGAGATGTCTTCCAGGTTTAGTCCACCAAAGGATGGCGCTATTCTCTCGATAATGGCCACTATCTCGTCCGTATCGTGCGCGCTCAAGCATATGGGAAATGCCTCTACGCCTGCAAAGGTATTGAACAAGATGGACTTGCCTTCCATGACCGGCAGCGCCGCCCTGGCTCCAATGTCGCCGAACCCCAATACGGCGGTGCCATCCGTTACCACAGCCACCAGGTTGCCCTTGGCCGTGTATTCGTAAACCCGGCTGACATCTTCCCGAATATGGTTTGATGGCTCCGCGCTTCCAGGAGGCATGCAGAAGGCATTGAAGAGGTAGTGGTCGATGGTCTGGACCTTACTCCTGATCTCCAGAACACCCTGGAAGCGGGTGTGAAGCTCCGCTGCTTCCTGCCCGATGCTGGCACCGTCACGGGACTTCCTCTCAGTTACGGGGAACCGGCCCTCGAAATGGTATTCCCTCAATCGGGTCGAGACCTCGTCGGGATGGGGTTCCACCCGGGCTTCGCCTGTCTCAATAGCTGCCCGGGCCACAGCTTCCGCCACGGCTGCCGGCACCCGGAAGTCCAGGACCTTGGGTAGAATGTTGAAGCATCCCAGCTCGCTCTCGGGAACCAGCCCAGCGATAGCTGCCGACGCCGCCATGAGCATGTCCTTATTTGCGTTTCGGGCTCTCACGTCCAAGAGGCCGCGCACGAATCCCGGAAAGACCAGGGAAGTATCGATCTGGTTGGACAAATCACTACGCCCGGTGGCAACCACGGCAGCGCCTCCCCTTTGTGCCAGGTCGGGTGCTATCTCCGGTTCGGGCAGGGCCAGTGCGAATATGACGGGGTCCGGAGCCATCGAACGGACCATATCCACGGTAAGCTGGTTTCCAGTCGAGAAGCCAATGAACACATCGGCACCCTTGACCATTTCTACAAGAGAGCCCTTGCGACCCTCGAGATTGGTCCTTCTGGACATGGCTGCCTTCATCCAGTTCATCCCGGCTGCGCGATACTTGTGCAGGGCGCCAACCCGGTCACAAAGGACGACATCACTGGCTCCGGCATGCAGCAGGAGGTCCGCGGCCGCCAGCCCGGCGCTACCGGCGCCGTTGATAACGATCTTGACTTCATCCAGCCCCTTGCCCACTACCTTGAGGGCATTGGTCAGGGCGGCCAGTACCTCCACCGCGGCCCCGTGCATGTCATCGTTGAAGACAGCGATGTTGGCGGCTATCTCCAACTGCTGCACGATCGCGAAGCACCTGGGAGAGGAGATATCTTTCAAGAAGATGCCACCGAAAGTCGGCGTCAGGGACAGACTGGTCTGTACGATCTCGTCGGTGTTCTGCGTGCGCAGGCATATGGGAAAGGCATCTACCCCGGCGAAGGTCTTGAAGATGATGGACTTGGTTTCCATTACCGGAAGGGCGGCCTCCGGGCCTATGTTGCCTAGAGCCATAACAGAAGACCCATCGGTGATAATAGCTACGGTGTTGCCCCGGCAGGTGCAGTCAAAAGATGATAAGGGATCATCAACTATGTCCATACAGACCTGGCCCACACCGGGAGTATATAAAAGGCTCAAGGCAGAGCGGTCTCTCAACGGGATTTTGCTTCCTACACCTATGAGTCCCCCATGCCTGCGCATAAATCGTAGTGTCTCTTCAGTCATTCGTCTTTCCTACTCGTATTTGGCTGTGACTCTAATTACATGCTATTTCCGACCGCGACTCCCTGTCAACCAGGGGAACGAGCACAGGTAACAGGTGGGCAGCTTGCTTTTATGATGCCGGGTCAGATAAGGGCACGGTCCGTTTGCGCTTAATGGGTGTCCGTATCATGAGCAGTGTAGCTAGCGACAGCAGGGCCAGGGCGCCCCCGATGATGAAGGCCATATCGTAGTTGCCGGTCCGGTCGTAGATAGTGCCGAATATCCAGGGCCCCAGGGCGGCGATGGAGGCCCCTTCCAGGCCCACGAATCCCAGCAGCACCGGCAAACTTCGCACCCCGTACAGGTCTCCCAGGTACACGGGAAAGATGCCGACGCCCAGGCCGTAGCTCCAGCCGAGAAGGACGGTGAAGAAGGCCATCATCGGCCTGCTGTCCACGTACAGCGCCAGGAAGGCGGCCATGGCTACACCCGCAGCACAAACAGCAAGTATGGGTTTACGCCCGAAACGGTCCATGAACCTGTCCGATAGGAACCCGCCGGACAGCCTGCCTATCAGGGCCGCCACCGCCATGGTGGAGACCATGCTTACGGCAAATTCGCGGCCCAGCCCAAGATGGCTGTCGCCCCAGTAGACCATGTGCGCCATCATGGCCATGACAACGACCATGTATCCAGCCTGCGCTATCATATACAGCCAGATGGCGCTGGTCTTGAAGGCCTCTTTGATGGACCATACCTCGTCTCTGCTTGCCAGGTCGGAGCGCAATTGTACATTGTCCGTATCCAGGGCAATACCGTCCGGATAGGTACCTGCCGATTCAGGGTCCTTCTTGAGAAGGAAGGCCGAGCCGATGATGCCGGAGGCCAGGATGGCGGCCAGAATCTGATAGGCGGTTTGCCAGCCCACCTGGTTGATGAGCCAGGTGGCAAAGGGCGCGCCGGCCGCCAGTCCGGCAGCCGAACCTGTCATTGCCAGCGATACCGTGAGCCCGGCTCGGCGGGAGAACCAGCGGCGCACAGTACTGACGGTGGGAATGTAGAAGGCCAGGGCTATGCCCAGCGGCAGCAGTACGCCATAGGTCAGATAGAAGTGCCAGTGCTGGGAGGTCATGCTGATGAAATATAGGGAGGCCCCGGCAATGACGGCACCAGCCATCACCTCTCTCTTGGGCCCGATCCGGTTGAGCAGAAAGCCTGCCAGGGGGCCGAACACTGCCATGAACAGGGCGTTGAGGGTGAATCCGAGGGCTGTTGAGCCCTGGCTCCAGCCGAAGTAATCGAGAAGCTCGGTGAAGAAGACGGGAAAGCTGCCTATCTGCACACCGGTGCAGAAGAACATGATGGCCCAGGCGGACAGCACAATGGCCCAGCCGTAGAAGACCCTGTTTCCTATGTAGCCCGGCCTTGATTCCAGCGCCCTGCCTCCTGCAGAGAGTCCGGCGAGAAGATCAACTCACCGGCGCGGCTCTAGCATAACCCGCAGGTGCCCCAGAGGCAAGACGGCAAGTGACGGGGGAATGGGAGCCAAGGGGCTGTTAGGCGTGGCGGGGGAGACTCTGTCTCTATCTAATGGACGCGTATTCTGCCTGCAGGGCCGGCTTCCACCCGGCCTATTATGGCGGCATCGACAATGCCTTCCTGGTGCAGGCGGTCCAGAAGCTCTCCAGCTTTTTCGGCGGGAAGCGATATCAGCAGGCCGCCGGAGGTCTGCGGGTCGAAGAGGATATCAGACACAAAGATGTGAAGCCCGGGCTCCATGTCCACCATCACTTCACGAAAACACCTGTTGCGCGTGGTGCCGCCGGGTACCAAGCCCATATCCGCCATTTCACGTGCCTCGGGGATATAGGGCACTGCCGAGGAATCGATGATGATGGCCGCCTCTGTACCCTCTATCATCTCGCAGGCATGGCCCAGCAGGCCGAAGCCCGTGACATCCGTGCAGGCATGGACGCCTACCTCGAGCATAAGTTCAGCGGCCTTCTTGTTAAGCGCCGTCATGGAGTACACAGCCCTGGCGATTGCCTTCTCGCCGGCCATGCCGGCCTTGATGGCGGTGCTGATGATGCCCGTGCCCAGTGGCTTGGTCAGGATGAGCCGGTCCCCGGGAACGCAACCCCGGTTGAAGACCACCTTGTCCGGGTGGATGAGGCCGGTCACGGATAAGCCATATTTAAGTTCCGGATCCTCGACACTGTGCCCGCCGACCAGTGTCACCTCGGCCTCCTGCAGTTTGTCGAGACCCCCGGCCAGAACCCGGTTGAGGATGGACAAATCCATTTTGGTTGCCGGGAAGCAGACGATGTTCATGGCGGTAAGGGGCCTTCCACCCATGGCGTATACGTCGCTGAGAGCGTTGGTAACCGCTATCTTGCCGAAGGTGTAGGCATCATCGACGATGGGTGTGAAGAAGTCCAGCGTTTGCACCAGAGCGATGTCGTTGGACAGTTTGTATACGCCGGCATCCTCATAGCCCTCTGCTCCGGCAATGAGGTTTGGGTCAGACTGCTGCGGCAGATCTCGCAAGGCTTGGGCCAGGTCCCCTGGCCCGATCTTGCAGGCTCAGCCGGCACCGCTGACTGTCTCTGTAAGGCGTGGTTCCAGCTTGTCATCCATAGCGCTTTCTTTCTATACGGGGTCCCAAGCTGATGATACCTCAAAAACCGGGGGATGCAAACTCGAAATCACGTTTACACGGTAAATTTCATCACGAAGGCGGAGGATTCGATGGCGCGTCTTTTCGATAATGGCTACAGCCGAAGAGATAGCTCATAGCCGTCATCCGTGTCTGTCCTGACCACCTTGTATCCCCGGCTTTGTGCCAGCCTGGTGACGTTCTCCACGGCAACCTCGAAATCCAGGAGTACGCTTATGTCTTCTTTCGGATTTTGGTCCATGGCCTGTTTGGTCCTGACAACGGGAATGGGGCAGGACAGGCCCCGCACGTCTATCTCGATCATTTGTCCTCCTTCAGGAAGTCGCCGGAGCAGTCCGACTTGTTGGGGCTGAGGCGCCCCAAGACTTGGGGAAATACTTCGATCATCTGCCACACACGGGTGGCGGGGGTAACGCAGGACAGCCTTCCGGCCTCGCGATTGGCTCTGGCGGCGAGAACGGCTGCCTCCACCGGTGCCATGCCGCCGGTTACCAGGGCGGACAGCATGCCTGTGATGGTGTCGCCGGTACCCCCGATGGCCTCCAGGGCCGGTACGTCGGGTTCGCAAACCTCGGCCACGATCTTGCTCCGGCTTACAATATAGTCCGTGGCACCCTTCACCACCATGAGCTTGGCCGTGCTCTTCTGCCGGCTGGCCGCCTCCACCAGCTCCGGTGTCCGGCTGATATCCGCATCGAAGAGGTGCCGGGCGATGTAGGCCGGGTGGGTGGCCTCGGCATCTGCCAGAAAAGACATTTCCGAGGCATCAGGCGTGAATATGTCGAAAGCGTTTGCCAGGCCCGCCGCCTTGGCGGCATACATGGATGCCGCATCGGCGATCATCACGGGCCTGCGTTTGCTCTTCTCCAGGGCGGCGCAAAGCCTCTTCGTCTGTCCCATGTCGGGGAGACAGTAGTGAAGCGTCAGCGTGTCGACTGATAGCTGGGAGGCCTGGGCGACCAGATATTCGTACATCTCCCTGCTGCCCTTGCCTGAGCCGGTATCTCCCACAATGAGAGCTTGCGGAGGACCCATATGCAGGTATTCCGTCACGGCCAGAGCGGCGCTGATCATGGCCGCCGTCCCCTGGGTGCAAACAACGCGCTGTCCGTCAATTACCAACCACTGTCCTTCCCTGCTGACCGGTCCCCTTGTAAGGGGAAGGCCGTCCACAGGTACCGTACCCGCCAGGAGCATCATGACCGTTCCCTCTCCTGCCACAGATGTACTGCTTCCTCCAAGGCGCGGTTCAACATCAAGGCGCACAGGGTGAAGCCAATGTCCTTGGGCCAGGGTGCTTCTGTGACCTTCCTGTCCAGCATCTGAGCATGCAGATGGGGGATGTCCGGGCAGCCGCCCCCGGAAGTGTTGACGATAATGCCGGTGGCCTTCTCAAAGGAGAGCTTCATATTGCCTGCCTTGACCATGGTCCACTCTCCGAAGTTGGTCACTTTGACTACATCCAGCAGTTCGGCCATCTTGGTGTTAATGGGCACCAGGTCTACGTAGCCGACATCCTCTTCGTCCAAGACCCGCTGGATGGCCGGTTTCTCCACCAGGTTGACCTCCAGGGCCAGGTCACACCCCTTGCGCAGTTCCGGTGGAGGGGCCACCATTTTGGCCGCATAACCGGCCTTCTTGACCACCTTCTCAGCCAGTATGGCGTCCTGGACATCCAGGAATATCACCAGTCCACCCCCTTCAAAGGGACGGGCTTTGTCTTTGCGAAACACCATTGGCAGTCTCAACCTTTCTAGTTGCTTTAGCCTTCACTTTGGCCTTGTCTCTCATCAGCAGTCCCACTGCCAGGCAGAAGACGATGCCGATGCCCACGGCCGCAGGGCCCCAGACACCTGTGCCCGCTGGGCTGGAGGCGGTACCGAAATTGTGGGCAAAGGCTGCTCCGGCCAGAATACCGAGCACGGTTACCCCGGCATCGGTGTCCCCTTCTCCGGTCAGCACGAGCTGGCGCAGAGGACAGCCGCCGAGCAGGGTGGCGGTGATACCCACCAGAAGCAGTCCCATGAAGTTCCAGAGATGGTTGCTATGGGCCACAGGCTGGTCGGCGAACCCGAAGTTGATGTAGCCCAGAGCGGCGGCAGCGATGAAGGCGCCGATGAGGAAAGCGATGATCCCCCCGAGCAGGTAGGTATCCCTGACCATGATGATGTCCCGCCATCCGCCCACGAAGCACATCCTGGTACGCTGGGCTACTATACCAAAAGCCAGGCCAACCACCAGGGCCACGGGAATGGAGACAGCCAGGGAGCCGGGGCCGCTTTCGCTGAAGAATATGAAAGCGGGTGCTACAATGACCAGAACCAGCAGGCCGACCATGGCCACCGGCAGTATCCATCCGGCTACGGCACTGCTTTGCGTGGCCCGGCCCAGGTTGAAGCCTCTTCTGAGGAGGTAGATGCCTATGACAACCCCCACCAACAGGCCAGCCAGCCCGGTAAGGGCATTGAGGTCGCCTCCGGCCAGTCTCAACAGGGCGCGTACCGGGCAGCCCAGGAAGACCAGTGCACCGATCATGAGGAAGGCTCCCAAAAAGAAGCGGACCAGCGGTGCGGAGCCGCCGCGGGAGCGGAACTCGCGGAACAGGAGAGCGGAGGCCATGGCGCCTATGACAAGGCCCATGATCTCGGGTCTGAGATATTGGACCACCCCGGCCCGGTGCAGGCCCAGCCCTCCGGAGACATCTCGCAGGAAGCATGCCACACATATGCCCATGTTGGCCGGATTGCCCCAGGCGACCATGTAGACGGCGATTATGCCGAAGATGAGGCCGCCGGCGATGATGAGTGCCCGCTTGCTTCTAATCAAGTCCATCCAACCTCCTGTGCCTGATTCTCAGGAAGGTGGCTCCTAAATAGCACCGCACCGTGCGGAAGTGCCACCTTAAACGACTTGGGTTATACTATAATCCAGCCAAGGCCGGAGCAAGATGTAGCTTGCATGCTCGAGGTTCTTCCTTGGAAGAACGTCATGGAGATTATATGATAATTATTATTTGTCGTCAATATAAGTATATATTATGTTAGGATTGCGATGAATCTGGACTACTTAACGACGTATCTCAATATCATCGAGACCGGCAGCTTTTCCGAGGTGGCCAAGAGGCTGGGAATCAGCCAGCCCGCGGTATCCTTCCAGGTACAGAAGTTGGAGCGGGACCTGGGGGTGCGCCTCATCGACAGGACCCGGCATCCTCTGGCCATGACCGAAGCGGGAAAGCAACTCTACCGTTTTGCCCGTGTGGTGGCTGAAGAGCAGGCCCGGCTGCGGGATGATCTGGACAGGATGAGAGAAGAGGTAACCGGTGACCTGGTGATCGCTGCCAGCACCATCCCCGGCGAGATGCTGGTACCGTCGCTGGTAGGGCGATTCAGGGCCATGCATCCCATGGTGGGGGTTCGTGTGGACATCTTCGATTCCGGCACGGTCATCGAACAGGTGAGCCACGGCAGCTATGAGATTGGTTTCTGCGGCGTAGCCCCGGAGACTGGTAACCTGGAGCGGGTGAAGGTGGCGGAGGACGAGATCGTGCTCATTGTTTTCCCAGGGCATCCCTTTGCCGGCCGGGAAAGTATAACGCTCATGGACTTGCAGGGAGAGGCGCTGGTGCTGCGCCAGGAGACATCCGGTACCATGCGCAATGTGCGCTCGCTCATGGCGGAAGCGGGGGTCGATCTGGAAGGCCAGTCGCCTGGTGTTGTTCTGAGCACTACCCAGGCGGTGGTATCTGCTGTTGAAGCACGGGTGGGAATCGGTTTCGTCTCCAGCCTGGCTGTGGCCAAGAGCCAGGCGCTGGGTCTGGTGCAGGTGGTGCCCATCGAAGGCTTCGCTCTGCGACGGAGCTTCTATTGCATATACCGGCAGGACAGGGTAGCCACACGGCTCCTGGGCGAGTTTGTGAGTTTCGTCAACTCGGGAGCGACATCTTCTCCGGATGCTTCTTGACGTCTGAGCGTCAAGGCCTTGGCCCGGCAGGCCGCATGACCTCTCCGTACGGATGTCGAGTGCATTACCATCCCCGCAAGGGCGCGGCTTGGGGCTGGTGAGTCAGCAGCAATGACCAGAAGGGCCATGCTTATGCCGCCTACCCCGGCCAGCATATTCTTGATGAAGCGTTCATGGCCGGGAACGTCGACAATGCTGACCTCGCGGCCGCTGGGGAGTTCGAGCCACGCGAAACCCAGATCAATGGTCATCCCGCGTTGTCGTTCTTCGGGCAACCGGTCAGGGTCGATACCGGTGAGAGCCTTTACCAGGGCGGACTTGCCGTGGTCAATATGTCCGGCGGTACCCAGCACAAGCATTTGTTAAACCATCATCCTGATGACACCACAGCGCTCTTGTTTATGTGTGGAGGGAGCGAGCGGGAGTCGAACCCACCTCAGCGTCTTGGCCAGAGCTGCGCCCGGTTTTGCAGACCGGGGGGAACCCGGTTCCATCGCTCCCGTCTTTTCATATGCGCAGGACCTTCTCCGCTTCCAGCAGCGAGGCAACCGTCTCATACATGTTGGTTATCCTCCCCACCCGAATCTTGTCCTTTAACTCATAGTGATTGAGACAGGTGCCACAGGACAGGACCTGCACGCCTTCCTTCTCCAGTTGCTGGAGGGTTTGGAGTACCTTGGACCCTTCAGTGGTCAGCATGACGCCACGGTTGATGAAGAGTATCCTGTCCGGCCGGGGCCGGGCCCCGGTCAGTGTATTGATGAACGCTACAAGCAGCAACTCGCCCAGGTCCTGATCTCCGGTCCCAAACTGGTCTCCGGTAATCAGCATCACTGGGCCGG
>PUNJ01000086.1 GCA_003551705.1 Chloroflexota bacterium | reverse complement strand
TATGCATGTCTTCTTCTATTTTTCCTGCTACGGCATTTCTGAGTGCAATATCTTCTTCCGAGGCATTTTTCTTAATACGGGGATTTTTGATAGGTTTGCGATCCAGTGCACTTTTATACACTAATATTCAAAAAGCTTTAGTAATTCGGGATTCTCCGGGTTGGGTTTATAGAACACCATGCTGGAAATCTCACGCCTGTGGAACATCCCAGCCTCAAGGAACATGCGCATGGAATTTTCTGCGGTGGTCGGGGAAACTCCGGACAGCCGCGCGAATTCCCTTAAACGGGCTTCTTTGAAAGGTTCTTTGAAAAGACCTCAAGAATGTGTTGTCTCTTTTCCGGTATCAGCATATCAGCACCGTCCTATTAATTAGTGCAACTGTTCCATAATATAGAACAGCAGGGGCGGCTTGTAAATGAATTTAACTCCCACCCGTGGGATATAACCGGGATATTGGGCGGTGACAGGGGGTCAAGTCAAATTTTTCCTGTAAAAACTTTTTTTTAATTTAATCCTTCCCGGCCCGCTTCCGCCTTATTTAAAACAACAGGTTAATAAGGGGAAGCCTCTAAATTCCTCTGGTTCCCGCCGGAGCACACGCTTCCGGGTGTTGATCTCCCGTCCCGGGAACACAACCGTGGCGTCAACCCCGGCAATTCAGCTTTTGTTCACCTCCTTCCCGTGTTAGGCCGGCATTTCTTCAGCCAGCCTGGCCGGGGATTTAATCCCCAGCTCTTCTCTCAGCTGATTCACTTCCTTTATCTCATAAGGTCCCATCGGCACCTTCCGCCATCTCATAGACGCCCGGTACATGACGCCGAAGACCAGTTTCAGGGCGCTCTTCTCACTCAAAAACTGCGGGATTACCTTCGTCCGCCTCCTCTCTTCCACGAATGCTCTCTCCACGAGATTGGTGCTGCGCACGATTTTCCTGTGCCTGTACGGCAGCCTCAGAACATTCAGAAGGGCTTCGCTGTCATCCGCAAGGCACTTGCAGAACGTGGGAATGTCTCTTTGATGCCTGTCCAGAAACTCCTCCAGCTTCCTCTTGCCCTCCTCGTAATCCGCGCTCTCGCGTATCGCTACTATCTCCGGCTTTATCTCGGACCAGATCTCCTCCGGCACCTTCACGGACAGATTCCGCATCTTATGCACCCAGCATCTCATCCTCAGGGATATCGGAAACACCTCGTCCACGGCCTTTATCAACCCGCCCGCTCCGTCTGAGGTTACAGACAGGGGAACGTTGAGGCCCCTCTTAACCATATCCCTCAAAAACTCAAGCCAGCAGTCATAGTTTTCCTTGTGGCCGAGCGTCATGGAAAGTAGTACCTTCCTGCCGTCTGCAAGTATGCCGTATGCCACCAGCACCGCCTCGTTGGTGGCGACATAAGGTCTGATAGGCTCGTATACGGCGTCCATCACCAGGTATATGACCTCGTATTTCGACAAATCACGCTTGTTGAATGTCTCGTATTCGTCCCACAGGGCCTCTGTTATTTCTGAAACCCTGCTGCGGCTGAGTATCTTCTCGCCCGAAATGGTCTCCAGGGCGTCCTCTATGTCCCGGGTGCTGGCGCCCCTTAGATAAAATTCCCTCGCCAATCCTTCCAGAAACCCCGGATCACTCTTCAAAATAGCCTTTATCTTCGACCGGAACGGTTCGCTCGAACCCCGCACCTGCGGCGTCCGGAGCTCGGTTTTGCCGTGAAGAGTCCTCATCTGATTGGGCTCATAGCCATTGCGATACCCTTTTTCCCCGGATTTTTCCCTGTCACGCTCGTAATAACCCCTCCCGAGGAATTCCTCCGCCTCCTTCTCAAGCATCTCCTGGGCCATCAGCATGAACCATTCCCTCATTAATTCCTGCGCTCTTTCCTTTTGACCAAGTTGCGACTGCTCTTCCTCATCAAGCTCGATTCCTTCGTAAAGCTCCCGAATTCTCTTGCGTATTTCCGCGCTGGGTGGTATCTTTGAACCATGCTTCATTTGGGTCCTCCCTTTGGTAATGGTTAATGTTCAATCCAAATTTTACCAGGAAGGACCCATTTTTTTATATTTCTTTTTACAGGAATTTTAAGACATTACCATTTTCCCCTTAACAAGATAAGGGATATGGTTTCAGGCCTGGGGGAAAAAGAGATGGAAAGCATCCTGCTTGAAGGAGGAAAGCCGGATCTTATCATGAGGTCCCGGCAGTCTTTAAATCATGCCTCCGGCAGGATTTCAGACAGGAGACAACGGTCCCTTCAAACCGGGGAAATTGCAGCGATGGGGGATGAAGTGAATCTTAATCGTGAAATCCCGTCTGTCCACGCCCGGGAACATCCAGAAGAATGGCTCAGGATACCCGTAACGGATGATGTGGAGATTAACGTCAAGGCGGGCTCTTTACCAGGAGGACAAAAGGAGAAAAAGGAATTCATCGAGAAGCTTTCGGCCAGGCTCCGCATGTTTATCGAAAACGAAAAAACCGCGGGGGGGAAATAAAAATGGAAAAGACGGCTGAAGTGTTCGTGAAGGACTTCCTTGGCTCGCTTTCAACAGGCAGGATGCAGCACAAGGACGGACTGAGCGTTTTTCCCCTGAAGAGCGAATTCAAATCGGCCTACGATTACCT
>PUNJ01000057.1 GCA_003551705.1 Chloroflexota bacterium | reverse complement strand
TGTCTTGCGGGGTCAGGCCTCCAGCGGGTTCAGATTTCTGCCAGAGATGCGGTACTTCCACAGCGTCACTCGCCGAAATGTGTGTCAAGTGCGGTGCACGATTGACCTCCGGCAAGTCCAGACTGGTCGCCGCTCTGCTCTGCGCCCTCCCCGCCTACTTCGCTGCTATAGGCGGTATCCACCGGCTGTATCTCGGTAAGATCGGGACAGGCATGGCCATGCTTGGCCTGAGCATCATCGGATGGCTGTCGGTCCTGACCAGTTTCGCTCTGCTCTCCCCCCCGTTGATCCTTCTTGGCTTTGCATTCTTCGCTGCAATGTGGATTTGGTCCCTTATCGACTTCGTCATCCTGCTGACAGGCAATATGCGGGATTCGAACGGTAACACCGTCCACCGCTGGTGAAACCTACTCCAGAGGCAGTCTTCTTATCTCCATCAACTGGATCATGGCACCACCTACTCCCTCGCTGTCCAGATAAACCTCCTCCAACTCCACTGCATACTTGCCACCGGAACCGTCAACTTTGTCCGACGGCAGCGGCATCTTGTACCTGACGACCGGGACGATACCCCTGGTTGCCATCCTGGCTATGATATCATCCAGCCCCTTCACCCAGAACGCCATATGCTGAAGCCCTTCGCCTTTCTCTCGGAGAAAGTCGGTATGAGGTGTCTCGCCCTCCAGAACGTGCACCAGCTCGATGAACACCTCGCCACACTGGGCCAGCCCGGCTTCGATTCGTACACGATTAACCTTGCCCCGGTATTCGAAGCTGGCGAATTCGTAGATGCTTCTCTCGAAGGGTCCCAGCCCGAAAACCGAGGTGTAGTATTCCACCGCCCGGTCCATATCCCTGACCACGATGCCCACGTGCGACATCTTGCCCAGTTTGACGACTTCTTCATACGGTAACTGCATGATCCCTCCTCATGGTCGCTCACCCCTAAACACTGTGCCGGGGCAGGTCCACGCTCGCCTCCGCGTTCACCGCCACCATTCCGTCCTGCTTCGTTATATGAAGCTGGCAGTCTATACGGCCTTCTCCTTCTACCAAATATTTGCGAATAACCCTGCCCGAGGCCCATATGGTATCTCCCCGATAACAGGGAACCCCACCGGCCACCCGCAGACGGCGCAGGATGCCGGATGGCCCCGTCCAGTCTGTGATGCATCGACCCAGAAGACCGCCCTGGAAGATAACATTGACCAGCATGTCCTTATGCCCTGCGGCACGAGCAAACTCGGGATCGTGATGGATGGGATACAGGTCCCTGGTGCCAGCCGCGGCCATGATCATACGTGTAGTGGTCAACTCCAGGGATATGGCCGGGATCTCCATACTCGGCTCAACTTCCTTCCAGAACAGGTGCCGGCTACCCGTTCCCGGTGAAGCTTCACCTGCATTTCCCTCAACACCGCCGGAGGGCGTTGCAAGCACTTCCTGGGTCTGTTCGCCTGCATGACCAGGTGGCTGTACCTCAGCACTCGTGTAGCGGAACAGCACATGGAGGTGGGTGGCCACAACTTCCTCACGTTGATTGTGATAGAAGGTGGTCGTAGTAATAAAGCGTCCTGAGCCCAAACGGGTCTGCTTCAATGGAGTAACGTTATCCAGCCGGGTCCGGTAGCTCAGCTTGTCGCCCGGACGCAACGGCAGCAGGTATTCATCTGTCGCCTCAACGCTCAGGTTCAAGGACAAGTCTTCCAGCGGCAGGTCCATCTGGTCGATGAGGGCCTCCGGCGGCAAATGGGGAGCCGGCCAGTAGGCAGGCATGGCCCATGTCAAGAGCATGGTCGGCGGGCTGATGATGCCCCTGTACTCACTGGACCGTGCATAGGTTTCGTTTGTGTAAAGTGGATTGGCATCCTCCAGCATCTCACACCAGATCCTGATCATGGCCTTGTTAACTTCATCCGCTGCTTCAACGGGCACAGACACCCGCCCAATGTACTTGCGTATTTCAGGTGATAGCCCAGTTGTCATGCCGCCTCCTTTCCTCCTTAATCTATTACGGGTGGACCCTCAGAATGTGCCGGGTTTAGAGTGTAACCAGGTACCTCTTGGACAAATGACAGAGACTGTCCAAGCAGGCTTCACCCCAATGCGGTCATGGTTGTTATGACCTGACCATGACCAGGACCATCTTGAAAGGCTCTGGAGCTTTGAGTGAATGGGGCTCGTTGGCAGGCATGATGATCATCTCACCTGCTGATACCCGGTGTGGGTTACCCGAAATGGTAATATCGGCGGCCCCATCAACGATATATACGAGGGCATGGAACGGCGCGGCATGCTCACTGAGTCCCTGCCCCTGATCGAAGGCGAATACGGTCACCGTGCCCGTCTTCTTGCTGACGATCTCCCGGCTGACCACAGAACCCGCCTGATAGGCCACAAGGTCGGCCAGCTTTACGGCTTTGCCCAGCAACTCAGGGCTTACAGACTCCTGTTCCTTCATTCTTCACCTCCCTTGTCGTCAGGCGACCCTTATGCGCGCCGATCAGGAACATTGTACCGCACGGGTGCCACCGGAATATCAGAACGGATTAATCAACCAGGAATCGCTCTATGGTCTTGCCCAGATCAACCACATCCTTTATGTAAACAAACTCTTCCTTGCCGTGGATGTTGTTATCCGGACGGATGACGCCCAGGCTGAAGGG
>PUNJ01000020.1 GCA_003551705.1 Chloroflexota bacterium | reverse complement strand
TCCTGTATCATCTTGGCGGCCAGGGCTTTGCCTTCCCAGGTTGTGAAGTCGGCCGCAGCCTCGCTCCCCCAGAAACGCGCCGCTATGGTCTTGATTACCTCGCCGGTTATGGGGGTAAGCCCTTTGGCGCCTGCCGCCCATTTGGCCATGACGAGTCCCACCTCGTGGAGCAACTGGATGGGCATCCTGGGTTCCAGGGCATAGTGCATGGCGTTGGCCAGATACAGCCGGGGGTCGTAGGGATGATACCCGGCCTCACCCAGGTATCCGGCTCCGGCGGCCAGTTCCTGTGCGCCGGTCCCCAGGGACTGCGCGGCTGCTCCAATGCCTTGTGCCAGCAAGTCACCGATGCCCTCCCGCCGGGCTATCTTGCTGACCAGGGACTCGATGAACTCGGGGGTGCCAACCCTCGACAACGGAATAGCGCTGTTCTCATCGGACAGTATGCCGGCATCTCGGCACCTGAGCAGCCAGTTTATCATGAGGTCCAGAGCTACGGCGTCGATACCGTAGTCGTCACATAGCTGGGTAGCCAGAAAGGCGGAGTCGTGCCAGTCGCCGTACAGCCGATCGGTGTAGGGCTGGTAGAAGAAGGCCGAGTGGCACAGGAATTTCCCCTTGTTGCCATTAGGTCCCTGGTAGACCTTCCTGGAGCAGTTGCCCAGGCAGCCGTAGCAGGGCTCCTTATCCATCTCCGGTCCCGGCATGATCCGGGGATCGGACAGCGGGTCTCGTGACCAGCGGCTGAGGTATTCCCATCCGGTCGATGGAAAGCTCCGCTCCAATTGCCGGAAGCGGGCTGCCAGTTCCTGGTATTCGTCGGGGCGCGCAGGTTTCACCCTGCCGCCGCTGCCCCGCACGGCGATGGCCTTGAGTCCCTTGGCGCCCATGACGGCACCAAGTCCCGCCGAGCCGCTGGCATTGCCGTCAGCCAGCAGCGAGGCCATGACTGCCCTGTTCTCGCCGGCCGGGCCGATGGCAACGATGCTGGTCGAAGCTCCCAGTTCTCTCTTGAGCATCTCCCTGGTCTGTATGGCACCCTTGTCCCACAGGGCGCCGGCGTCCCTGAACTCGGCCTGGCCGTCGCTGATCAGAACATACACCGGCCTGTCGGATGCTCCCTGGACTACGAGGCCGTCGTAACCGGCCGTCTTGAGGGTGGCTCCCCACCTGCCGCCCAGGTTGGCATAATTGAATCCTGAAGGCGGTCCTGGAGATTTGCCGCAGACCTCCCATCTCGATCCTGCCACGCCGGGCAGCCCGCAGAGAGGACCGGTGGCGAAGACCAGACTGTTCTCCGGATCGAAGGCACCGGCTTCAGGCGGGACCTCCTGCCAGTAGATGCTTGTGGCCAGACCCTTGCCGCCCAGGAAGCGGTCAACGTGTTCGGCTGTCTGTATGGTGCTGACGGACCTTGATGACAGGTCCGCCAGCAAGATCAGACCTGCATAACCCGGAGTAGGCATAGTCCCCCCTTATATGCCGGATTCGACGGTTCTTCAGCCCGGTATCATGCCCGGGTTTTTCGCCCAGCCCTCGTCGTAGGGCGATATGTACTTCCAGACGGTCTGGATGGACTTGAACTTCCACTGGCCGTTGGTTTTTACGTACTTCTCATGGTAGGTGCCGGCCATCCACTGGGCCTTACCCGTGCTGGTGTCGGTGGTCGGGGCTTCATAATACCAGGTCCCCTCCGCCTCATTGCCGTTGACTTCGATAATGGGATTGTGGACCATGTGCATGCAGAAGGAGACGGCGCTGGGTACCAGCCCGCCGAAGAAGAACTCCAGTCCTTCCTTGCCTTGGAACTGGGATTCAGGTCCCAGCCCGAAGTCGACCGCGGCGTCCTCCATGAAGTGGGACATGATGGCATCCCGGTTCTTGGGGTCTTCCAGACCGGCGTCACAAAGATAGCAGTATGTGGCTTTCAATTTCCTGATGGATTCGATGTCCTCGAGGACTGTGATTCTGCGTTCCAAATCTTCGTGGTTCATTAGTCCTCCTTTTTTGCATGGCCTATTTGCCGGAGCTTATTCGTTTCTCCCGCACGGGATTCTCAAGAAGGCATCAGGAGCGCGCTTTGGGATAGGAGAAACGTGGCCAAGTCGGGGTCGTGTCAAGCTTATATCAAAGGAGGGCAACGAATGTCAAGGTGGATGCCTGGTCGCCGCCCGACAGGTCATGGCCAGGCCTTCACCAGAGAGACCCTGGAGATGGTGAGTGCTTGCACAGGGAACTCCTAATGGGCCTGACGGTTGGCTTTCTCCATGAGGAGCCAAGAGCCTGATAGACCATGTTGCTGACAGGGAGCTGCCGAGACCGGCAGCTGCCTTTTTCACAGCAGTGGGAAGAACACGCGCTCCCCGGAACTTACTAAATGAGGTAAGATATACGCTAGAGGGCGTATAAGAGACATGGAAGATAATATCACCAGATTGAGCTACCAGGGTAAGGAGATAATCCTGGTTGCAACAGCCCATGTATCAAAACAAAGTGCTGAACTTATCAAGAAGGTCATCGATGAAGAACGACCTGACAGCGTTTGTGTAGAGCTGGACGACGGACGTTACCAGAACATACAGAATCCAAAAGCATGGGAGAATACGGACGTCGTTCAGGTAATCAAATCAAAGAGAGTAGGATTCCTTCTGGCTAACCTCGTTCTTAGTTCATATCAAAAAAGGCTGGCTAGAAGGTTAAATACTGTAGCAGGTCAGGAAATGTTACAGGGTATAAACAGTGCAAAAGAGACAGGCGCTGAACTGGTGCTGGCAGACCGCAATATCCGTGTTACCTTTCTTCGTATTTGGCGTCTAACAAGTCTCTGGGAAAAATGTAAAGTACTGCTCGGTCTGCTGTTTTCCTTTGGCGATGATAACGAAATATCAAGTGCGGATATAGACGATTTATTGAAGCCGGACACAGTAGAGGCTTTGATTTCTGACATGCGTGAGAAATTTCCGAAAATCGGTGAGATATTGGTTAGCGAGCGAGACCAGTATCTGGCAGATAGGATTAAACGGGCTCCAGGCAAAAAGGTGGTTGCCGTGTTGGGGGGTGCTCATGTTCCAGGTGTAAAGGAAGAAATTTTCAAAACCCAGGATATTGAGAAAATCACGCACGTCCCTCCGGGAAGTCACATTTTTAAGATAATTGGCTGGGCCATTCCGGCAATTGTTGTGGGGCTGTTCATTTACGGCTTTGCCATAAACATTCAAACCGGCTTACAGGCACTATCATCATGGGTGTTGTGGAATGGCGCCATGGCAGCCCTATTCACTGCCCTGGCACTGGGACATCCTTTCAGCATTCTTACTGCGTTTGTCGTTGCTCCTTTTACTACCCTGAATCCGTTGATGGCATGTGGATGGTTGGTCGGCCTTGTTGAGGTAACGATAAGAAAACCTACAGTCCAGGACATCGATAGCATTTCAACCGACGTATTGAGCTTCAGAGGGTTTTTCAAGAACCGTTTCCTCAGAGTACTCCTGATCGTCATAATGGCGAACATTGGGAGTTCTATCGGCGCAGTGATTGCCGGCATGGATATCGTTAGAAACCTTTTTATGTAGCAATCTACAATACCAGTAAGTCCTTCAAGCCGTCCTGCTCTGCAGGGCTGATCACGGCCAGGTTCAGGTTGCTCGAGTTGAAGAGTTCGTTGGCGACCCGGTGCAGGTCATCCAGGGTAATGTCTACCAGCATGGCCACGACCTGGTCCACGGTCAGAATCTCCCCCAGCATGAGTTCCTGGCCGCCGCTCCATCCAGCAACGCTGCGCGTATCCTCCATGCGCAGGTACAGACGGCCCTTGGATAGCTCCCTGGCTTTGCAGAGATCGGCTTCTGGAATGTCGTGTTTGAGTCGGGCCAATTGTTCAAGAATAGCCTCGATGGTGGTCCTTATCTGGCTGGCGTCAACCCCCGCGTAAATAGTCAGACATCCTGTATCCAGATGATGGCTCACGTAGCTCTGGATGGCGTAGGCGAGACCTCTGTTCTCTCTTATCTCGACGAACAGCCGGCTACTCATTCCCTCGCCCAGAATCACGTTGAGCAAATCGAGTACGAACCGGTCGGGATGACTCAGGGAATAGCCGGGGACGGCGAGACAAATATGGGCCTGTTCGACCTTGCGCTGTTCGAAGACCAGTCGCGGTTCTGATTGGACCATGGTATATGGGAGGAAGTCCTGGCGAGGCCCGTTCTGCCATTCACCGAAAACCGGGTTGATGATCTCCAGCGCTTCTTGATGGGTGATGCCGCCCGCGATGCTTATTACGGTGTTTCCCGCTCTATAATGGCGATTGACATAACCAACTACGTCATCTCGGCAAAGCCGGGACACCGTCGGTTTCGTACCGGCCACGTCCCTGCCCATGGGGTGTCCTGACCAGACCAGCTGGTCTATCAGTATGTCCACTGCCTGCTGCGGCATATCAAGGCTCATGTTGATCTCTTCGATGATGACCGACCTTTCCTTGTCCAGATCAAATGCATCGAATTTGGAGTTACCCAGCATGTCGCCTAGTACCTCCGTGGCGAGGGCGAAATGGTCACGGGCCGTCTTGCACCAGTAAAGGGTGAGCTCCTTGTCCGTTCCCCCGTTCAATATGCCGCCGACGCCCTCGATGGGCTCGATTAGCTCCTTGGCCGAGGGGCGGCTGCGGGTCCCCTTAAAACAGAGGTGCTCGATAAAGTGGGACACCCCGGCCTCATGGTCAAGCTCATAACGGGATCCTGTCCCGATAAACGCGCTGATGCAAACAGAGTAAGCATGCGGCATGGTCGCCGTAATCACTCGTATGCCGTTATCCAGAATGCTTTGTTGATACTGCATGCCTTTAAACCAATCCTGACTTATCATACTTGCCATCTTTAATGGCATCGTGGTAACAGACTATCCTCCTATTAGGACTCTAAGAACACAAGGTATGAGGCGGCTGGCCAGATCTCGCCGGCTTCCGCCGCAAAGAACAACGATCAAGCGGCTTTCGCAGAAATCGTCCGCTGCTTGGCGGAAAACCTCGGCCAGGCGCACATGTGTATCCGGGCTTATGCCGATATCTCCGTAATCTCCCGTCGTGCCGTCATAACCCCAGTTCCAGAACAGGGCCTCAGGTCGAAACACCTCCAAGTGTTGCCGCAGATTGAGCTGGACCAGTTCCAAGTATTGGTTGTCGGTGGTCCTCCAGGGAACGTGCACGTTGATATTGTTGTTCCGGCTGTATGATTCGCCTCCACAAAAGCACACGTACAATGTATCGGGATCGTCCTGGAAGATTTGCCAGGTACCGTCTCCATGATGGGCGTCGGTATCGGCGATGGCCAGCTTCCTTGCCCCGAATTCCTGTCTCAATTCGCTGATAGCGAGGGCCGCACCGTTGAAATAGCAGCCTCCGCCATAGAAACTGGTCCCGGCATGGTGATCGCCGTAGCCGGTGAATACGAAGGCGTTGTCTATCTCGTCCCGCCAAATCCGGGCGGCGGCGGCCACAGTGCCCGCGGCTGAGTAGAGTGCCCCCTTGTAGTCTGAACTCCTGCTTATGGTGTCTATCATTCGCCGGTCATGGACCCGGGTGAGAAGTCCGATTGGTACGGGGTCCAGTTCGTAGGATGATGGCGTCTTCCCCGGATAGTAGGCGTCATATAGATAGACGTTGTCCTTGTCAAGTATTCCGTCAAGCAAGGCCGGGAAATCCCGGAGGCGCTCGCCGTTCTGATAATGAAAGAATATGCCTGTCCTCTTCAAACTGTACCTCTCTCAGTGGGAGTTGCACTGGGATCCAGCTTCTGCAGGGCTTCTTCATAGGCCTGGTAGGTGCCTGGATCAAACAGGACGAAGACCACCTTCTTCAGGCAAGCCGCCGGCTGTGCCTTCAAGAAATCCAGAACAGTCCGTAACGCAACCTCAGCCGCCTGGTAGACGGGATATCCGTAGGCGCCTGTGCTGATGGAAGGAAAGGAAACGGTTTTGAGGCCGTTTGCTATTGCAATCTTAAGGCTCTCTTCATAGGCTGATGCCAGTAGCTCTGCCTCATTCCGATCGCCACCTCGCCATACGGGTCCAACAGTATGGATAACATGCCTGGCCTTTAGTTTGCCTCCCGTAGTGATGACTGCCTTGCCGGCAGGCAAACGCCCCTGCAGGTCGACGATCTTCTTGCATTCCTTCACTATCTCCGGTCCGCCGGCTCTATGTATGGCGCCGTCGACACCCCCTCCGCCCATCAAGCTTGAATTGGCTGCATTAACGATGGCCTCCGTGTTCTGCCGCGTAATATCTCCCTTGATCAGGGATATTGTTGTCCCGTTCAACTTTGTTTCCATTTGTGCCTCCTCAGGAGCTTGTCGTGCGGTTGCTGGGTGGCAAATCCTGGACCGTGCTGCTGCACAGCTTTACCGGCGATGGGGAAGCAACCTGAGAGCAGCCAATACAATTACGAAAGCCGCCATGCCGACGGCGTAAAGCCCCGACCCAAGCGTCATTCCTATGGCTGCTACAGTCCACACAGTTGCCGCCGTGGTCAGTCCGGTAACCATGCCCCCTTCTCCCCTGATTATGGTGCCGGCACCCAGGAACCCTATTCCCACAACTATACCGGCCGCTACCCTGGAAGTATCGTAGTCAGGTCCGAAACCGTAAATCGAAGTAATGGAGATCAAAGCCGCTCCAGTACATACCAGAATATTCGTACGAAGGCCCGCCGGTTTGTCGGCACTTTCTCTTTCCCAACCGATGAGGCCGCCGACAATACCGGCCACAGCAAGTCTGATGACGGCATCCAGTTCTATCCACGGGGTAAGCAACCAGGGTTCCATCCAAGGTTCCATATAGTCAGCCCCCTCCTCCAGAGACGGTTTTGACGGTGAATTCCAGGTAACATCAACGTTTGGGATAATAACAATTATACCATTCAGGCGGGCAGGCAAAGGCCGTCTTGAAAAGGGATTGCCACGGGCTAGCTAACGCTTCCGGCGAAGACACGCTTTTCAATTTCCAGCAATCTTTCCTTGCCCTTTACCTCGTATGGAAGCAATCCGATGCGTGTTGAATTCATGGGGAATTTGCTTTCCAATTCGCTCAGGTAAGAACTCTGGACGCTTGCCTTACTGACCAGGAAGGGAGAATCCTGAGTCTCGATAACGTTGTTAATCATTACATGGTTCATGAAAAGGCCGTAACTGCCAAATTCGGCCAGCAGGCCGTCGATCTGCTGTACAGCCAGAGCCTCGGCTATGGTGACAAGGTTAAACTCGACTTTTGTCTTCAAGAACTGCATATCATAGTCTGATAGCTGTTGCCAGTCCTTGATGACGCTCAACACCGACCGCTTCCTTTGCTTTGTGGCTTTCAGTGTCGTGTAGATACGCGGTGCCGCCTTGAGGTGTTCATTGACTATGGCGGGCATTCGCAACAGTCCCAGCGTCTGTCCGGCCGGGGCCGTATCCCAGATAATTTTTTCATAATTGCCCGATTCGCTCAAATCCTTGATGTAATCAACCATGAACTCGTCCCTGAGTCCGGGAAGTATCGAGGTTATGAAGTCGGTGAATTCAACGTAACCAATGTCTACGAAAGTCGAGAAGATGTCATAGACCTCCGGACCGAACCTCTTGTCCCATAATGCCTTGATGGCGTCGTAGCTGATCTCCTCCAAATAAAGATTGTCTGCCACCTGGGAGGGCGTGCCGGAGGTTTTGAGTTCGAAGATGTCTTGGAGAGAGGGTGTGAAATCAGTGGAGATAACAAGCGTCTTCTTGCCGCTGTTGGCATAATGGAGGGCGGTCGCCGCAGCACAGGTTGTCTTGCCAACACCTCCCTTGCCGCAAAACATGATCACGTCTCTTTTGTTCTCATATGCCATGGATGGTACCTCCGTAACTGCACAATATGGTACCATATCGGTGCCTCGGAGGCCATTTGTCCTAATGGCGGTACCTTGGAGTCTGGCGGCGATGTATGGTTGAAGACAAGACTTTGTAGATGAAAGCTCCTGCGAGGCCGGCGACGAAGCCGCCGATATGCGCCCAGTAAGCTGTACCACCGGTGACTTCGGTCAGTCCCAGTGAGCCGATGCCGCCGAAGAACTGCAGTAGCAACCAGAACCCAAGGAGAAATACAGCCGGGATGCGTATGAAGGTTATAAAGACCAACAGGACCACGACGGTGCGAATACGGCTGAGCGGGAACAGCAGGAAATAGGCGCCCAGTATGCCGGCAATGGCTCCGCTGGCCCCGATCATGGGCACTTCGGATAAGATGTCGATGGATATCTGCATCCCTGCAGCCAGTACGCCGGAGGTCAGGTACAGGGCCAAGAAACCTGCATGGCCGAAGCGGTCCTCGATGCTTTTGCCGAAGACCCACAGGTAGAGCATGTTACTGAGAAAGTGCATCCAGCTTCCATGAATGAACATGGAGGTGAATATTGTCAGCCAGTTGGGGAAGCCGGTGTCAATATGAAGCCAGCCGAACGGAGTCCACATGTGGGTGAAGTCAATACCTTGCGTTATCTCTGCAGGAATCAGGCCGTACTTGTAGAAGAAAGCCATGCGACTGGCATCGTCCAAAGCGAGTTCATATAAGAACACGGCGGTACACATGCCAATGAACAGCAGCATGATTACCGGAAACCGGCGTTTTCGAACATCGGGATCAGATAGAGGTAACATCCTTCCTCGTCATCTCGGAGCGAAGGCAGGGTCAGCATATTGGGACCCCTTACTCAATGCCAATTATAGATGGGCTTGCCCAGGTACATCAAGATAATCCGCTTGAGAGGTTATCAAAACAAAGAAATGGGGAGTTCGGCCTCGTTTGTTTCATAGCTAAATGGTGCTTGATGGTCATGAATGCTTCTATATCTGCTTGACTGATTAGAGCGAAGGGGGGTAACATGTCAGTCCTCGGGTGATTGGACCAATATAGTACCTGCCGGTAGCAGGAGGTCTCTCTCGAAGCCCGGCACAGAGATGCCGGAGGAGTTAGGTTTCGACAGAGAGAGGCCCAATCGAAAGGGACCCTGAATGAAGGCAGAGAAGATTGGGAAGGTCACCCGAGTATTTTTTTTGCATGCGCAGCTCTTTCCTCGCCGGTTCTGCCTTCATTGAGCACCCGTTCCATACCTGGCGCTATCGTTGTCATGTACCTGCTGGTATCCTTGCCTGGCTTGCTCACCCGGCTTGATTCGTGAGACAATCGTTCGCGAAGCCCCAGCGGGTGGCCAGCGGACGTTCCGATGCCCGATGCGGAATACCCCTTGTGGCCTAAATGGACGGGTTCTTCAAATAACGTTATACAGGAGGAAGAATGGCGCTCAGTCTGCATACCCCGTTATGTGATGAATTGGCTATCGAGTATCCGGTTCTGGCTTTCAACCACTGTCGTGATGTGGTTGCGGCTGTCAGCAATGCTGGCGGATGTGGTGTTCTTGGCGCGCTGGCGTTAAGTCCTGAACAACTCAAGACGGAGATTGCCTGGCTTAAGGAACATACAGACAAGCCGTTCGGCATCGACTTGATATTTCCTTCCAATAATCCAATTAGCATCACACGCGAGCAACTTATGGCCATGGTCCCACAAGGGTACCGGGATTTTGTTGACAAGATCAAAGAGGAACTCGGAGTCCCCGAACAATGCTATAGTCTCGACAGCTTGGAACTGGGCATTGGCGGCAGCCAGGAAACACAATGGGAACAACTCAGTGCCGCTCTTGATGCGAAGCCAGCTGTCGTAGCCGCGGCGCTTGGATTCACGAAAGAGGTCATAGACGAGTGTCATAAGGCAGGGGTCAAGGTAGTCACTCTGGTAGGGAATGTCAAGAATGCCCGGCGCGCCGCCGAATGTGGAGTGGACATTATAGTTGCGCAGGGTACGGAAGCGGGCGGCCATACAGGGAGAATTGGCACATTGGCCCTGGTGCCACAGGTGGTCGATGCCGTTCACCCCGTTCCGGTCCTGGCTGCGGGTGGGATTGGCGATGGTCGAGGACTGCTGGCATCACTTGCACTGGGTGCCGTTGGTGTTTGGACGGGGAGCATCTGGCTGACTTGTCACGAGAGTCCGCTGGTGGACTGGATAAAGGACAGAATCGTAGAGTCGACCGATGAAGATGCAGTCCTGAGCAAAGTGTATACAGGGAAGAACTGCCGGCATCTCAATAACAAATATATACAGCTTTGGAACGGCCCTGATGCGCCTCCCACGCTACCGATGCCGTTGCAAAACTTCTACTCGCCCATGCCTATTATGCTGTCTACAGAAGACCCTTTTTCGATGGGCATCTTCGAGAAGCCGGAATTGCGTGAATGGGTCGGGGCTCCAGCCGGTAACGTGGTAGGGCTTATCAAGCAGCGCAAGTCGGCACGACAGATAATGTACGACATGATGTCTCAGGCGGTGCAGATACTGGGCCAGGAATAGGACTGCTCGATGCATTTGGGGGTGCTTCGAAAAGGGCGAGGCTTTAGCTCCTCTCCATTGACCGGGTTTTGCGATCGTTGGCTGATTGCTGTGTGGATTTTAGAAGAATTACATAACGCGTGCAAAGTAGAGATATCCGGTGATATATGCCTATAACTCAGTCTGAATGCCTCTAACACGGTCTAAGCTATGCTTGCGCTCCAGATTTGTGGTGCTAATATATAAATACCCTGGGTGATTGAACCGGAGGTACCTGTCCGAAAGGGTAGGGAAGGCCGGGTAGGTCACCCAGGGATTTTCCTTTTCCGGTACACCGCTTCGGTCAACCTCTGGCGGGCCATAGGAGGCAGTACTGTAGAGCGGAAGGATTCTGGGTCCCCGCCTGCGCTAGGATGGTTATCGAGAGGCCGGCACCTTTCTTGGATGCCTCTGGTTCTCGCATTCCGCCTACCTTCCCCATTACCATCCCCGCGCACGCGGGGACCCGGTAAATAGGCAGGCCCAAATATCCCTTTGCCTTACCGTCCGCGCGCACGCGGAGCAGCACAGGAACAATGGGAATGTACCCTGTAGGGGCGCAGATATGCTGGATTCCTTCCCGCCAAGGCGGATTGTCGACTTTGGGGGGAATGGCGTACCAGTGTGGTGGCTGCGCTGCTCAGATCGCCATTCCTGCGACCCTTCCCCGGAAGGACAGGAGCAGGAATACAGAGAGTGACAGTCCTCTCGAGGAGTCTCCTTGCAGTGGTAGGCGGTACTGTACTTTGGTACCCTTGAACAGATGTTTTCACGATCGTCGGCGGATTTTAGAAGAATTTCATAACGCGAGAAATATGGAGATATGGAACAATAAAGGACCGCAAATGGACCAGATGGTCTCTAATCGGCTCTAAGCATCTCTTGCACCTCGGCCTTGTGGTGCTAATATATAAATACCCTGGGTGATTGAACCGGAGGTACCTGTCCGAAAGGGTAGGGAAGGCCGGGTAGGTCACCCAGGGATTTTGTTCATCGTCGGGACTATTCCGTCTGTTGGTTGGGGGGTGGCTGGTCCGGAGGTTGCTCATGCTCCAGTAGGGCCACAAAGGGCAGGTTGCGGTACTCTTCCCGATTATCGAGCCCGTAACCGATGATGAACTCCTCAGGGACCGCGAAGCCCACATAATCAAGTTCAACATCAGCCAGCCGCCGCACATTCTTATCGAAGAGGGTACAAACGGCAAGACTGGCTGGCTTGCGCGTTCTGAGATATGCCAGGATGAAGCTCAAGGTCATTCCCGTATCGACGATGTCCTCGATCAGCAGGACGTTGCGCCCCTCGGGATTGATGTCCAGATCTTTGGTTACCCTGACGGCGCCGCCTTTCTCGACCTCATAATAGGATATGGCCATGAAGTCCACCTCCGCCGGGACGGTCAGGTATCTCATCAGGTCGGCCATAAAAATGAACACACCTTTCATTACACCGATCAGCAATGGCCGCTGACCTTCGTAGCCCCTGGATATCTCCTCGGCGAGCTGGCGGACACGGGTCTGTATGCGCTCGGTGCTATACAGTACCTGGCCGGCTCCCCTGGTCTTGGTGCCGGCCAGGGGCCCGTACCCGTACTTGGACAGCAGAATATCGTATTCATGGCGGGCCAGCAGCTTTATCTTTACATCGGGATGGACCTCGTGCATGCGCCTGACCTTTCTCTTTTTGTCCCTCGTCAGTTCGGGTTTCAGCGTTGTCACCTCAATGTAAAGGTCCAAGCCGGGCAGGTAGAAATCGGGGGTAAACATCTCGGTGATCCGGCCTTCTTCCCATTTGAGAGGGAACGAACGGGGTTCGTAGAGCCATTCAATCTGGTAGAAATCCAGCAGCTTGGCAAACTCCTCTTCACTTTGATGGGCAAAGACGGCATCCCTGACAGGCAGCACATGGCCTTTTTCCAATCCTATCGAAGCTTGGGAAAGGGCATTGGACTCTTTGCGGCGCATCTGACCTGACTCGAGGATCAGCCCGGCCACTTCAGCCACGGTGAGCAGGAAGTTCTCTTCAGCTGCAGAAAAATCGCGACTTACCCGGCTATAGACTCGCAGGCTACCGGCTACAGTGCCTCTTATGGTGACAGGGGTTCCCATTATCGAGGCTATATGCTCCTGTTGGGCCAGTTCGGGGAACTGGAGGCGCTCGTCGCTAGCGGCGTCCTTTACCTTGACAACCTTGCCATGGGTGGTTTCGGGCATGCTCTTCTCTGCCTCAATCAGACCCTTGCGCAGGTACCTCTCGCTCAAACCATGGCTGGCAGCATAAATCAGCTTCTTGTTCTCACCGTCAAGCAGTAGCAGGGAACACCCTTTCACAGCCAAAGCTTGGGGAGCGAGGGTCGTCAGCAGGTCAAGCTTCTCTGCCGTAGTGGCAGAGGACCTGGCAGCGGTTATCAGGTGGCATATTGTGCTATTGAAGGTTTCGATCTGTTTGCCCATGGCTCACTCCAGCTCCGAGGGCAGCCAGCTTGATTTGATCTCGGGCATCCTTTATACTCCATAACAAATCCGTATCTTAAGAATAGCTTGAACTACGGGGCATGCTCAAGAAGTTTTGCAGTCGGAAAGCAGACTGCCAGACGGGCCGGTCCCGGGCCCAGAGAAAAGGGGGGTAATCATGGGCATGACGGTCTACAATCCAGATGGAACAGTGGCATCTGTCTTCAGCGGGATCAAGCGAGACGGAGACAAGCTTGTTATGCAGCAGCTGGCTCTCGGGGTAATGCCTATGGACGTTATCATAACTCCACCCGAAGCATTGAAATCGGTGAAGATGGTAAGCTTTGGCTTGCTGGTATTCATACTGGGCTTTCCGTATTTCTGGTTGAAATTCAAGCGAGGAAAGGGGTTGAGCCAGGAATCTGCAACGTAATGGGTCAGGCGGGCTGATTGTGTACGCTGCCAATCCACGCACCGTTGGCTGCTGCGAGGCGGTTTCTGGCGGGTGAATTCCGGTTTCAGTAAGAGAACTGACATATCTGTTCATACCTCTTAGAAACCGGCCTGCGGCGTCAATTTTCGGCTTGTCCGATAGATAGGAGGGATAAATTGGCATCAGCACTTAGTGGAATCAAAGTCCTGGATATGACGGGACTGGGTCCAGCTTCCATAGCAGCCATGATGCTGGGTGACATGGGAGCTGAGGTCCTGAAAATAGACCTGCCTCCGGGTGGTGGCAGTCGTGGGGTGGGCGATGGCCTGCCTTACTTTCCTGAAAGCGACGAAGAAAACGAGAAGATGAATGCCTACATGGCCACCAACCGGAACAAGCGCAATATGGCGCTCAACTTGAGGCAGGAGGCGGGCCAGAAGATATTTAACAGATTGGTGGCCGAATTTGATGTTGTTCTGGAAGCCTTCCGGCCAGGTGTGATGGATCGCATGAATGCCGGGTATGAGGCGGCATCCAAGATCAATCCGAGGATAATCGTGTGTTCCGTTTCCGGATATGGTCAGACTGGCCCCTATCGGAGTTTCCCGGGTCACGATGCCAATTATGCCGGAATGGGGGGGGTGCTGGGCCTCACTGGTGATGACGGTGACAGGCCGCCCGTGATCGCCCTGAACATAGTTGCAGACATCGCTGTAGCCGTATACCAGACCGTCATTGGCATACTCCTGGCCATTTGCGCCCGGGAAAGGACCGGCCGCGGGCAGCATGTTGATATTTCGATGACCGACGGAGTAGTCCAAATACTGACCGGAGTGCCAGGCGGTGGTGAGTTCCTTTATCAGGGTGTCGTTCCCAAGCGCGGTGAGACCATGACCAGTGGAACCTTACCTTTCTATAGCGTTTACAAAGCCAAAGACGACAAGTGGCTTACCCTGTGTCCCATCGAACCCCGCTTTTATGCCAATATGTGCAAGGCACTGGGCAAGGAAGAGATGATTCCTTTTCAGTTTGACGAGAGCAAGAAGGACGAGCTATTCGCCACCTTCAAGGAGATATTCCTGACAAAGACCAGAGATGAGTGGTTCGATGAATTGACAAAGGCTGATGTGCCAATAGGCAAGGTCTTGGAACTGGACGAACTCTTCTCCGATCCTCAGGTCCTGCAGCGGCAGATGCTGGTGGAGGTTGATCATCCGAAGTTTGGCAAGATCCAGCAGATTGGTATCAGCATCAAGCTCTCGGATACACCAGGTACCATTCGTAGTCTGGGGGTTACCTTGGGCAAGCATACTCAAGAAGTCATGACTGGACTGGGCTATTCTGAGGAAGACGTCTTGGAGTTCAGAAAGCAAGGGGTGGTCTTCTAGAGGACTTGATACTTTCGTCTTAATCAGCGTGTTTTAGGAAGAAGTGAGGCGGCCCTGTCTTCGATGGGGCCGCGTTCATTATGCCAAGGCTCTTTGCATGTTTAGGCGCCTTGGTCGGTTAGGGCTCGAAGTCTTCCAGTTTGACTATATGCGCCCTATGGCGAAAAGATTCTGGCACCATCTCCAAGGCTTGTGCCTCACTGTCTGCATCCATTACAGCTATTGCTCGGTGGTCATCAGCCTTACAACCAAACTCGAGCTTGTCCGCGTCCCTGGCCATCTCGACCATCTTATGGAACATCTTCAAGCATTCATCCGCGCCATGTGGTGCTTCTATCAGGAACCTGGCCACGACTCTTCTCCCTTTGCAGGCCTGTCACCATGGTACTCCTTTTGTGTCTTCTTGGAACGGGGCAAACGTAACGGATTTATTACATGGACCTCATTGGAGATCAAACGGTATCCGCCTCAACCTTGGCCGGGTGGTCGCAAGTCCGTTTAGCGGATGACTGGGTTGCCGGTCGGACCCCCGCCATCTCAAAGGTGTAGAAATAGAGCGGGCACCGCGCCTGCCTGTAGCCCGCCGTCACGATATAAGAGCGAGACACTGCCAGTGACGAGTCTGAAATGTCGGGCGGTTGAACGCCGTCGAGAGACAGGATTGAGATGTATTGCGGCTTCATGAAGGCCTGTGATATATTGTTGTTGCCAGAAATTGGTCCTTGCACTGGGATTGGCCTTTCCTGGGTTGCCGTATGGGCGACCTGTCATGAGGGTGGCAGATGGCATGGTCAAAATGACATAACCTGGCACGGATTGGACTGGTCAGGAGGGACACAATCGGCTGGGAAAATGGCCAGGCACAATCAAACGGCCTGGTAGTAGTATCCAATCGCTTGCCCTTCACTCTGATTCGTGACGAGTGGGGGATGTGGCAGGTGGAGGCAAGCGGCGGGGGCCTTGTTACAGCACTGGAGCCTGTCCTTCGTCAGAAGGGCGGACTGTGGATAGGCTGGCCGGGAGTCTATGAGGATGGCGGCCTGGAACAAGCCCTTGCTGCAAAAGGCGTGGAAGCAGGGTACGCGCTTAAGGGGGTAAACCTTACTGAGGAAGAGGTTGGAGACTACTACTATGGCTTCTCCAATGAGATACTCTGGCCGCTCTTTCATGATCTGCAGAACCTCTGCAATTTTGACCCCGCCTACTGGAACGTCTACAAGGAAGTAAATGCCAAGTTTGCACAGGTTATTGCCCGCAACGTAAGCCGTCTTGACTATATCTGGGTCCAGGACTACCACCTGCTTCTTGTAGCTAAGGAGCTGCGCAATCTCAAGGTACGTAACAAGACTGGTTTCTTTCTTCACACGCCTTTCCCTCCGCTCGATATTTTCCTGAAGCTGCCCTGGCGTCGCCAGGTGCTTCAAGCGATGATGGAGTATGACCTGCTGGGCTTCCAGACTGCCCGTGATCGTAACAACTTTTTGCAATGCGTTGAATCACTGATAAAGGGCGTGCAGCATGATGCTCGCAGGCAAGTATCGACTATTGCCAGGCCGGAAAGAGAGCTGAAAGTGGGGAGCTTTCCCATAAGCATTGATTTCGGCCAATTCGCCAGGGACGCGTCGCAAGAGCTTGTGGCCCAAAGGGCATGGGACCTGTGCCAGGCAGTGCCGGATAGGCAGATAATCTTGGGTGTCGACCGTTTGGACTATTCCAAGGGTCTTCCCCAGAAGCTACAGGCTTTCCGTTATGCCCTCGAACAATATACAGATCTCCAGGAGAAGGTAACACTGGTGCAGGTAGTTGTACCCAGCCGGGAAGATATTCCGGAGTACCAGGAACTCCGAGAGGAGGTGGAGGGACTGGTGAGTGAGATTAACGGCAGGTTCAGCCGCTGGGCCTGGGTACCTGTACACTACATGTACCGTAATCTGCCTCGTATGGAATTGTTGGCGTACTACCGTGCTGCTGCTATTGCCCTGGTGACGCCTCTCAAGGATGGCATGAATCTGGTAGCCAAGGAGTATTGTGCCGCTAACGTCGACCGTAACGGTGTACTGATACTAAGCGAGTTCGCCGGGGCGGCCGTGCAGCTTCGTGGTGGTTCTTTGCTCGTAAACCCCTACGATGTTGAGAGTACCGCCCAGGCTATCTATCAGGCCTTCATCATGAATACCAACGAGCGCAGGTCACGCATGAAGAGGCTAAGAAGTTCCATAAGGGCCCGTGACATCTACTGGTGGGTCGACTTCTTTCTGAGGGAGGCACGGGTTACTTAAACTGGGATTATCTTGCCAACGTCAATCACTGGTGCGGTACACCATGCCACAGATGGAAACTATGGAACCGCCGTCTTCGCTGGCCGGGCATTGCGCATAACCGGCCGGTATACCCGATAGACCGTCCAAGCTGCTCAGGGCCAGCAACATCAGGTACACGGGTGGGACTCCGCAGATCCGACGCCTATCACCCTCTGCGCTGATCTCTGCCAAGAAGGCTTCCGGGTCGCCGTGGGCCAGCACCTGCATAAGCCTCTCATCAGTCTTGGTAAGTTCTGTCTTGCTCACGGTGTCCAAAGGATGGGGATCGCCGAAAACCGGGCCGACATGTGCCAGGTCCGCCGCGGCTACGAAGACGGTCCTTCTTCCGGAAGCAATCTTGCTCAGCATGCGGGCCACCGTTCCCACGGAGCCATTGGTGGCAGGGCTTCGGGAACTGCCCATATACTCTTGCATGGAACCGCAGAGAACCGGTAGAACGGGACGTACTCTGTCCCGCATCAGGTAATGGACCCACAGGGCCGCGGTTTCTACAGAGTGTTCCCGGCTGTGATGGAGTTCGTCCTTGAATAATTCATCACCAGCAATTCTGGCGATCTCGTCGGCCAGGCTTGTTGCGGTGGGCAGGGTACCCCATGGCGTTTGGTAGCTTTGTCTTGTAAGGGTGAGGCTGCTGTTTTGTCCGGCGTGGTCCGTGCCCAGAATGATCACCAGCTCGGCTTCTCTGATAGCGTTGCCGGCCTTTGACCAGACGTCTGCATACACTGGGCCTCCCCTGGGAAAATCTATGTGGGGTACGATCACTCCCAAGATTCTATCTGCGGGTACAACCTGGTCATGGTCTGCCGTGCTTAGCAGGCCGTCGAAGTATTGGGACAAGCCGGCAGGGTCACTGGGGCAGCAATTGCCTGGCAAGGTGAAGGCCCGGTATGGCGCCGCCCGGTAAGCTTCGACGGCGCTCCTGAGGGCAGTAGCGAACCGCTGGTTGTCGAGGAGAAGGACTTGATCCAGGCTTGATACAAGCTGATGGATGGTCTCATTGCTCAGGGCCATGCCCATTCTCAATTGGAAAGCAGTACGCAAGGCGTCGGGTCCACGTGTTCCGTCCATGAGAGCGAGCAAGGGCGCCAGCGATGCAGGTATGAAGATAGCAGCCTGGCATATGCCCAGAGGGTCGGTCAGAACAAAGCCCTGCCGGCCCTGATGGAGAGCCGGCTGTGTCCTCACTTCTCGAAGTTTAGGTTCGCTCGTCATGAAAAGTGTTTTTCGACGGCCCTCTTGCTAGAAAGGCTTAGATATATTTTATCTCCAACCCAAGGGATAACGTCAAACCGATATGCTTCGCCGCGACGGGAACAATGAGTGTGGAATTCCCGCGCGTCGAAGTTTGTCGCCTTTATAGATGTAGTGGCCGGTCAAGTAACCTATTTCTGACCCAACCCCATAGCGGTAAAGAAGTGTGACATCTTATCCTTTATTTCATCAACGGTAGTGTACCGTTTGTCACATACATCCATGCCTATATGCATGAACGGGACTCCCAGGTCTCGACATACCTCCCGCATGAAGCTGGCGCTGGCTGCCATGTCCTTGTGGCCCATGTGGCCTGGAAAGACAACGCAGTCAATACCGTAGTCGCTCACGATCCGGGTGATATCATGGACCACGTTATTGGCCAGGCCGCGCGCCTGGTGGACCATGGGTCCGTGCTGGAAAGCTCGTTTGGCGAGCCCCTTGAACATGGCATCTTCGGTGGAAGTGTCTATAAGTTCGTAGGGACAGTAGCTTATCATGTCCATGGCGATGACTGCTCCCCACTCTTGCTCGAGCCATGGCACTAGTTCGCCAAAGAACATTGGTTGAATATCGTACCAGAAAAGCCTGATCTTCTGGTTGGGCACCTCCGGCCTGTTCTCACGGACACGGGCTTCTGCGTTGGCAACCATCTTTTCGTACCAGGCTGTCTTGGCCGGGTCCCCGGCACCGGTAGTGTTCACCAGATGGAAGCATGACATTGGCATAACGTGGCCATGTGGTGTGGGCACCGACCTTCTCAAGTCGTTGTATTCCATCCAAAGGGAGTAGCCCTTGTTGGTCTCGTCTATCACCTCTTTGAGGCGGGCCATGTCCATGGTCTTTCCTGTGTGCTTTTCCACAAACTCGACCATCCTCTTTATTTCGCCTGCATAGTAAGTGACAGCTCTCTCGTCATTATGATACGGCGGGTCAGGCGCGAAGCACGATACATTTCTCCAGTCGGGATGGTTCATGAAGACTGCATGCATGCCGGCAACGCTATCACACGGTTCGGTCAATGCCAGGTATGCTGTTGGGATCGGCAGCAACCCAGCAGCCTGATGATAAAGCAACAGGCGCATGAGGGTGCAACAGTCCGATGGGATGCCCAGCTTGTCCATCTCTTCGAGGTCCTCGTCCGTATGCGGGCTTCCGCCAGTCCCGCCGGCCATGAACTGGCTGGCAACGTGAAAATACCAGGGAACATCTATAGCCGTCAGTATCTCTACCGGATTGGTGAACTGGCTGGCAAGGAATACCTGGTC
This sequence comes from Chloroflexota bacterium, assembly GCA_003551705.1. Taxonomy (GTDB): domain Bacteria; phylum Chloroflexota; class Dehalococcoidia; order UBA2247; family RBG-13-53-26; genus PUNJ01. The sequence goes on along the minus strand of PUNJ01000020.1, from coordinate 72,836 downwards.
TTGTTCGACAGCTTCAATAACCCTGCGGTGACCGTTCAGTATGTCCTCGATAATGAACATCTGCAGCTCACCCATCTCGCCTGGGTCGAGCTTCAATACCTCGAGTATGGGCTCGAACATGGCGATTTCTTCACGGAGCCTTGATACACTTCGTTCTTTCTTTGCATCCATTATTCTATCTCCCCAGTGCTTCCAGAAAGGCTTGTATTCTGGTCTTCAGTTGCCCGGTCCCGCCCGGAACGTATTCTCGTTCGAGGCAGAGAAGAGGTATGTTCCATTCTTTGAAATCGTTGGTCATTGAGTACTGCTCCAGTCCCCATGTTTCGCAGAATGAGAGGCGTTGGAAAATTACCCCGTCAACCCGAAATTCCCTGACCATTTCCCTGATATAGTTAGTCCTCTTTGGATACTCCGTGTACATACGGGGGCAAGAGGGTCGATCCGCTATGTAGTACTGGGCCAGAGCGACAAGCGGATCAGCCGCATTCTCGTCCACGTCCTTCCACAGTGTTCGTGACCCGTAGCAGAGGGCGTCCGCTACTATCAGGCCTCCCTGGCCTTCGATGGTCTCTAGATACTCCGGATTGTCCAGTAGACCGCCTGTCAGCATCAGCCTGGCTCTGTAACCTGCATGGCCTTCCATCCCCTTCGTCTCATCGACCAACTCATCGAGCAGCCGTGCATAGACATCTTGCGGCATAGCCGAACCAGCGACGGTAACGGCCAGCATCTCTGCACCCGTAATTGGCGGGTTATCGGCCTTGCGGGTAGCATACAGGTCTCGCAGCAGGCGCCGTGACCGGTTATGCTGGGTGATGGCTTCCTGCAGCTTTTCGTCGGTAATTTCCACGCGGTAGAAGTCCTGCATGCGCTCTTTGAAAATGCGGAGCTCATCCGTGAACCACTCAATTTGTGGGGCCTCGGTCTTCTTGGGAAGGCTCAATATCTGCACGAATGGCGTCTTCAGTTGGTGAACCCAGTGGTCATAAGCGCGGCGCACATGGTCGCAACTGTTGAAGACGACCAGGCCATCCAGGAAATCGAAGTCTCCGTTCAGGGCCATGTTGAAGGCGTGACGCGGAAACGAGCAGTTGATGCTGCTGAAATAGGAGTCCGATAACTCCGTTCCCGTACTCCCCGTAGCTCGTACACGGAAAGGGAAAAGTCCTGCCGCGGTGATCATTTCCACAGGCATGGCCGAGCAGAAGTAGCCCATGAACCGGCCACCCTGCTCTCTCCATCGATTCATTTCAGGATTGACCAGGGTAGAGGTTGCGATTGAGAATTGTTTGAGTGCTCTTGAACCCTCGTGTTTAGGCAACATTAACTCCTCCTTCAAGAGGGGTTCCCCCCTATGCTGCTGAATGGGTGCGAACTGGGGCGGGTCTAGCGGTTTTTTTGATAATATCGGGCTGGTTGACGGCTGTCAAGTGAGGTTGCCGGGCTTAGCGCCGCCGGCAGGTTACACAACCACCCTGTCCTGCCAACCGGTGCCCAAGCAGGACTTGCATATATGCCCCCAGCTTTTGCCTGAACCTCCGCAGTTGCCGCATGGTAAGCCGGTGCCGTCTTCCCTGGGATGAACGAGGACCCCGCCTTTACCCGTGCAAGCTATACATTTGCTGCCAGCGGACTTTCCAGAACCGCGGCACAGTGCGCAAGGCAAGGAGATGGGTGATTTCTTCATCATATCGTACTCCTTGGATTGGGGAGTTCCTAGTCGGGAACCATTATAACAAGGCCTTGCTGTATGTTCCACGGGTCACTCTTCATTACTTCGATACCTGGCCAATCGCATTGTAAACGAAATCCCGGTTTGTCGTAGGTTCCCTCCTGTACTATCATTTAACGTATGTTGATTGACAGCGGTCTGGCGGACTCGCCGCTGGCATCTACCGTCCAAGGGCGAGTAACGCAAGCGGGCGAGTACCAGGTGCACTACCTCACTGCTGGAGAGGGCAGACCGATTCTGCTCCTGCATGGCGGGGCAAGCGATTCCAGAGATTGGTTGGGTACCATGCAGGCACTTTCCGGATCTCACTCCCTGTACGCCCCTGATCTGATTGGTTATGGTGGGAGTGATAAGAGCAAGGATGGTTACTACCTCTCGGATTTCGTCGACTTCACTCTGCGGTTCCTCGAAGAGGTTGAGCTGACCTCGCCGGTGCTGGTGGGCCATTCCCTTGGAGGTCGCGTCTGCTTGGAGATAGCCCTGCGGCACCCTGAGAAGGTGAGCAAGCTCGTTCTGGTAAATGCGGCAGCTTTCACCAAATTGGCCTGGTGGGGAAGCTGTTTGGGCACACTCTTTCACGGTGCTCGCAGGATAATGGGACTGCCACAACCATATCCCAAGTTCATGCAGGAAAACGGGGGATACGGGCAGTGGGTCTGCCTGGACCGGTTGCCGGAACTGGTCGTACCCACCATGATAGTATGGAGCCGGCAGGACCCGTACTACACCGTAAATGGAGCCTACAAAGCGGCCGGACTGGTATCGGGTGCACGCCTGGAAATTATGCCCTGCCGCGGCCATGCACCCCATCTGCGTTTGAATCAGCGGTTCAACGAGTTGCTAATCAGTTTCGTAAGGGATTATGATTGATGGAACAAGTAAACAGAGGCAGAATAAGGAGAGGATGAATGGACCAGATAAAACTGCGGGTTGAATCCCGCGATATCCTTGGAAAGAAAGTCAGGTTTCTCCGCAGGCAGGGGATCATACCGGTGCACGTATACGGGCATGGGGTCGAATCCCGGGCCGTGCAGTGTGAGGGTGATCAACTGAGACGCGCTCTTTCAGCGGCGGGGCATAGCCGGCTCATCAGCCTGAACATCGACGAAGACCCGCGACCCAGGAATGTATTTGTTGGAGAGGTGCAGCGAGATCCCCGCACCGGAGACTACCTTCATATTGATTTGTTGGAAGTGAGAATGGGTGTGAACGTGCAGGTTGAAGTCCCGGTTGTGCTGGTAGGAGAGGCACCGGCGAGCAAAATCAAGGCCAATCTGATTACGCAGGAGTTGGACACCCTTACCGTTGAGGCTTTTCCCATGAACATTCCGCCCCAAGTTGAGGTTGATATCAGCTCTCTGACTGAGGCTGAGCAGGCGATCCATGTCAGAGACCTCGGTCTGGGCCCCAACGCTCGGATAATGGATGATCCAGAACTGACTGTTGTTAGGGTGACCGCAACTGTGGCCGAGGGAGAAGCAGAGGCTGCAGAGGAAGAAGGGGAAGAAGAGTAATAACGCCTTAGGAAATACGGGGAGCAGATTGCTCCCCGTTCTGCTTGTCCTACCGGATTTCTTTGGTAATGCGCAGCTTCTCGATTCTGAGGTTGCGCATTTCTTTTATGGTGAACTTCAATTCACCAAATCTGATCTGGGCGCCTTGCTGGGGAATATGGCCCAGCTTGCTGAGAACAAAGCCGGCGATGGTCTCATAATCACCCTCCGGGATATCCAGGTGCATCTGCTCGTTTACCTCCTCAACGCGCATGCTGCCGTCCACCTCGTAGGTGTATTCGTCGATCGCCTGGAAATCACTCACCTGCCGGGCCAGTTCATCACCAAAATGTCCTACTATCTGTTCCAGAAGCTGTTCCATGGTAACTATACCGTCAATACCACCCCATTCATCCACCACAATAGCCATCTGGTTCCCCTCCGCCTGCATTTCCGTAAAAAGCTGTCCAATCCGTTTGCTTTCAGGTACAAAGGTTATGGGCCTTAGCATGCCGTCTATGCTGGCATCCCGATCAAACTCTCCGTGGGCTTGAGCGAGAAGCACGTCCTTGATTGACAGCATGCCGATGATGTTGTCAGGGGTCTCCTCATAAACAGGGAAGCGGCTGTGTGGGTTCTGGGAATAGATGTCCAGGAAAGCGCCGAGGGTTGTACCTCTCTCGAGCCAGACCACCTGTGTTCTGGGTGTCATGGCCTCATGGACCGGATCGTCACCGAACTCGAACACTTTGTGCAGCATCTTGGCTTCAGCTTCTTCAACCACACCGGCCTCCTTACCCACCGAGATCATGGTCCGGATCTCTTCCTCGGTGACCAGGTGCCTGGACATTGGTTCACCGCCTATCAACTTGCTGGCCCCGGTGCCTATCCACTCCAGAACGAGGACGAAAGGCCTGAGCACCCAGGATATAACCAGGATAGGGGTTATATATACCAGGGCCATTCTCTCGCTATGCTGTGAAGCCGCGATCTTGGGCACGATCTCGGCGGCGATGAGAAGTATCATGGTGACTATTATGGTAGCGAGGATCAGAGCCAGTTGCTGCTCGCCCGGCAGCAGGGACAGTGCGACCGCGGTACCCAGAGCTGCGGCTGCCGTGTTCACGAAGTTGTTGCCCAGGAGAACAGTGGACAGGAACCTCTCCGGCCTTTCCAGCAGCTTGGCCACCCGAGAGGCCCCTTGCACCTGTTGGCTTTCCAGGTGCTTGATGCGAATCCTCTGCAGGGATATAAAGGCTGTTTCCGAACTGGAGAAGAAGGCCGACAGTCCGACGAAGATTATCGCCAGGACCAGATATAGTGTTTCGGTGTCTGTCATCATACCTCCGGGCCTGCATGGTTAGCTTCAGTGACCAGCATGCCCAAACAGAATCATGTGCAATATTTCGTAATATAATCCGACTCCTTATAATAGCAGACCGGAAATAATCTGCAATTGGATAGCCTGTCGATTACCTTTTTATGCAGCGAACATACGTGGGGCTGTTCTCAAGGGTTTGGCGTTTGTTTATGGATTGTTGTATCTTGTCCCCCGAGAGGTGTCTTAATGGAACAGGAATTGACCTTCAAGAGCCAGGGCATGGCCTTAGCTGCCAGCTTCAGCTTGCCTTCGCCGGGAAGTCCGTGCGTTGTTTTATCCCATGGTCTGGAAAGCCACAAGGATGGCAACAAATGGCTGGTTCTGGACAGGGCACTGAACGAGGCGGGATTTGCCTGTTTGAGATTTACCTATAGTGGTTGCGGTGAGGGCCGAGGAAAGAGTGAAGGGGACTTTGAGAATACCAGTCTGAGCGGCCGCATTCAGGACTACCGGGCAGCCTTGGACTTCGCTCAGTCCATGGACATAGATATTGACCGGCTGGGGACCATCGGGTCCAGCTTGGGCGGGATGGTAGCATTGGCTTCCCGGGACTCCCGCATAAAGGCCATGGTGGTCGTGGCAACCCCATGCATATTGTCTCCGGATATTCTCGGGTGGTTGGACAACGGGAGGAGCAGCAGGCTGTTGACATTACCTTCGGGCAGGCGGATCAAGGCTGAGGGACTTGAAGATACCAGGCAGTTCGACATTCTAAAGGCGGCGTCCGAAACGGGCTGTCCTTTGCTGGTGATCCATGGTGCCGAAGATGAAGCGGTGCCCTTACGTGATGGCTATAGAATATACGAAGCTGCCCGTGAACCGAAGGCCCTGGAGGTGATATCAGGCGGAGACCACAGTCTTGACGGGCCTGAAGCACTGGAAAGACTGGTTGGGCTATCGGTGGAGTGGTTTTTGCGGTATCTGGGCTGCGAGTGATGAGTGACGGGCACACAAGTTTGCCGAAGGCTTCTCAACAAGACTCATTTGATATATTATTTACTCCAAAGGGTTCTGCCGTACCGCGGCGGTGCAAAGGTGGGGGCACCTATACCTCCTTTCCCCCTGCATGCATCCATCTGCTTAAGCGGTGAGTCCGACTTTGAAAGGAGGTATCACTGTGCCCAAAAAGCAGGAAGGTTCACTGGGTATATACCGCGTTCTAGACTTGACTGATAACAAGGGTACTTATTGTACCAAACTTCTTGCCGACCAGGGGGCTGAAGTCATCAAGATCGAACCCCCTGAGGGAGACCCAGCCCGCTCGTACCCTCCCTTTGCGGAGGACGAGATTTGCGAAGAGCGAAGCCTGTTTTTTCTCTACCGGAATGCCAACAAGTTCGGCATCACGCTGGACTTGGAGTCGCCGGATGGCAAGGATATCCTTTGCCGGCTGGTAAAGTCGGCTGACGTGCTTGTGGAGAGCTTCCATCCGGGCTATTTGGAGGGGCTTGGATTAGGCTATGATTCGCTCAAGGCCATCAATCCCGGACTGGTTATGGCCAGCATAACCGATTTTGGTCAAACAGGGCCGTACAGGGACTGGAAAGGCTCGGACATGGTGCATTTTGCCTTGAGCACAACCATGATTACCAGCGGGTTTCCTGACAGGCCCCCGTGCAATCTGCCTGGTACACCATCTTATGACTCCGCATGCCTGATCGCCTCCATATCCATCAGCACAGCCCTGTACCAGAGGGGAAGCAATGGCGGAGAGGGCCAGTATATCGATGTCTCCGTACATGAATGCTCCAGGCTTGGCCTCTATCCTTGGACGATAGCCATGTATTCCTACAATGTAAATCCTGGCATGCCTGAACCCCCACCCGAGGGCCGGTTTGGGGCCATGGTATATCCGGTCTATCCCTGCAAGGACGGATACGTACGCGTGATCGCCTTGACACCACGGCAATGGGATGGACTGCTCAAAGTGCTTAACTACCCTGAAGTCCTGATGATGCCCGAATGGCGCGAGTTCATGTACAGGATCGGGAATGCCGCAGACCTGTATGCGCTTATGCTGGAGATTACCACGCAATATACCATGGTGGAACTCTTTGAAGCAGGGCACAGAGAGGGGGTTCCCATCGTGCCCATATGGAACGTGAAGGACTTCATAGACAGTGATCACACCAAAGCCAGGAAGTTCTTTGTGGATGTGGAACATCCCGTTGTAGGCAAGTATAAGATGCCTGGACCGCCATATAGATGGAGCGAAACTCCCTGCAAGATCAGGCAGACGGCTCCGACTCTTGGCGAGCACAATGAGATGTACTACAGGAAGGAACTTGGCTTTTCGAAGCAGGAATTGTCGGCCCTGAAACGGGCGAATGTCATATAGTAAAGGAGGATCGAAATGCCTAACGTACCTTTGCAGGGAATAAGGGCAGTTACCTTTTGTACCGGTGGCGTTATCCCCGACTTTGGCAAGATCCTCGGAGAACTTGGGGCCGACGTAATAAAGATCGAGTCCAAGGAAAATATGGACTTCGTTCGAACGATTGGGCCCGATCCCAATAATATCGCCGGCTTCAACGAGGGGAACCGGAACAAGCGGAGTTTTGGCGTAAACCTGAAAGCGGAGAGAGGCAAGGAACTGGTCCGGGAACTCATCAAGATGAGCGATATTGTGGCAGAGAACTTCCGGGGTGGCGCGGTACAGAGTTTGGGTTTTGGGTATGAAGATGTGAAGAAGATAAAGCCTGACGTAATCTATGTCAGCAGTCAAGGTTTTGGTTCTCATGGGCCGTATTCAGATTACCAGGCATACGGTCCCATGCTGGCGGCTGCCTCAGGCGTGCTGTATCTGTGGGGGCATCCCGATGAAGAATATCCCGTTGGCGCCAACGTGCCCTTTCCCGACCATATAGCCAGCAAGCAGGCAGTATTCGCCGCCATCTCCGCCCTGGATTACAGGCGCCGGACAGGCAAGGGACAGTTTATAGACATATCCCAGGTCGAGGTCGCTGCAGCTACCATAGGCGATTACTATTTGGACTACGTAATAAACGACCGGGTACCTGGTGCCATCGGTAACCGCCACAATTACGCCGCGCCGCACAATGCCTATCGCTGCAAGGGCAACGATGAGTGGTGTGCCATATGTGTGTTTACTGGCGAGGAATGGGAGAGTTTCTGCAGAGTCCTTGGAAACCCAGCCTGGACAGAGGACGCAAAATTTTCCACACTGCCGGCCCGTCTAGCGAATGTTGATGAGTTGGACAGGCTGATAACCGAGTGGACCCTTGAACGAGAACCTGGCGAGGTCATGAAACTCATGCAGGTGGCGGGTGTGGCAGCCGGGATGCTGCAGCGAGCATACCAATCCTTGTCAGACCCGCAGTTGGTGCACCTGAACGCTGTCGTTGAAGTCGAACACCCGGTGTCCGGAAAGAGGCTTTACTCGAGCAGCCCCTTTAGAATGAGCGGGGCCAGCATCATGCCCAGCACGCCGGCGCCATTGCTGGGTCAGCACACTGAGGAAGTCTGCCGGGAATTACTCAAGCTGTCCAGTAAAGAGATAGAGGACCTTAAGCAGGCGAACATATTGGAGACGGCGTAGCCCGGAGATGGGGGTTCTCCGGCTAGACTGTTAGGGTCTCAGGTCCTTGACTGAGGGCCTGAGACCCTAACTTCGTGCCATACCGGGAGTCAAAATGGGTCTGACAGGATACGTGGGCCGGCCCATTCATGCTATGGTCACTTCCGGGCTGAGGTACACATCCTGCACCGCGTTGAGTATCTCGATGCCCTCCTTCATGGGGCGCTGGAATGCTTTGCGACCCGTGATCAACCCCATCCCTCCGGCCCGTTTGTTGATTACGGCGGTCCTTACTGCCTCCTCCAGGTCTCCCTCCTTCACCGAAGCGCCGCCGGAGTTGATCAGGCCGACGCGTCCGATATAGCTGTTGATGACCTGGTACCTGGTAAGATCAATGGGATGGTCCGAGGTAAGTCTGCTATAGACCTCATCAACAGTCTTGCCGAACTTAAGAGCTTTGAATCCACCATTGTTCACAGGCTGCTTTTGCTTCACTATGTCAGCCTGAATGGTGGCCGCCAGGTGATTGGCTTGGCCGGTGAGGTCAGCCGACAGTTCGTAGTCGGCCTCCTTGGTTTTGAATGCCTCGTTGCGAAGGTAGCACCAGAGTATGGTCACCATGCCAAGCTCGTGAGCAATCTGGAAGGACTGGGAAACCTCTTGTATTTGCCGGTCGCTTTCACCTGAGCCGAAATAGACTGTCGCACCGATGCCCACGGCACCCATATCGAAGGCCTGCTGCACGCTGGCGAAGAGTATCTGGTCATACGTATTCGGGTAGCTGAGAAGTTCATTATGGTTTATTTTCATGATGAACGGGATCTTATGGGCATATTTCCTGGCCATCGATCCCAGTACTCCCAGGGTGGAGGCTACTGCATTGCAGCCACCCTCGATGGCCAGCTTGACTATGTTTTCAGGATCGAAGTACTCCGGGTTGGGCGCAAAGGAGGCCCCGGCACTGTGTTCGATTCCCTGGTCGATGGGCAGTATGGAGAGATAGCCAGTGCCCGCCAGGCGGCCGTTGTCAAAAAGGGTTTGGAAATTGCGCAGGACGGCTGCACTCCTGTCGGAGCAAATGAGCACTCGGTCTATGAAGTCCGGGCCGGGCAGGTGAAGTTGCATCTTGGGAAATATGGCGGTATGGTTGAGGAGGCGGTCAGCCTCCTTGCCTAGTAGTTCTTCGATTGTCTTGGACATTTTGCCCTCCTTGGATTGCCCGGCTTGAGCGGGCGCGATTTCCTGCATACTATGATTATACAAATGGACCACGGGCTGGGACCTGACCGGTCATCCGGCGCTTTCTTAACCTTTAGGTCCGGCACAGTGGACCGATAGGAAGTCCCTCCTAGTCTTCTCGTAATTCAGGGGGTACGTGGGCTATCTCTCTGTCCAGGAAGAAGCTGATCACGGTACGAATGGCTACAATGCTGGCCAGGATGGCGATTTCCGTCAAGGTTGGGTCCATTACGGTACGGATAACATCGGCAGCGATCAGGAATTCCAGTCCCAACAGAAGTCTGATACCGAACATCACACGCAGCGATTCCCGTTTCTTGGTGGGATGGTGGCGAACTAAGCTCAAGTACTCGGTGACGATCAGCCTCACGAAGGTGATAAAGGCGCCCCAGGCGATCACAATGATGCCCATGACCCCGATTATGATAACCAGGATTTCTAACACCCACACTTGAGATTTCCGGAGTTGGTTATTTTGTCAGCAGTGCCGAAGGCCGTAACAGGAAGGGAACACCTTTCGGTAAAATATTAACACCCAGGGATTAAACGATGGTTAAGGAGGGTTACGGGATCGCGACCCGCAGGAAAAGGAGGCCGATCCTCAGGTACCTCTTCGGATGGTGTCAGATTTCCGGGTTTGGGCCTTCCCGGAAACGATTAGTCTTCTGTCTCCTTGCGGCGGCGACTGCGACCGGCTACATACCGGGACCGGACCATCTGCCACTGCGAGCCTGTCGTCATGAAATATCGCTTCAGTTCCCGGGGCTTGGGATACGTTGTGAAGGCATAGATCAGATTGGGATTCCAGTTGTCCACGGCATAGACGCCGATCTTGTTGAAAGACAGGAATTCTTCATTCCGCCACATCCATTTGTCCTGGTTAAGCAAGGACATCCCCAATGACTCTTGAAAAGCCGGCAACAGCAGCCCGTAATCGTGGTCCAATCCGTACTTCAGGCGGATTTCGGCCAGCCTTTTGGCCTTCTCCAGGGCTTCGTCGTCGGATCGCACGGCGATAGCCAGGAAAAAGCCCCGGCCGTCGTTCTCGTAATAAAGGTCCACCCCTTCGCGCTCACTTTGCTCATAGCCCTTGTCCTTGAGAAGATGCCCCATGGCTTCGGCCAGATAGGAACGGGCTTCCTCATCACTCTTGAAGCCTTCACTGTTTCTGAAAGGCAACATGTCAGCTTTTGCCGGCTGGCGTATCTCCTGCTGCTGGCTCCGCCGTTTGCCTTCGACCTTGGCTTCGCAAAAGACGATATCCGATACCTGCCGGCCGGAGTCGTCACGGTAGCTGATGTTCAGGAGCAGTCCGTATCCGCCCGGGGTATTGTGTTTCTGCAGTATTTCCAGGGCATCGACTTCATATTCCTCCGGCAGGGGCAGGGTGACGTGAATGCCCTTTTCGGCGAAGGTGGCGTTGACATCTTTGACTTTCAGCATGCGGACTTCCAGAGCTTTGTGGCCATTATATCGGTGCCACACTCCGCACGTCAAAAGCCGGGGCTTCGTCCCCTCTCGCCTGGCCCCTCCCCCGTTTCCCTCTGGAAGACCAGTTTGACGGTGTAGGTGCCTGTCTGGCTCCCGTCCTGGGCCTGAAATCCCGCCCTTTCGAGTATCTTCAGCATGGCCCTGTTGTCCGCCAGGACCTCGGCCGTGAGGCCCAGTAGTCCCTGGTGCTTGGCCAGGTAGATCGTGTAGGAGACCAGTTCGGTGCCCACCCCCTTTTCCTGAAAGGCGTCGGCAACCACAACCGCGAGTTCGGCTGTGTGTGAAGCATCGTCTATATAGTAGTGGGCCAGACCAATGACTTCTTCAGCCCTATCTTTGGGCCTTACAGCCAGAATGGCCATCTCCCTGGTATAGTCCACGACCACCAATGGTTGCAGGCGCTCGTGCGGCATGTCTTTTCTGGCCGACATGAAGCGACGGTACAGTGAGGTATCTGAAAGCGAGTAGAAGAAGTCCTTGAGCAGGGGCTCATCACTGATCTTCACGGGCCTCAGCATCACCTCGAGCCCGGTTCTCGTGGTCCGGTAGGTGACCAGGTCCTCGGGATACTCTCCTCCTTTGCCTTGGATATAGGCCTGGTCGCGATAGATGAGGTTCAGTCTCCTGGCCTCTTCTATGAGCCAGGGCTGGAACTTGGGGTGAGCAATGGAGATCAGCTGCATGGCCCTTTCCCGGATATTCTTGCCATGTAGATAGGCTATGCCGTATTCCGTGACCACATAATGAATGTCGCCTCGCACCAAGGTTACGCCTGCGCCTTCCTTCAGAAAGGGGACGATGCGAGAACTCTCTCCGTCGTCGCTGGTGGACTGCAGTGCCAGGATGCTCTTCCCGTTAGGGGCTATTATGGCTCCCCTCATGAAATCAGCCTGACCACCTATGCCGCTATAAAACAGCTTTCCCAGGGACTCTGCCGTGGACTGTCCAGTCAGGTCTATTTCCAGGGCGCTATTGATAGCCACCATATTGCGGTGCTGGGCGATAATCAGGGTGCTGTTGGTGTATTCTATGGTACGGAACTGAATGGAAGGGTTATCGTGAATGTAGGCATAAGTAGCTTTGCTGCCCATACAGAAAGCCGCTACGCTCTTACCCCGGTTGATGGTCTTTCCAGTATTGTCGACAACACCCTGTCTCAGCAGTTCAACAAGCCCGTCGCTGAGCAGTTCCGTATGTACACCAATATGGTTCTTTCCGTCCAGGCAAGACATGATAGCATCGGGTATCCTGCCGTAACCCACCTGTACAGTGTCGCCGTCACGTATGAGGCTGGCGACGTACCGTCCTATTTGCTGCGCCGTCTCGTCCGGTGGCGTGCGTCGAAGCTCCAGTATGGGTTCGTCACGGGGAAGAATGAAGTCTACCTCGTCGATGTGGACAAAGCCATCTCCATGGACCCGCGGCATGTAGGCATTCACCTGCGCAATCACCACTGAGGCATGCTCTATGGCTGCTTTGGTTATATCAACACTCACCCCCAGGCTCATGTAGCCGTGCTCATCGGGGGGCGAGACCTGGATCAGGGCCACGTCGACCGTCACAAGCCCGCGGGTGAACAAGTTGGGGACCTGTGACAGGAAGATGGGTGTGTAGTCAGCCAGTCCCTTGTTCACGGCATCCCTGGTGCTGTTCCCTACGAAGAAGGAATTATGGCGGAAATTCCTGGTGAACTTCTCATCGGTGTATGGTGCAACTCCGAGGGTCCACAGATGTAGCACTTCAGCGTCGTAGAATGCCTTGGGATGGGCCTGAACAAAGTGAATGAGGCTGTCTATCAAGTATTGAGGCTCGCCGCAGCCTGTGCCGACGAAGATTCTGGCTCCTCGACGGATGTGACGAAAGACGGTGCGTTCGGACGCGATCTTGTTCGGGTATCTGGTCCGCAGTCCCTCCAGATTCGCACTCGGTTCCATACAGGCCCTCCTTCCACTGCGATCAGGGCGACCAATTCATTGCCGCATAAAATCATTATAGGCCGATTACCTGGCGGGACTGCGATCGGTGAGAGGTGTGGCGTACTGAGTCAGGCGTCCGCACGTGGGGACTCAGCACTCAGCATTCTATACCTAGTTCCGGCGAATCAGGCGTCCAGACCGAAAGATACGCCTATGTAGGGGTCATACAGATTAACGCCGGCTTTCCCGGTGCGCCTGGCAGTAGCTCGGACAAAGCCGATGTAACTGCCGCGGTCCATCTCCAGCGCCTCGGCATCGCAAGGAAAGACCGACTTGCCTGTCATTTCAAGGGCTCTTTCGAAGTCCCTCCAGTGGCGCCATCCATTCTTGAGAACGTCCACTTGAATATCGGTTACCGAGGGGTTGCGGCTCCAGTGTTCCCGCCACCACTCAGCCGTCTTGAAGCTCCAACACTCATTCTCCCAGAAGACCTTTCCGTTGGACTGTGGACGGGCAAGGTGTTCCGGGACCTCAGTGATTGGCTGCATGAGGCCGGGTACCACAATGCCCGCCTGGCCTTCCGGACGAAGGAACCTTGAAAGGTAGCCGAGATAGAGTACGTCGGTACCGAAATACTGGTAGGCATCAATTGACACTATGGCGTCGAAGAAGTCCCCAGGAAATGGCAGGGCGTGTGCCTCCGCACGCAAAGGAAATAGGGCATCTTCCACTCCGGCCTGTTCCGCCCTTCTCCAATTGTGGTCGGGCGATATCCAGAGATCGACGGCCCACACCTGAGTGCCGAACTCCTTTGCCATGAAGATGCTGGTAAGCGCCCTTCCGCAAACGAGATCGAGCACGCGCATCCCTGGTTTGAGATCCAATGCCTCCGAAAGCCATTCAAGCAGCCAGAGCGCGTTCGGTCCCATCTGGTTGTCGAGGACCCAATGGGGGTCGTAGCGACTGGAAAGGGGGAATTCGGGTCTATCGAGAAAGTCCCTGATTTCCACTACAGTCTATGTCCTCTCCTGGGGTCCATCTTCACTGGGATGATGTCGCCAATCGGTCCGTAATGCCTTTGCTCATTCTACCACTGAGGGTTTGCATGCGCCATTGAGCAATTTGGTCTCCGCTTTAGAGTATAGTATACTGGCACGCAGGAGGGAACATGATCGAGGGACTCAAAGACACGATCCTGAAGTATGCTGCTGAGGGCGGTGACATGCTGGATGTCATTGTCGGCCAGAAGGATGCCAAGGACAAGATCCTGGCTTCGTTGCTCGCCGGCCACCATACTCTCATCGAAGGCCCTCCCGGCGTCGGCAAGACGACCATGGCTAAACACATAGCTGCTGCTATGCCGCCGATAACGGTTGTGGCTGACTGCCCCTATCATTGCGATCCACAGTCGCCGGTCTGCCCTCGCTGCAAGGCCAAAGCGGCGGCCGGTGAGGAACTGACACCGGCTACCATCTCGGGGGAGCAGCGTTTCGTGCGCTTGCAGGGTTCCCCCGACCTCACGGCTGAAGACCTGCTCGGCGACATAGATCCCACCCAGGCCTTCAAGTATGGACCCCAGGACTACCGGGTATTCCTTCCCGGAAAGCTGCTGAAGGGTAACAGGGGCATAGTCTTCTTCGACGAACTTAACAGGGTAACTGAAAAGCTTCAGAATGCTCTGCTTCAAGTGCTGGAAGAAGGCATCGCCACCATAGGCCCGTACGACGTGGACTATCCCGCCGGCTTCATGATGATAGCCACCATGAACCCCAGAGAGCGGGCCGGCGTCGAAGAGCTTTCTGATGTACTGCTGGACCGCTTTGACGTGGTCAAGATGGGCTATCCGGAGACCACCGACATGGAGAAGTCCATCATTTTGAAGCACGGCCTCAAGATAGATGGTGTTCAGGTAAGCGATAAAGTCTTGGACTCGGTAGTGACCCTGGTCCGGAGTACCAGAGAGGACCCTTGGAGAAAGGAAATGGACCAGCCCGCCAGTGTCAGGGCTGCCCTGTCCCTCTACGAAAAGGTCCAGGCCATGGCCAGACTGGAGAACAGGCTGGAGGCCAGCGTAGCCGACGTTAGAAAAGTTGCATCATCGTCTCTTGGTAGCCGTATCAAACCATCGCCTGAATCGAAATTCTACGACGATCCATTCAAACTCATTGAAGAGCTTGTATCCAACGTACTTGAGGAGTAGTTATGGGTATTGCGATCGCCATTTCCGGAAAGGGTGGGGTAGGCAAGACCTTCCTGTCCAGCATGCTTATCAAGAGGCTGGCAAAACAGGGGACGGTGCTGGCCATAGACGCCGACCCTGATTCCAACCTGCCCGAAGCCCTCGGTGTGAGCGTGGACAAGAACGTGGGCCAGGCCCGCGAAGATATAATCAACGCTCCCGCCCGCAGCAAGGTGGCGGCTGCCAAAGAGGAATACCTCAAGCTGTCCATCCATGAGTCGGTCCACGAGTTCCCCGATTTCGATGTCATCATCATGGGCCGTCCCGAGGGCGAGGGCTGCTATTGTGCCGTGAATCATGTGATCAGACAGGTAATCGACAGCAGGTCGCAAGGCTACGACTTCACCGTCATAGACTGTCACGGCGGACTCGAGCATCTGAGCAGACGCACCACGCGGGATGTGGATGTGATGATAGTGGTCGCGGACCCGACCAAGAACGGGATATTGACTGCCAAGAGGATACAGGAGCTTGCTGAGGAGCTATCCGTGGAGTTCGGCGCCATTATTCCAGTCATGAACCGTGTGACTTCGGAGGTCAAAGCAGGAGCAGGGCAAATGGCCAGTGAGAACGGCCTTGAAATCGCTGTCTTCATTCCCTTCGATCCTGCCGTGGCGCTTCTGGACATCGAGGGCAAGCCTGTTACCGGGGTGCCCGAAGACTCCCCTGCAGTGGTGGCTGTCGACGAACTGTGCAAACTGCTGATTGAACACGCCGAAGGAACCTAGAATTGTGCTCCGAGAAGAGATTCTGGCAACTTTGCGAGACAAGCCGGATAAGACTCAAGACGTATTCCAGGGTCTGTGGCTGGAAGAACCCCAGAAACAGGCGCTGCTCAGCAGCATTTACAGCAGCCATCATTTGCTGATCCTGGGTGCACCGGGCAGCGGCAAGACCAGCCTGGCCAATAATCTTTCCTGCATTTTGTCGGACATACAGGTAGTGAAGGGTTGTCCTATGAACTGTGATCCTGAAGCCCCCACTTGTCCGTGGTGCCTGGAGAGAAGGGACCGCGGTGAAGTCCTTGAGAGTGCCGTCCGCTGCGCCGCCGACAGGATCGTCAATGTGCAGGGAAGCGCCGGCCTCATGGTAGAAGACCTGATAGGCGATGTGGACCCTGGTGTAGCCCTGCGTGAGGGGTTGCACTCCACCATGGCCTTCTTGCCGGGGAAATTGCTCAAAGCCAACCGGGGCATCCTGATCATTGATTTCATTGACAGGATTCCCGAAAGGGTCCTCAATGCCGTAATGTATGCCGTCCAGGGCGGCTCCCTGACCATTGGTGTGCTGGACCAGCGGATCGACTTGGATATTCTGGTCGTTGCTACGGGCAGTGAATCTGCGCTGAAGTCGTTGCCGCTGGACCTTACTGACAGCTTCGACGTGATGAGGCTTGGCTATGTGGATGACGCTGAGCAGCAGTGTAAGATTGTCTCGTCCCGGATTGCCGAGGCGGGCCTGACACTGGACTCTTCACTGACCGGCAAGGCGGTGGCAATCGTGAATGAGACGAGGCGGCATGCTGAAGTGGAGCGAGGGGTGGGTACCAGGGGCATGGTCCGTTATGCGGAACTCCTGGCACATCTTCCTCATCTGGGCCTGGAGGACGAAAACCGCATGCTCGGGGATGCAGCCGTCGTGTCTCTGCCTCATCGACTGAAACTGGCCCCAGAGGTCGACTTGCCTGGGAAGAGACAGAGCATTATCGAAGGAATAGTTGCCATGGTCACCGGTCTTGATGGCGGCAAAGTGGAGGTAGCCTCGCTTACCAAGGACGATGTTATTTCACTGGTTGAAGAGATAGTCCGGGAAGACAAGTTCCGCAAGCCGCTCAAGTATGGTGCCTTTGATCTGCTTCTGAAGCGAATCAAGCGCTTTCCCGACACCAAACTGGCCATGCTATACCAGCAAATATCCGAGCGCCTGCCCGAGCTGTATCCGGAGCGCTTCAAGCTGGACAACCTTGACAGCGAACTACTTATGGAAGTGGAGGAGTTCAGGAAGGAAAAAGAGCGCATTCGCGAGTACCTGGAGAAGACGGCCCTGTCCAAGACCCTGGAGTTTCTGGAGGAAGAGGACATCTTGGAGAGGACCAGCAGCGGCTGGATGCTGAGCCAGCGGGGTATCAATTTTCTTCTTGAGAAACTCACTCCCCGGTTGGAGGAAGGTGCCTACCTCTATAGTTACGGCAGGCACGGCGCGGGCAAGAAGCTCAACCTGGGCGAGGGCAAAGTGGTTGGGACGCGGCGCTTCCGCTTCGGCGATAAGTACCGCGACATCTCCTTCCGTGATACCCTCAGAGAAGCCATGCGTAATCGCAGACAGGAGATAACCAGGGAGGATATCCTGGTTAACATAAAGGATATTCGGACCAGGATGGACATCGTCCTGGTGCTTGACCTCTCCGGGACCATGCTCCAGTTGGAGAAGTTCTGGTTTGCTAAGGAAAGCGCTATAGCCTTGTCTCTGGCGGCGACTGCCTATAAGGACCGTGTAGCTGTGATCTCCTTCTCAAATCTGGCTGACATCGTGGTCGATCTTACAGCCAGCCCGCATCGCGTCAGCCGGCTCGTGCTTGACCTGGACTTGCATGAAAATGCCTTTACGAATATCGGCTACGGCTTGCTCAAAGCAGGCGATCTCCTGGCACGTCACCCGAAAGGCAGGGCCAAGCAGCATATCATCCTGATATCGGACGGTGACGCGACAGCGCCGCATCCATCGCCTCAAAGATATGCGCTCAGACAGGCGGCGCTGATAGCCCGTAGAGGCATCACCATATCCTGCATCTGCATCAACCAGCGCTCCGCCGACCCTGAACTGATGCGCCGTATAGCCGGAGTTGGCAAGGGCAGGATTTACCTGATTGGTGCAGAGGAGTTGCCGACAGCCATCCTGGAAGAGGCTGCCATGGCCCGCTCTTCCTACTAGACGAATATGTCCAAGATAACCTTGACGTGCAGCGGTTGCAGTTGTTTCTGCGATGATATCCGGATAGAGGCCGGGAGTACTCTCAAGCTTATAGAGAATATCTGTGCCAGGGGAGCTGCCCTCTTTGCCTCGAGCCGAGACCCCGCACGCAGGGGCCGCACGCGTGTGGGAGAGCGGGACGTTTCCCTGGAGGAAGCCGTAACGGAAGCAACACACCTGCTTAGATACGCAAGGAATCCGCTTATCTACGGTCTTGGGAGTTCCACCATCGAGGCACAGAAGACCGCCATCGAAATAGCCCGCCGGTTGGGAGCCGTATTGGACAGCAGCCTCTCGCTGGGACTTGGAGAGATTTTGAAGTCCATCCTTGAGAAGAATCTCCCTTCCTGTTCTCTGCTTGACATAAAGGATAGCGCCGGTCTGCTGGTGTACTGGGGGTCAAATCCGGCCCACACCCATCCGCGGCATCTTTCCAAATTCACGTATTATTGCTACAGCGATTACGATCCCTCAGGGTGGCAACCGAAGAACGTCGTCCTCAGCAGTGTGGATATCCGGGAGAGCGAGTTCACCTCCCTGTGCCGGCCGAAGTTCAAGCTAAAGCCCGGTGGCGACCTGGCCTTTCTGGAGGCTGTGCTCGAGCGTGGCGATGACTTACCGGAGGCCCGGCAGTTCCGGGAACTGCTCATGAAGGCGGGATTTGCTGTGGTTTTCTGCGGTGACGGTTTGGGCCGCTCACTGGGAGGAGACACCAACGTCTTTTGCGAGATGGTGGCAAAGGCCAATTCTGTCGAGGGGGCCAAGGTTGCGGTGATACCCATGTTATCGGAACCGAATTTGATGGGCCTGGGGAGGGAGCTGTTTGAGGAGACCGGCTCTGTGGGGAGTGTGAGTTTTGCTGGAACCGTTCGTCATGGACCTGAGTGCTCTTTCACTGAGCAGGTGAAAGGGGCTGTTCCCGACGTCCTTCTGTGTGTGGGCTCTGACCCCTATGCGGTATTTCCGCAGGCGTTGATGTCCAGGCTCTCACAAGCGGACATAATCTGCGTAGATAGTTTCACTACTCTTACCTCTGAGCGAGCGGCTATTCGGATTACTACTGCTGTAGCCGGCCTCGAAAGCGAGGGCGCGGTACTGCGTATGGACGGCGAGAAGGCAGACCTAACACGCTTCAGCGCAGGACCGTATCCAGCCGAGACCGTGGTGTTGCAGCGACTTCTGGAGGGACTGGGATGACCCCGGAAATGGACGGACTGCCCTTGACGATACTCACTTATAGCGACATCCACTTAGATATTGCCAGGCAGAAGCATGGCTGGGGTGATGCGTACCAGAAACTGGCTGCCATTGTCAGATTATCGCCGGCAGACATGAAGAAGATGGGCTTAGCCGATGGGGGAGCAATTTCGTTGCGAAGCGAGGTTTCCCATATCGTTGTTGAAGCAAGAGGAGAGAAGACGATTGAGGCAGGCACAGGTGTCATGCCGGCCAGCCTTTACACGGGTTACCTGTTGGCGGACGTGGAGCACATGACTGCGGCCGGTCTGAGCTTAATAGGCGTCGTTGCAGCAGTGTCGACGAAAGCACCGACTCCCCTTAACGAAATCCTGCCTGGGGCGGATCATGAGTAGGAAAGAAGTCCAACCGCTTCACATCTACCGCTTCCTGCCGCGGACCAATTGCAAGCTATGCGGCTGCCCAACCTGCTATTCCTTTGCCTTCGATCTCATCAGCCGGGACCGGACATTGAATGATTGTCCTCCTCTTCAGGAGCCGGAACAAGCCGATGCCTTGAAGACCTTGAAGGGGTTTCTGGGAGAGGGCGAGAGGATACCGGGCACTGATCATGTCATAGACCGGACAAGGTGTACAGGCTGTGGGGACTGTGTGCTGGCATGCGGCAGGGCGTTGACAACGGTCACTATAGGAGGCCGGCTCTCCAAGCGGGAAACGGTACCTGAGGTGCTCCAGGTCATCAACGGCAGCCTGCACGTAATCAATGCCCCAAGTTGCAAGCGGTCGGACAAGAGTCTGGATCTCTGCGGCGTCTGTGCCGACAGGTGTCCCTTCGAGGCACTTGATCTCGTCAAGGCTGAACCTCGAGATGACGACGACTAGGCCTTACCCGTCCTTCTTGCGCAGGTGTTTGGGCAGCAGTCTCTCCAAACGGCAGTGGTACCGGCCCAGCTCCATACCGTAGCTGGTATTGAATTCCGAAAGCGTCAGCAACTTGCCGTCCCTGTTCCTGGCCTTATTGAGTTTTATGCCAGCCCCTTCCCAGCCGAACTCCTCGTCAAGCAGCTTGATCAAGCGGATCCTGTGCCTGGTCGGTATATCAAGATGGGAGCGTATAAAGAGCTGCCAGTCCTCGGGCAGCTCGCCATAGAACAACCTGTAGAGTTCGAAGAAGAAGTCCAAGCGGGCGGCGCGGCCCTCCCGCATCTCCGATGTGCTGAAGAACGTCCTCGGGATCATGGTCAGGGCCTCTTCCTTGGTCTCGACAGGGATAATAAGATGCTCAGGTATGGGCTCGGTCTCTCGCTTGCGGCCGTCATCGCCGTGGTACACGAACCATTTGCTTCTATCGTAGCGGTTACCTGGCAGATATCTGCCCCAGTTCCAGCCCGAGTTGGGGCCCATCACCACCCTGACGCCCAGTCTGGCGTAGCCTGCTGCAACAGCATGCATTCTCTCCGGCAGAGAACCCCATAACAAGAGTGAGAAGGTGGTGTACAAAGAGCCCTCGCCTACCTCTGGGATACCACCATATAGCGGTATTCCTCCAGCAGCCCTGGCGTACATGTACATGTTGTTGGCCAGGGAAATCGCTGCGCATCCACCGCAGTTAATTAGGGATCTCGGCTCAATGGAGGATGTGTAGAGCTCGAATATATGCTTGCCCTTCTTGTCCTGGTAATTGCGGGCGATTTCGGCAGCGCCGCATCCGGCCAGAAAGACAATGCAGTTGCGACGGGTCAATTCGTGGGCCAACCAGCCGATTTCATCGCGATCGGCGTCGCCGCAACCTGCCAGGACCACGATGCCGGGTGCATTGCCCCAGACCATGGAGAAGGCGGACTGGAGGATCTCAGTCAGGGGGAGGGGTCCTCTGCCTGCTCTCATCACGGAGTTGTCTTGTTCTGCCTTCTTCCTTTCAGCGGCGACCACAAGATCGCGGACCTGGACGTTTTCAGGACAGGCTTCCTCGCACTTGCCACAGAAATAACAACCCTTCTCCAACCCGGCCATGGTTGCCCAATCTCCTCCGGCAATCCCTCTTACAGCTTTGGGGACCTGCAAGCTGTTGGGGCAGGCGTAAAAACACAGGTCGCACTTCTCAGAGCACTTCGAGGCAAGCCTTGCCGCATCTTGGTCGTCCAGAGCGAATACACTCTTGTTGGGACCAAGCGAACCTGCCAGCCTAACGGCGACTTGACCGGCTTTCTCAACATCCCTGATCCAGATTCCCGACTCTCCCTTTAGCAAGTCAGCTACCATCTTGTCGACGGAGTCGTCAGTTCTGTCCTTGAGTTTGCTTACGCCATTGGGGCCGGTCCAGATGAACTTGCTGTTGGCCCGCTCGGATTCTGTGAACAGGTCTTGCGGTATGCAGCCCGGTCCGGCTACTACCACGTTAAAGACACCGTTCCGTATGGCACGGGCCGCTCGGGTCATGGGACCGATAACCCTGCCTTTGTCATAAAATCTGATTATATCGTCCGCTGCCGGTCCTACTCCGCATACCTCAATTGCTTCTACCTGTTCATTTTCCCGCATATGCTGGATTGCGGTCCATGCCGGAAGGAAGCTGTCGCCGACGAAGGCCACCACGGGTTTGTCCTTTTCAATAGCGGCCCATCCCACGGCGGAGGTGGCGGGCGGAAAGTTGTCGAGCTGGTCTATCTGGTGGTTGGCGGCTGAAACAAACCCGAAACAAGAGACCTTGGCCATTTCTGCCACGCCCATGGCCAGCAGCAGGACGGAGCCGGCGTGCATGACCATGCTCTCGAAATCGTTGACCGTTCCCGTGCCGGTGAAGCTTGCCTGGAAGAGCTTGCTCAACTGTGATTCGGCATAGGCGAGCACACGGTCCAAGTCGTTAAGCGACTTAACATGAATACCGCTGAGTGTGCCTATGGGCGGGCAGTGATCGGACATGGTGAGCAACTCGCCCATGCTGCAGGGGTGGTCCTGACCAAAGATCTTCAGTGAGTAGTTGACAATATCACGGCTGGTGATCATCTGCACCAGGCAGCCGCGACAAGCCTTTCGGAGGCTTAGCTTTGCCTTGAGGACATCTCCTTCCAGTCCGCACACCCCGCTGGCACTATTCAGGTTACAGGGACCTGAAGTGCAATCCCTGCAAATATGCGCCGAAAGCATATACAGTGGTTCATACCTGGACAGGAGTGTATGGTCCCAGTCGGCAATGTCAGCAGCGTCAGGCAGAATATTAAGGTGGGCTCCAAACTGAGCGTAGCGACTCTCAACGAAGTCCTTTTCAAGGATTTCTTTGACGATATCCTCAATACCGCGTGGGTCGCGGACTACCTCACCAATGTCAACCCGATGAGGGCCGACTTGAGCATACTTGTTATCATCCATCATGCCTCCTCGGCTGCTATCCCAGAAACTCCTTTTCCCTGAAGCACTTGTCACAGACCTTGATCTTCTTCACCCCTGACTTCATGGGGCTCGTAACCCTTCCCATCATCCTCTGACCTGGTCTGGTGGACTCTATGCGCACTTCCTTTACACACTGCTCGCATAGTGCCACTTTGCACTCCTGGCAGGTCCATTGAGCGGCCATCTTCTGGCAAACTCCACAAAGATTCTCCGACATGATTCAACCCCCGATCAGGAATTATTCCTCGGGCCAGTCCTCGCCTGGAAGAGGTATCTGCAACGGTTGCGGTTCCCCGTTCTTCCAGAACACCTCCGTTATAGGGTGTCCGCGTTCAATAAGTAATTGCTTGAGCTCAGCGGCATCCACAGTCTCTTCATCCGTGACTAACTTGTCGTAAAGCTCCTCAGGTATGACATCCGCTATTTCCTCCTTGAGGTCGGACGGCATCCAGACAACCCGGTTCCAGCCACCATCTCCTCTGAGAAAGTTCGGGCTGGACATACCTGCTATGGAAAGCCCCTTGAACCCATGGTTCTGGGCACCCCCGGAAATGGTGCCAGCCAGGGTTGAGAATTTGATGCCAAGCGGGGTCATTT
Source organism: Chloroflexota bacterium (assembly GCA_003551705.1). Lineage (GTDB taxonomy): Bacteria > Chloroflexota > Dehalococcoidia > UBA2247 > RBG-13-53-26 > PUNJ01. Next base: position 49,653 of record PUNJ01000020.1, on the reverse strand, counting down.
TCGTATAACGTCTCATGGCGAGACCGATGCCGTCCACGTCAGGAATATAGAAGGAAGCGGCTTCGAAGCACCCGCAATTCGTGGTCGGGTACTTGATACTGCTGTAGATGTGGACGCGGTTCACCAAATGATTGCATTTCTCCCAGATAGCCTCGTCCACGCCGGTATAGTGACCAGCTTCTGGGTCGAGACATTCGCCTTTGGGGATGGGGAATACGTAGCCCTCGGGGTCCATTTCGGCTGTTACCTTGGCAGAGTCATAGCCGATGATACCGCAGTAAGGCAGGGCGCTGGGTGTCAGCACGCATGCGTGGTTAGGCGCCAGTGACTTGCAGATGGTGCAGCCGTAGAACATGTCTACATCTTCGTCGTCGTACAGTTCCTTGGCACTGATGACTTTAAACTTCTCGGAAGCCCATTCGAAAACGGGGTTGACCATCTCTACACCGCCTACCTCCGGATCTCCTATTACCCAGAAGAAGGACACGGCGTCAACTTGAGGTACCAGGGTCTTGGCAGTCGCATAACAAAATTGCGATATCTTTGCAAAGGTGAGCCTGTCGGCCACGTCTTTGTTTATCCTTATCCAGAGACTGTCAGGTGAGCCGAAGAGCATGAAACCTTCAAGACCCTGAAGGGCGGTGCCAATCTGGCGTGAAACATAACCCTGATGGGCTTGTGTAAGTTCTTTGCCGTAGATCCTGATGGTGAATCCCCCCGGCAAGGAAGTTCCCGGCTTGACTTCTGGGATATCCGGCCCTATGAGCTTGACCTGGCCATCCGGGACCTTCTCAGGATCCTCTTCAATGTAGAAGACGGAGAACATCTTGTAGTCCCATTTGGGCCCCCCCAACTCAAGGTGCATATCGGCTTTCTTGACCTCGCTGAGCCATCGCAGTCCCAGGCCTATGTCGTCCAGGCCGTCCCAGAGATGGTCCAGATCTGTGGGTAACTGAAAGATCCTTCCGGCCGGCAATTTAGAGACTGCTTCTTCTTCAGGTACAGCCATGCTTTCCCCCTTCCCACGTTGTAACCGGGTTTCAGAACGATTACTTTATCGACGTAACAATCGGGCCGAAATCTATTCCTCTACCTTGTCTCTGAGGCGTAGGGGCAACTGGCTCTTCAGCCGGGTACTGTAGATGCCTTGCTCCATGCCGTAATTGGCCGCAAACTCTGACAGTGTCATGAGCTTGCCGTCCCGGTGCTTGGCCTGCTTGATCCGCATTCCTTCGGTTTCCCAACCATATTCCTCGCCCAGCAATCTGACCATGTATCTTCTGTAGCGGGGTGGCAGTTCGAAGTCAGACCTTACCAGCAACGGCCAGTCAGCCGGCAACTCATTATAGAAGCGGTCATAGTAATCAATCAAGACTTCCAGGTGCGTGGCGCGGCTTTCACGATAGTCCTTCACGGTCAGGACCGACCGCGCCAGCATGGTCAGCGCTTCCTCTTTTGTCTCAACCGGCATGATGAGGTGTTCGGGGACGGGCTCAGTTTCGCGCTTCTTTGCCGTCTCACCGTGATGTACCCACCAGCGGCTGCGATCATACCTGTTGCCCACCAGGGAGCGAGGCCACTTGAGCGATGATGAGGGACCCACGATAACGGTGGAACCGAGTCGTGCCCAGGCCGCTGCCATGGCGTACATGCGGTCGGACATGGAGCCCCATATTATTAATGACTGGGCGCCGCCAAGATTGATGGAATCACCCAGGGGTGGAATTCCGCCGTACAGCGGAATCCCTCCGGAGGGCCTCAACATCAGGTACATGGGCAGTGCATGACACATGGCCGAGCAACTGCCGCAGTTCACCAGGTTTCTGGCTGCGCAGGTGGCTGCGTATTCCTCGAATACGTATTTCTTCTTCATTTCGCTGTAGGAGTGCGCTATATCGGAGGCGCCACACCCTGCAGTGAAGACCATGCATCCACCTTTCAACAATTCATCAGCCATCCAGGCTATCTCTTCCTGCGGAGCGTCACCGCACCCGAATAGGGTAACCATGGCTGGAATGCTGCCCCAACCCACGGCAAACGCTGACTGCAGCAATTCGGTGATCGAAATTGGACCGCGACCCGGTCGCATAACGAATTTGTCTTTGTCAGCCTGTCTTCTTTCGGCGGCGACAATGATGTCACGTAATTCCAACTTGCTGGGGCACGCATCTTCACACTTGCCGCAGAAGTTGCACGCTTTCTCCACTTCAAGCATCGCTGTCCAATCGCCTGTTTCCAGTCCCTTTACGGCCTTGGCAACAGGAAGATTAAGAGGACAGACCAGGGTACAGAGGTCACAGTTCTTGTCGTGGCTTGCGGCAGCCTTGACAGCGTCATCTTCGGACGTCAGGCTGGACTTGGATTTGGCGATGGTCTGTGCAGCCTTGACAGCCACCTCGCCTGCCTTTTCCACATCGCGGACCCAGACGGCCTTCTCTCCGGCAGCCAGCGCGGCAACTATGCTATCGACGGTCTCGTCCGTTCTGTCGCGCAAATTGCCGATGCCGTTGCTGCCAACCCATATGGCCTTGCTGCCGGCTCGCTCGACCTCACCGAGCAGATCTTGCGGAGTACAGCCCGGGCTGAGGACGACTACGTTGAATACACCGTTTCGGATGGCCTTGGTGGCTCTCACGGCTGGACCCAGAACGCGGCACTGGTCATGGAACCTGGCGATGTCATCGCCGGCTGAGCCCAGGCCGCAGATCTCTATCTGACCGAGCAGGTCTTGCTGTTTCATGTAGTCCAGTGCGCACCAGGCGGGAAGAAAGTCATCTCCTTCGAATGCAATCGACGGTTTGCTGTTGTCGACGGAAGCCCATCCGCCTTTCACGCTGGGGGCTGGGAACTGGTCGATGACTTCCAACTCCTCGTTTGCTGCACTGATGAATCCGTAGCAGGAGATCTTCAGCATCTCTGCTACGCCCATGGTCAGCAATAGTACCGAGCCGGTGTGCAAGACCATGCTCTCGAATTCAACCGCCGTGCCGGTCCCGTTGAAACTGGCCTGGAACAGCCTGGCTAGCTGCTGCTCCGCATAGGACTGGGCCCTGTTGAGGTCCTTTATGGTCTTGATCAAGATGCCGGAGAGAACGGTGATAGCTGGGGCACTATCGGATATGCTAAGGATCTCGCCCATGGAGACTGGGGTATCCTCCGGCCAGCGTTTGAGGGCGTAATTAAGCAACTGACGGGTTGCAGTAATTTGAGTCATGCAACCGCGGCAGGCCTTTCGCAGGCTCAGTCTCCCCTGGAAGGATTCGGCGCTGAGTCCGCATTTTCCCGCACGCTGGCTAAGATCGCAATCTCCCAGACTGCAGTCCCGGCAAGTGCTCTCGCTCTCTGAATAGAGAGGCGGGTATTTGTTAAGGTATGAATAATCGAGTTCCGCCAGATCAATGGCATCCGGCAGGAGGGTAATCCATCCACCGAAGTTGCTATGTCGACCTTCAACAAAATCGTTCTCCAGTATTTCAACGATTTCGTCTTCGTGCCCCCTGGGGTCGCGAACTACGTCGCCTATGTTGACTTCCAGGGACCCGACGTGAGCAATTCTGTTATTATCTTTCACAGCTCTTATCCTCCGACTTATCGATACTTAGCCCAAGCGTTAACGCATACGAACGGAAGTCTTTCAGCAGCAAGCGGAAGCACCTAATCGACGAAATCGACTTCCTTCATACAGGTCGCACAGACCTTCTGTTTCTTCGTGCCTGACTTGAGAGGACTGGTCAGCACACCAAGCACCCGTTGGCCTGGATTTTCTACGCTGACTTCACGGACACATTCAGCGCACAGTGCCACGCCGCAGACTTTGCATGTAGCTTCTGTTTCCTTCTTCTGACATACTCCGCAAAGGTTATCTCCCATTTTCGACCTCCCAATTTATTCGTCGGCCCACTCCCCTCCTGGGAGAGGTACATTCAACGATTGAGGTTCACCATTTTTCCAGAATTTCTCAACTACGGGGTGACCTTTCTTCTTCAGGAACTCCTTGAGTTCGACCGGGTCGATGGTGTCCTGCTCGGTGGCTATTTTGTCGTAGATCTCTTCGGGAATGTATTCGGCTACTTCTTCTTTCAGGTCAGCGGGCATCCAGACGATTCTGTTCCAGCCCCCGTCTCCCTTGAGGAAAGTCTTGCTTTGCATTGAGCGCATCGACACGCCTTTGTAGCCATGGTTCTGCGAGCCGCCTGATATGGTACCTGCCAAACGGGAGAACTTTATGCCGAGAGGTGTCACACCGATATAGCGACGGATGGCAACGCCGAGACCGTCTACTTCAGGTATATAGAATGCAGCGCCCTCAAAGCATCCGCAGTTGGTGGTGGGGTACCTGATAGCGCTGAAGATATTAACCCTCTTTACCTGATGGTTTGATCTTTCATACACTGCTGCATCAACGCCGGAGTAGCTGCCCTGAAGGAAGTTCTTGCACTCGCCCTTTGGCATCGGGAATATGTAGCCCTCGGGGTCCAGCTCGACCGTAACCTGGGCGCCGTTGTAGGACAGAATGCCGCAGTAGGGTATCTGGCTGGGGGTAATGGCACATACGTGGTTGGGGGCCAGTGATTTGCAGATTGTACACCCGTAGAACAGGTCGACGTCTTCGTCTTCAAGGGCAACCGACTGTTCCTGGGCCTTCAACCTTTGAATACCCCTGCGATATAACGGCTCTATCAGGTCGAGGCCGCCGATTTCGGGGGCGCCGATTATCCAGCGGAACTCCATGGCTTCCACTTGAGGGACCACGGTCTTGATATAAGCATGGATTATCTGGCACAGCTTGGCGAACGTAAGCCGCCCCGCCACAGCCTTGCTGATCCTCATCCAGGGTGCCTGGAAAGAACCAAAGGCCATGTATCCCTCAATTCCGTGCAGAGCCATGGCCATTTGCCGTTCCAGATACTCGCGATGCCGCTGGCCGATGCCAGGGCCGTAGACCTTGATGTCCCAGGCAGAGGGCACCGAAGTACCGGGTTCCACCTCGTGCAGATCGGGACCAACCAGTGTTACTATGCCGTCCCTTACTATGCCAGGCTCTTCAATCACTTCCATGATGGTGTAGCTCTTGTACTCCCACTTGGGTCCGGAAAGCTCGATTTGCATGTCGGCCTTCTTAACTTCGGCTACCCATCTTATGCCCAGTCCTATGTCCTTTAACCCGTCCCAGAGATAATCGGGGTCTGTGGGCAATTGAAATTCTCTTCCGGGCGGAACATTCTTTTCTGGATCTTCTCCGACGCTCACATTGACCTCCTTTAAGATATGCTCCTCTTCTTCACTGCTGGCCACTAGGTCACATGCCCTGATTCACCTTGATCGGGCCAGGCTCACGTCTCCGGCGTGAGTGACCTGGTAAAACTAAACCATTATTCTACCTCCTCGGTAGAATGGTCAACCTCTGACCAGGGAGCTGTACAGCGTATTTGGTTATTTACCTTCCTTACTATGTAAGAAGAGTCTTCGGCACGAGCTTGATCAGTTCTTCAACTGTCCAGGCACCGAATTGTCTATGGTCCCTGAAAAGACCGCGAATTTCGACCGGGTCAGAATACAGAGAGACCCGTCCGCCACCGCATCCGACAACCTTGCCGTTGATGGCGGCGGCTTCTTCGGTGCAAAGGTACGCAACCACGGGAGCCAGGTACTCCGGACCGGGCATATTGACCAGTTCATCATACTGGTCCTCTGTCATCATGCCCGATTCATAGTACTTCTTGAACCTGGCGATAACCTCCTCGTCCATGGTCATCCTGGTGGCTGCAAACGGTGCGATGGCGTTTGCTGTGACATTGTATTTGCCGAGTTCACCGGCCAGTGTGCGAGTGAGGCTGACTATGCCCCCCTTGGCGGCACTGTAGTTCGGCTGTCCTGGACTGCCTCTCCAGGCATCAGAGGTGGTGCTGACGATGCGCCCCCACTTCTGTTCCCTCATAAATCGGCCAGCATGCCGGATCATGTTGAACATACCTTTGAGGTGTACGGCGATAACAGCATCCCATTCCTCTTCGGACATGTTCCAGGACATGCGGTCGCGCAGAATGCCGGCGCAGTTGACCAGTATATCTATGCTGCCGAAACTATCTACGCAGGTCTTGACTATTCTTTCAGCCGCCACGAAATCGGTAACAGACTCATGGTTGGCCATTGCCGTGCCCCCGGCCTGTTTGATCTCGGCAACGACTTCCTCCGCTGCAGAAGCATCCGCACCTTCGCCGCTCCTCGATCCGCCCAAGTCGGAAACTATTACTTTGGCGCCATTCTTGGCCAATTCCAAGGCTACTGCTCGGCCAATGCCCCGGCCGCCACCGGTAACTACTGCGTTCTTAGCATCAAGTTTGCCCATCACTTACCTCCTTGTTATTTGTGAGGGTAAGATTAATTGGGTCCCCCCTCAAACTAGTCGTCCTCTTCTTCCTCAGCCATAAGTCTTTCTTGGATGAGGTGTAGTGCGCGCATGGACATGTACTCATCGAAATTGGCCTGGCTCATGAAGAAGTGTTTTAAGAATTCTCTATCGCTTGGACCGCCAATGACACACATTGTGGTCCTGTTATCCGGATTGACAAACCACATCGATATCTTGGCATCTTTCATCCCGAAGTACCAGCGCCCTCGTTCATCCATGAGGAATTCGATGAGCACATACTCATTTATGGGCGGCAGAACCAGCACGCAATCGATGTTTGCATTTACAGCTCGTATCGCAGATAGCTTGATGAGTGCCTCAACGGCTTCATCCATGCTCTCCCGGAGCAGGCCTGCTATTTCGAAACGGCGCCCTTCTGCCTTACGCTTGGTTCGGAAATCGGGCTGGACAAATCCCACATGGTCTACAGGCTTCCATTCATATCCCGCCTGTTCCAGAAAGCGTCGCGTTTCATCCAGCAATTCCTGCCGCTCGAAAACGTAATGGCGGAATTCACCTTCGCTGATCCTGCTCTTCTGCGTCTCGGACTTGTTATCCATTTCCTGCTATAGTGCCTTGACTAACTCCGTTAACTCTTGCTGCCACTCAGAGAAAGACTTGACACTGGGAAGAGAATACGTGGCTTCCTCGATGTAGCTGCCGCCCAAGGCGACGGTTTCCGCATCCTTTACGGAAGAGGCTAAGTTCGCTGCCATAGTCGGGCTATATCCTATCAAAAGCAGCACCTCGGGTTTGTCAGCCATGAGCGGGTTGTGCCAATCATATTTCATGAAATTTACGATCTCAGCCGCCCAGGACTTGTGTGTCTCCACGCCTCGCTCTCGGAGGCCGTTGACCGTATTGCCTGTGGCAGCTACTGGAGCTTTGGTCCTCTTGGCAATGTCGGCAGCATAGTCCAACAGGCTCTTGCCATCGAAATTGATTTCATCACAGAGCGCTCCGGTCATGATCAGCACTCGCTTGCCGCTTCGAAGATATTGGGCTAACCCTGCTGGATCCTTGATACTCATCGTAATTCCCTCCTTCACTTGGCTGTCGGGATCAATCTTGGACCTATGGAAAGGCCCTCATCAAGAAAGGTGTAATCGCATTGCTAAATGCACCGTTGAATTGATGCCAGGCATCAATCGCGACAACGGAGTAAGAGATGATGTGGATAATGGGCAAACCGTATGGTGCTGGTCTAGGGAATCTGCCCGGTTGGTTCGGTCTGCGATCTCAGATCGCCATCTATTGCTGTGGGCGACGCCCACAATGCGGCTTTGTTCTTTAGGCGTAATCGGCACTAAGCGTTTTCCTCACTGACCCTAGGCCATCCAAGGCAACTACAGTATATGGCAGGCCTTTTTCGAGTGTCAAATCTCGCAGTCACGACCAGGCTCCGTGCAGGGATTGGTATACTCAATGCAGTGCACGCATTCTCACCGGCTGGGCTGCGCTGCGGTCTTTGTATTGACAAAGGCGACGATGTCCTGCAAGGGCGTACCCGGTGTGAATATTCCGGCAATCCCCATATGTTTGAGAGCCGCGAAGTCCGATTCCCAGATGATGCCGCCCAGCAATACTGTTACGTCGTCCTTGTTGTTCTTGCGGAGTTCCTCCAGAGTTTCACTTACCAGTCTCATGTAATTTGACGAGAGGATGCTCAGCCCTACCATGTCCACGTCCTCCTGGGCTGCGGTCTGGCCGATCTCCGGCGGCAGCATGTTTCCCCCGTAGATTACCTCATATCCAGCATCCCGCAGGGCGCTACTGACTATGGTCATGCCCCTCCAGTGTCCCTCGAGGCCGGGCTTTGCCATCAATATCTTCACCCTGTCTTTGACCATGAATTTCACCCCTTTTTAGATTGCCAGCGGCCGGCGCCAGAGGCCGTAAACTTTCAATTGCACATCCGATATCTCGCCAAGAGTGGCATTGCACCTGATCGCGTCCATTACGGCCGGATACACGTTTTCGCCCCGGCGGGTAACAGCTTCAAGGTTCTCCAGGGATGCCGTCAACTTGTCCTTATCTCGTTTCTGCTTGAATGCCTTGAGTTTCTCAATCTGTTTGTACGGAGCTTCCGGGTCCCATCTAAAGATGGGGACCTCATAGGGCTCTTTTTCCAGCCGGAACCTATTCACGCCGACTATGGGAAGTTCACCCGTGGCCACCTTCCTCTCGTGCTCGATCATGGCATCCCTGTACTCCTTGTATAGCCAACCGGAACTCATGGCCTCGGCCATCCCTCCCATGTCTTCTATCTTCTTGACATATTGCCAGGAGCGTTCCTCAAGTTCGTTGGTCAGGGATTCTACGTAGTAGGAGCCCCCAAGAGGGTCGATGGTGTTTCCAATGTTTGCTTCCAGGGCCGCTATTTGCTCTGTGCGAATCGAGAGCAGCATCGATTGCTCGGTTGGCAGACAGATGCCTTCGTCATAGCCATTGGCATGGATGGACTGGGCACCACCCAGTGCTCCTGCCATTACCTGATAGGCTATGCGAATGAGGTTATTCAACGGTTCCTGAGTTGTATGAGTCGAGCCCGAACTCTGGCAGTGAACGCGAAACAGAGCGCATTTGGGGTCCGTTATGCCATAGCGGTCACGGACGATCTTGTACCACATACGTCGGGCGGCCCGGAGTTTGGCGATTTCCTCAAAAAAGTCGTTGTGCAAACCGGTATCGAAGGAGACTCGCCGGACGAACTTGTCCAGGGGTACCCTGCCTCGCCTCTTCGCTTCCTCCATGTACTGAATGGCAGTGGCCAGCAACATGCCAAGCTCTTGTACAGCGTCGAGCCCGCAATCCCTGGAGTTGTATGAGTCAAAGGATACGGGGTTCCATCTAGGAGCGTGCTCGCAACACCATTCGATGAAATCGACGGCATAGCGGAGATATGCTTGCGGAGGCGTCTGGTTCACGAGGCTGGGCACGCTGAAGCTCAACATGTCATTGGCGGTTGTACCACGGAGCCCCTTGAGATCAAGGCCGCGCCGCTCCGCCATGACGAAATACATGGCCGTGGTAACTGCCCCACACCTGTCTGCCAGATAGGTGGACACATTCTCAATGGGGATGCCGTTGAAGGTGGCTTCGACGTCCTCAATGGAACTCATGGGTACGCCGGCATGTCCGATGTCTGCGGAAACTCTTGGATCATCCGCATCCATGCCGACGACGGTAGAGATGTCTGGGGCTACCGAAAGCCCGGTCTGCCCCAGTTCGTATTCCTCCCGGTAAAGCTTGTTAGTCTCTTCAGGTGTATTGAAACCGCTCAAACGGCGTATCGTCCAAAGCTGGCCGCGATACATCGTGGCGTAGACGCCTCGTGTATAGGGGGGGTGTCCCGGCAAGCCAAGGTCTCGGTCATAGTCAATGGTCTTCACATCGTCCGGCGTGTAGAGGTCCTTGATTGGGATCCCAGATAGTGAAAACACCTTATCTTCGCTTGCCATATTCACGCTCCTTGAGAGTTACCAAACTCTGGACCTACTTATTGCCCAAGGGCTATGCAACTTTCTTGAGTTCAGGTATCCTGTCATTTACGAATTTGACGATGTCTTCGAGTGGTGTTCCCGGTATGAAGATGCCGCTTACTCCCATCTTTTGAAGTTCAGTGAAGTCGTCGGGGTAGATTATACCGCCAAGCAGGACCATGACGTCACCCTTGCCGTGGGCCTTGAGTTGTTCAATGGTCTGGGAAGTGAGTGGCATATAGTTTGAACAGAGTATGCTCAGTCCGACAATATCCACATCTTCTTGGGCGGCTGTCGTGGCGATCTCTGCTGGCCGCATACTGCCGCCGTAAATGACCTCGAAACCTGCATCCCTGAAGGCGCTGCTGACTGCAATCAGACCGCGCCAGTGCCCTTCCAGACCGGGTTTGGCCATTAATATCTTGACGTTCTTTGAGTCCATGCGATTACTCCTTCTCTATACTCCAATGGGATAGGTCCACGGACCGTAGACTTTGAGCGGAATGGCTGCCAGTTCACCCGGGGTAGCCTGGGCCTTGACCGCTTCCATGATGGCAGGGAAAGTATTTTCTTCGCTCCTGACAACTTCTTCCAGGTTCTGCAGCGCCTTGGTGACTTTGGCGTTGTCCCGTTGCTCGCGCTGGCGCTTGATTCGTTCGACAAGAATGTCTGCAGATTTCGGGTCGGGCTTGAAAATAGGTATGCTGTGCGGTTCCTTCTCCATCCGGAACTTGTTGACGCCGACGACGTTAATTTCTCCTGACCGCAGCTTGCGCTCGTAGTCGATGATAGCAGCCTTGTACTCCCTGTGTATCCAACCGGTGTTGATGGCCTGGGCCATGCCGCCGACTTCCTCGATCTTCTTGACGAAGTCCCAGGCACGCTCCTCGATTTCGTTGGTGAGGGATTCCACGAAGTAGGAACCTCCCAGCGGATCGATGGTGTTGGTAACGTTGGTCTCGAGGGCGACAATCTGCTCGGTCCGGATAGAGAGTAGCATGGACTGATCGGTGGGCAGGCAGACCGCCTCGTCATAACCGTTGGCATGTATCGACTGGGCTCCACCAAGGACTCCGGCCATTACCTGATAGGCTATGCGGACGAGGTTGTTGAGGGGTTCCTGGTGGGTGTGGGTGGACCCGGAACTCTGCACATGGACCCGGAGCTGGCCGCATTTCGGGTCATCGATGCCGTAGCGGTCCCTGATGATCTTAAGCAGCATGCGGCGGGCGGCGCGCAACTTGCATATCTCTTCGAAGAAATCGTTATGGACTGCCATGTTAAACGCGAAGCGCCTGACAAACTTGTCAAGTGGTACCCTGCCCCGTCGCTTTGCTTCTTCAATATACTGAATGACCGTGGCCATGAGCATGCCTAACTCCTGGACGGCGGTGATCCCATTGTCGCGGGGGTTGTAAGAGTTCATGGAGATGGGGTACCATCTTGGCGCGTTCTCAGCACACCACTCGATGAGGTCCACGGACATCCGGAGAAAGGTATGGGGAGTGGGCTGGTTGGCGAGCTCCATTGAACTCCAGGTGCACAGGTCGTTAGCCGTAGTACCGCGTACCTGGTCCATCGGTATGCCGCGCTTCTGGGCCATGATGAAATAGGCCGGTGTCAGCAGACCGCCTACTCGATCGGCCAGGAAGGTGGAAACCCTTTCGATGGGCAGGCCGTCGAATACCGTCTCCATGTCCTCAAGCGAGTATATTGGAGCACCGGCATGGCCTACGTCGGACACCACCCTGGGATCATCGGGGTCCATTCCAGAGGCTGTGGAGATGTCGGGTGCTATGGAGAAACCGGTCTGTCCCAGTTCGTACTCTTCGCGGTATAGGTTGTTAGTGTCCTCCGGTGTGTTGAAACCGCTCAGCCGGCGTATGGTCCACAACTGGCCGCGGTACATGGTCTGGTACACGCCACGAGTGAATGGTGGTTGGCCGGGCAGGCCGATTTCCTTATCATAGTCGATATCCTTGATATCATTTGGGATGTATAGGTCTTTGATGGGAATGCCCGATGCTGACTTAATCTGGTCCTCGTTATTCGCGGTCATACTTCCTCCTAGCTATGTTGGATCACCGGACTCAAGGCTGACAGTTTGCCACGCAGATTTGAAAGGGTGCGTGAACGTTTACTATAATAACAAATAGTTGTGAGGTGTTGCAAAAGCCTGTACGCCGCCTATCCCTGCATGGTTCCCCAGATGCTGCGCGCGCAAATCCGGAAGGAGTCTTTATGATTACTGAGATGGTAGAAAAAATGCTGCTGGGTGACAGGCAAGCCCTGGCACGGTTGATTACGCTGGTTGAAAGAGACAGCCGGGAAGTGCCTGACATAATGAAATCCGTGTATCCCCACATAGGCAAGGCTTTCACCGTAGGAGTAACCGGCCCCCCGGGAGGAGGCAAAAGTACACTGGTTGGCAGACTCGCTGGCAGTGCGCGCCAGGATGAAAGGGACGTCGGTATCATTGCTGTGGATCCAACGAGCCCCTTCTCTGGTGGTGCGATACTGGGAGACCGCATAAGGATGCAGCAGCATTATCTGGATGAGGGCGTTTTCATTCGCAGCATGGCCACGAGGGGCAGCCATGGAGGTCTACCCAGAACGGCGTCAGGTGTGGTGAAACTGTTGGACGCTGCGGGTAAGGATTTCGTCCTGGTCGAAACGGTTGGTGTCGGCCAGACCGAGATTGATATCATGGAGGCCGCTGACACTACTGTGGTTGTGCTGGTGCCTGAGGGTGGTGACAGCATCCAGACGATGAAGGCGGGCTTGATGGAAATCGCCGACATATTCGTGGTCAACAAGGCCGACCGGCCGGGTGCTGATTACATGCTGGCTGAAGTGGAAGGCATGTTGAGCCAGAGGCCTGATTCCTGGTGGAAGGTCCCTGTTGTTGCCACTGAGGCGGTAAATGACAAGGGCATTGAGGAGTTATACCGGCACATAAAGGCCCATGAGAAGGCTCTTGGTGATGGTGGTCATTTGGACCGTAATAGGTCAAGGCAACGAAAGCTCGACTTGCTTCGCACTATTGAATACAGGATCATGAGTCAGATCGTGAGCCAAATAGAAAACGACAAGGATCTTGCACGCTATCTCGAAAGGGTCGAGACGGGTGAGATAGACCCCTATTCAGCAGCCAGCCAGATTCTCACCAATCACAACCTGATTGATGCATGGCTGAAACAGGTCCGGGGTAGCTGAGAAACGTCTCCAAACTTCCGGATGGTTAGTCCAGTAGTACGGGAACCGGAAGCGTCCTGGGCCTTCGCTGAGGCCTACTAGCCTAGATGGTGAATGCGTATTCTTTGAATTCCGCCACCAGGCTGCAATTGGGCCACTTACAGTTCTTGATCCTCTTCTGACCTCGTATTGTCCTGCTGTGCTTGTTGAAGAAGGCGCATTGTGCCGTTTGGTCGGGGTAGACCATTATGGTGGCAAAATCGCCCACTTCGTCGCACTCTTTAGTGGTTGCCGTCACTTGCCAGTTAACCATGGAGACATTCTAAGAGTTGCAGGCACGCTTGTCAATATGGACCAGGCGCGAAGTTAGCGGGCAGCAACCTGATCTTTGGAGCAGTGTCCGGGCCTAAGGCCGGGTTTCACCGGGCTCGAAATCCGCCGGCCGCATAATAAGAAAACCCCCGGCGATGTATCGCCGGGGGTCATACCTTATCTAACTCGGTTCTAGTAGGGGACTCTTGAAAGGGTTCCCATCATCCTGAGGTACGCCGGGTAGTCGACATATAACTTCTTTTCAACGTACTGCTGCAGGTTCTTGGCGCGACCCTTCTTCGCTTCGATCTTGTCGCCTACCAGTATGCTGAAGGCCGTGGCGCTGCCGGCACCGTAAGTACCCAGCAGTATTCTCTGGCCGGCCTGTGAGTTCTCCAATAGACCCGATAGGCAAACGTAAGCCGAAACACTGCCGAGATCACCCAGTGCAGGGGTGAGGTCAGGAAATACCTTGTCGGCTTTGATGCCAATGTGCTTTGCCACCAAGGCGGGTATTCTACCATCGGCTTGATAGAAAATTGCATTGGTGAAATCGTCAGGTTTCTTCTCCAGCTTGGTCATGAGATCTCCGGTTGCCTCACTGACATGTTTCTGGTAGCCATATTCACGCGCAAACCTGTAATCGAACCAATTGGATACCCAGGAATCCTTGGTAGCGCGCCATCTGTCATAGAACATTGTTTGATAGGTGGAAAAGCCTTCGATTTCGGCAGCGGAATCAGAGTTCCCGATTACGAAGGCGGCGGCTGCTGCGCCGAAATTCACTTCGCCTTCAGAGCCGGGGCCGGCTGCCCGGTTTTCCGTGCCCACGACCAATCCAGTCTTGATCCGCTTTGCTGCCAGAGCATCCAGACAGGAGGTCATGGCGTTGGATACCGAATTGAGCGACCCTGTGAAGTCCAGCAACTGTACCTGAGGCGCCATGCCCAGTGTCTGGGCAAGGATCGGCGACAGATGTTGCTCAAGATATGGTGTGGAGGCTGTGCCTAGGAAGAGCGCATCGATGGTGTTTGCCTTGATCCCCGCGCTCTTGACGGCATTCTCCATAGCCTCAGCGGCCATGCTGACTATGTCCTCGTCCCAGCCGCACACTGCTTTCTCACCCATTCCAAAACCACCCCAGGGCATGGCGGCGTCGGCCTGTTTCAGCCTGTATTGCGGAACGTATACCCCGTAACCTACTATTCCTGCCATCATTGCCTCCTTACCTTGATTAGGGCTCACGACCAAGAATGTTGATCGCGGAAACGCCGAAGCCGCCGCCACCCACATTGTGGCTGAGGGCGATACCATTCTTCAGCTTGACCTGTCTTTCTTGGCCCACTTCTTCCCGCAACTGCCAGAAGTTCTCACAAATCTGTCCCAGGCCGGTGGCAGCGATCGGATGGCCGTGTGCCTTCAGTCCTCCGCTGGGGTTGATCGGCTTTGCGCCATCGCGGTTCCAGTAGCCCTCCTTGAGAAGCGCTGCCGCTTCACCCTTCTTACAGAAGCCGATATCTTCTATGTTCATCAATTCGGTGTTGGTGAAACAGTCGTGTACCTCGGCCAGGTCAATATCGTTCGGTGCGATGCCGGCCATGGTCAAGGCGGCTTTGGCTGCCTTGATGGTAGGGAGCATCTCTATGAAACTATGTTTGTCCCACATGTCCTGATAGTCTACGCCTGTAGCGGTGCCAAGTACATACACTGGTTTGTCAGTGTACTTCTTGGCCAGATCGGCCCGGCAAACAATGGCACAGGCTGCTCCATCTGTCTGCGGACAGCAGTCCAGCAAGTGGAGAGGCCAGCATACCACAGGACTATTCAATACCCGCTCTATGGATACTTCAAACCGGTATTCCGCATACGGACAGGCAACACCGTTGTGATGGTTCTTGACTGCCACGCGGGCGTAGTCTTCCATAGTGTAACCCAACTCGTGCATCTGGCGGGTAGCATACAGTGCCTGTAAGACGGGACCGCCCATGCCGAGCATCCAGGACGGATGCAGGCCGAGTATGCCGCCGCCGCCGCCCCCGGCAGCTACAAGCGACTCGACACCCGGCTTGTCCCTCATTTTCTCGGCACCGAAGGCTAGACAAACATCATATGCGCCGGACGCCACACCGATGACCGCGTTGCGAAACGTATCATTACCGGTGGGACAACCGTTTTCGATTCTCGTTATCGGGATATCGCGCAATCCCAGTATAGTGGCTAGGGATGTGCCCGCCAGAACTCCCTGGCCGATCATGCCGCCGCCGCTCCACTGTCCAAACCAGGCTGCCTTGATATCCTTTGGATCAAAGCCCTTGTCCACGTTATTAACGCAGTTCATGAAAGCTTCCTGGGCCATGTCATTGAAGCTCTTTTCAAAGAGTTCCCCGAAGGGGATCATGCCTACGCCGATTACGGCAACATTGCCTCTTATACTCATCGCTAGCCCTCCTTCTCCAGTCTGAACTTGTAGCCGTAGATGTCGAGGCCCCGGTCTTTCATTACCTTGCGCAGGACCATTTGAACCCTGGTGCCGATCTGGACTTCTTCAGGGTTGGCGACCTCTGTTAGCAGACCCTGGTACCGTCCGCCACCGTCGAGGTCAACAATCACGTTGACGATGGGTGGTTCCAGACCGGGAGGCGGGGTCCAGTTAATGCAGAAAGTATGTACAGTACCTGACTTTGATAACTGGTAGTCTTCAACTTTGAAACTACCACAAGAAGGACAGATCTTGCGACGAGGATACGTTATGTGGTTGCAGTCAGGGCACTTGGCGCCCAAGAGTTGGTAAACATCAGCATTGAGTCTCCAGAACAACGGTGAGGCTGG
This sequence comes from Chloroflexota bacterium, assembly GCA_003551705.1. Lineage (GTDB taxonomy): Bacteria > Chloroflexota > Dehalococcoidia > UBA2247 > RBG-13-53-26 > PUNJ01. The sequence continues at coordinate 33,423 of PUNJ01000020.1, read as the reverse complement.
TGCCGGCTGTGTTATTTTTTCCCTCTCCCACATGATGCTTAGGTCCCCTTTCTAGTCCTGAGCTTTGGTGAGGCTGGCGCTGGTTGAACCATTCAAATACCTCCTTAACAGCGATCCAAGTGGAACCCTATTCAGGCCAGATCCCTTTTCGGCGCAGCGGAGATTACGCCTTTCTGTGCAACGATTATGCAAGTATAGTATAGAAAGGCTCGTACCTGAGTGTCAAATCTGGCAGGGACCCGGACTATTTGGGCTGTTTCTCCTTTGGGTTTTGAGACGCATGGTCCTGACCGCTGGCGGCTAGGCTCTGACCCAAAATAATGAAGCTCCTCCAGCAAGAACTGGAGGAGCGTCTGTCCCAGATTGGGAAGAACCGTTAACCCCAACGGGTATCGACGAACTTTTTGTAGTCTTCCGGGAGTGTGCCCTTAGGCAGAAACTGGACGTCGTCCATACGCAGCTTGAAGACATCCTGGCAACGGGCACTGATCTGTTCTGCAAACTGGTTCTTGTCCGGAACGTCGTCGGCCTCAACATTGAGTTGTACCTGGTCCTTGTGCCCCTCAAGCTTGAGGACCAACTGGTACTTGGATATGTTCTGGAATTTGGACATGGCCTCGTCAAGTTCTCGAAGGTGAACGAACATGCCTTTGACACGAACGTGTTCACCGACCATGCCCAGGATCTTGGTGATGCGAGGGGAACTTCTTCCGCAGGCACATGTTTCGTCGACATAGGAAGCCAGGTCGCCGGTCCCGAACCGGACTAGTGGGTAAACATTGCTGAGCAGCGTAACTACAACCTCGCCGACTTCCATGGGTTCGACCTGCTTGCCTGTATCCGGATCGACTATTTCAACAACACATTCGTTGTCGTCGTAATGATAGCCCTCGCCCCGGCCGCAATCGTAGGCAACAGTGCCCAAGTCGGCGGTCCCGTAGCCGTCACCGACGATGAGGCCGTACTTTTCTTCAAAGACTTTGCGCAGCACCTGTATATGTCTCTCACCGCCGCCGGTTACGTACTTGATATTGAAGTCTTTCTTGACGTCATATCCCATCTCTTCTGCTTTCTGGAGAATGGTCATTACGAAGCTGGGGAAGCTGAAGATGGCGGACACCTGCAAGTCCTTGAGCAGTTTCACTTGCAGCTCTGTCTGGCCTATTCCGGCGGGTACGACGGTACACCCGATCATGTCTAGAACATCGGTTATGAAGAGACCGGCAGGAACCATGTGGTACATGTTGGCCACAAGGCAGACGTCGCCTGGCTTTGGCCATCCGGACCTGACCATACCTCTTACCGCAGCCATGACCCTTTCGTCGCCCCAGGCATCATAGATGGGTCCAGGTGAAACATATACCCTTGACAGGCTGTTCAGGGGGACCGCTAGAAAGCCGCCAAGGGGAGGGTCCTGGGCCTGCAGCTTCACCAGTTCGTCCTTGGTAGTTACGGGCAGTTTTTCAAGGTCTTTAACGGTCTTGATATCGGATGGGGCGACGCCAGCCTTGTCGAACTTGGCTTTAACAGCCGGAGCTTTTTCGTAGGCAAATGAGACCTGGGCCGCTAACCGATCATCGAGCCACCTGGCTCTTTCGCTTTTCGGAAGCTTTTCCTTAGATTCATCGTAAAGAGCGGCTAGTTGCTCTGCGCTTAGCGGTCGCTTCATGGTTTACCTCCTTTAGCTGCCAAAATGATGCCCAATGGTATTTTGTACGTATTCGACATGTCAAGGTTTCTTGTCCCGGTATCTTGCGAACTTCGTTATTATATGTCGTGCCAGACCGTAAATTGACGCCCCATTCAGGTGGAAACTATAATTCAGGCAGCTTCGTGTGCGAAGCGGGCCTTCGAGTGCAGGGCAATAATACAGGAGGTGTACCATGATGGTACTTGACGGTGTGCGGGTCCTGGACTGGACTATCTTCCAGCAGGGACCTGTGGCCAGTATGCTTCTCGGAGACATGGGCGCCGATGTGATCAAGATCGAAGAGCGAACCGGCGGTGATCTGGGAAGAGGTATGATGCGTGTGGCTGGGGCCATGGTAGGGGGCAAGGAGGTTGTCAGGAATCCCTATTTTGAAGCAGGAAACCGCAACAAAAGGAGCCTGACCGTCGATCTGCGAACCGACGAGGGCAAGGAGATCTTGTACCGGTTGGTAGCAAAGTCCGATGTTTTCATCCAGAACTTTCGCATGGGTGTGGCGGAGCGCATGGGCATGGACTATGGGACATTGAAGAAGCACAATCCCAGACTTGTGTATGCGCATGCATCCGGTTGGGGATCCAACGGGCCGGATAAGGAAGACCCGTCGGCGGACTACACAGGACTGGCCAGGTCAGGACTCATGACCGTGGCGGGGGAGCCAGGAATGGACCCGGTATCGATACAAGGCGGTATAGCCGACCAGACCGGGGCTGTTATGACTGCCATGGGCGTGCTTGCAGCTCTGCTTGCCAGGGAGAAACATGGGGTAGGGCAGAAGGTGGATGCCTCCATCCTCGGCGGTATGACTTTTTTGCAGGGGCATCCCGTTGTCTTCTGTACCATGGCCAATCTCTGGGGTATGCGGATTGCGAGGAAGAGTGCCGGCAACCCCCTCTGGAATCATTACAAGTGCAAGGATGACAAGTGGATTGCACTGGCCCATCTTTCGCCGGACAAGTTCTGGCCCCTGTTTTGCAAGGCCATAGGCCAGGAAGAGCTGGAAAAGGATCCCAGATTCGACAGCATGGAGAACCGGATGAAGAATTGCCAGGAACTGATCGCTTTGCTTGATGAGCGCTTTGGAATGCGGGAGCGTGATGAATGGATCGCGGCTTTCAAGGAGAACGGCATCATCTTCGCCCCCGTGAACACGACCCTGGACCTGGTCAATGATCCCCAGGTGCTTGCCAATGACTACGTCACGGTGTTTGACCATCCCGTCTTCGGGCCGACCAAGACCGTGGGTTTTCCGGTTAGCCTGAGCCAGACACCCTTTACCATAAGGCGGGAGGCGCCCGAATTTGGTCAACATACAGAGGAGATTCTTACAGAACTCCTGGACTACACCTGGGACGACGTTATCAGGTTCAAGGACGCCGCTGTAATCTAGGCAATCCTTGCCTGGGCCGCCCAAATACTGAAGGGGAGACAACCATATGAAATTCGATGCCTCTATGGTCGCGGACATCTACCAAGACAGGGGCAAGAGGGTTCGGGAACTAAGTGCCGCCGGCAGGGGCGGCGTTGGCTATTTCTGCTCCCTGACCCCTGTGGAAATAATAACTGCAGCCGGCCTGGTGCCTTTTCGCCTGGCTGGCAGCATGAGCGAGCCTATTAGAGAAGCCCACAGCTATCTGGAGACGATCGCCTGTCCTTTTACAAGGAGTGCTCTGGATGTAGGATTATCCGGTGCCTACTCTTTTCTCGACGGTTATGTGGTTCCTCATGCCTGCGACAATATTGTGAAGCTATATGAACTCTGGTTGCATAACATTCCGCACAAATACTGCCACTTCGTCAACGTGCCGCACACAACATCTCGACCATCCATGGAATTCTTCATCGAAGAGCTGCGGACCTTCAAGGCCAGTTTGGAGCTGTACACCGGGCAAGAGATCGGTGCGGAGAAGCTGCGACAGGCTATAGACGCACATAACAAGCAGCGGCGTCTTGTGCAGAAGATATATGGGTATCGCAAGCAGGACCCGCCGCCTGTTTCCGGGTCGGATATGACCAGATTGCTGATGTCGGTGATGAGCCTGCCGGTGGAAGAAGGCAATGCTCTGCTGGAAGCTTTCGAAAGCGAGATAGCCGCGCTACCCCGGAGTGCTGATGGCAAGGTGCCGCGGATAATGCTTTGCGGTACCGGGAATGAAGATACAACGTTCATTTCCATGCTGGAGGGAAGTGGAGCCAGGGTGGTGATTGATGACCTCTGTTTTGGTACGAAGCCCTTCTGGTTTGAGGTAGGGAATGGTGAAGATCCGTTGGCCAGCCTGGCGAGGTCCTATCTTAACGATGTGCACTGCCCGCGGACCTTCAGGTATGACCAGCGCAGCCATCAAGACGATTTGGAGGTCAGGTTCGGTCACATTGCAAGCTTGGCGCGCGAATTTGAAGTGAATGGGATTATTTACTACTCCGTGCTGTATTGTGATACTCACGCCTTCGATGTCCCCGACATCCGGGAGTACCTGGAATCCCAGAAGCTGCCGGTAATGTTTGTCGAGGAAGAGTATCCCGTCAGCAGTCTCGAGAGATTGCGAACGCGAGTAGAGGCTTTCCTGGAAATGGTCGGCTAAAGGAGGCATTGTGGAAGGACCGAGAGAGAAAACAACGGCAGAGAAATCCACGGAAACTTCGAAGCGGGTTCGCATGATGATAAAAGACCTGGCGCAGCGTGCCCATGAAGCGCGTGCCGCCGGCGACCCCATAGCGTACCTCTTCATATCAAGTTGTTATGACGATATTCTCAGGGCCATGGACATCACGACCGTGGGAACCGAGAATTATGCGGGACTATGCGCTGCCAAGATGTCGGCGGAACAATACCTGGCCAAGGCGGAGTCTGAGGGCTACCAGCGACATCTATGCACCTATGCCACTTGCGGGTTGGGCTTCGATGCTACCAGGCGGGAATTGGGGGGGATGCCGCCCAATGCTCCAGATGGCGGCATGGAGCAGCCGACCGTGATGCTGGGTACCGGAATGATGATCTGCGATCCGAGGTACAAGTGGTACCAGGCGACGCGCCGGTACACGGATGCGCCGGTGCACGTACTGGGACTTTTGAACCCGCCGGCTTATTATACCCACGTCGATATCAAGGATGTCAGGAACTACTATATCAGGTATATCGTACAGGAACTATATGAACTGGTGGACTTCCTTGAAAGGCATACGGGACGGCGCTTGAATATGGACCGCCTGGCGGAGGTAGTTGACTTGAGCGAAAAGACTATCAAGGTCTGGCACGATATCTATGAACTTCGTAAGGCAGTCCCTGCGCCCATGCCTACGGAGGACGCACTGAACGCCATGGTGCCTGGTTACTTCATGATGGGCACCCAACTGGCCTATGATTTCTACAGAGAGCTTTACGATGAGATCAAACACAGGGTGGACAACAAGATTGGTACCATCCCGGACGAGAAATACAGGCTCCTCTGGGCTCTGAGCCTGCCGCCCTGGTATGCCTTGGTCATATTCAACTACTTTGAAAGCCAGGGTGCGGTCTTTCCCATAGAGGTCGTTTACCATCCCCCGCCGCCCGTGGACATACCTGCAAATGTCACCAATCCAATAGAACGCATGGCCTGGAGGTTCTATGACTCCATGACGCGCGGGCACGAAAAGGCCAGGAAACGATCGGGAGATACAAACGTGGAATGGTTCCTGGACATGATCGACGAGTATAAGCTGGACGGGGTGGTATTTCACCAGGCGATGACGTGCCGGACTATCCATACTGGGCAGTTGCACCAAATCAACATATTCAAGAAGTACAGTGATAAGCCGGTACTGTTGCTGGAGGGCGACATAATCGACGTGCGCAATTATAACCAGGCGGCTACGCATGATAAGGTAGACGCGTTCATAGAGACGCTGGAGGCTTACAAGGCGAAGAACAGCTAGGCGAGACGCCTGTCAGGACGCTAGCTTGGTTCTTTAGTCGACGGGATTAAGGTATCGACCAAACCGGGCCTGATTCTGGGCCCGGTTTCCTATATAGCTGTAGGGTGGGCCCGGCCCAATGTTGCCGCTCCCATTCCAGACCAAGAATGGCGCTATAACACCGCGGAGACACTGTTGAGCACCTTCGATCTTGGAACTTGGACTTTGTGCCCGGCTCAGCCCTGCCGGAACCTCTGTAAGTACTTATCCCTGGCTCCCGGGTTCACCAGCCCGACGGGCCAGTCGCCCTGCAAGACCCGGGCCACTTCCTGTCCCGGCCGTTGCAAGAGGTCAATAAAGGCCGGTATGGAGGCATGTGCTGCATGCGCCGTGATGATGACGTTCTCCATTTTGAGCAGTGGGCTGCCAGGATTGATAGGCTCTGGTTCAGTGACATCAAGTGCAGCTCCGGCCAGCTTGTTTGCAGTCAGTGCATCACATAGAGCTTCATGGTCCACAAGCGGGCCCCGGGCTGTATTAACCAAATAAGCAGAGGCCTTCATCTGATTGAACTGGTCCGCACCCAGCATGTGCCTGGTCTGATCGGTCAGGGCTGCATGGAGGGAAACGACGTCGGACTGTGCGAGAAGATCGTCCAGTTCTACCTTCTCTACGCCGAGGGACGCAAACATCTCCGAAGCAAGGTACGGATCATAGGCGACAATCTGCATGCCGAAACCCTTTGCTTTCGGCAACAGGGTGCGAGGTACCCTGCCCAGCCCAATCAGGCCCAATGTTTGTCCCCGCAAACGGGACATTGTGGGCCAGACCTTTTGCTGCATCTCGGGCTCCGGCTCCTGTTTCCAACCGCCTGCCTTGACCATGCTGTCCAGCTTGATCACCTTCCTTGTCAAGGCCAGGATCAAGGCCATCACGTGGTCGGACATTTCCTCCAGGCAGTAGTCGGGCACGTTGGCCACCAGTACGCCGTGTTCCGAGGCGGTCTCTATATCAATGTGGTCATAGCCGATGCCCATGCTCATGATGAACCTGATCTGGGGCAACTCCTGGATAACTCGCCGTGTGATGGGTTGGCGGGTAGCCGCGGTTATGATGACATCGGCACCAGCGGCCGCGGAGATTATGGCATCCTCGCTCTGGCAATCGGTCTTGCTGAATTCAACGTCGATGCCCTCAGCGGCAATCATCAAACCGTAGTCTGGCAGAGCAGACCCGGGCTGGTCCATTACCTGTACTACCTTGAACGTCATGACTCGTTTCCTAGACCTTGAGAGCCGCTCCCAGCTCCATGCCCTTGCGAAAAGCATCCAGGTTCCGTTTCAAAACAGCATCCTTGCCTCGGTACTGCTCCTCAAGCTCATCAGTTATCAACTGGATGGGCAGAGGCATGACAAGCTCCATGTAGGCTCCGAGGAGGATCAGATTATTGGCCACCACGCCGCCGATGCCCATGGCTATTTCAAGACCGGATATGGGCATGAGTCTTATGTCATCCCTGCTCAAATCATCGAACAGACTTGCTTTCTCGGCGACGATCGTACCTCCTGGTCGTACCCTGTACTCAAAAGACTTCATTTGGGAGCTGTCCAGCAACATTATGGACTGCGACTGGTCGAGAATTGGGGAGGCAATCGGGTCATTGGACAGAATGACTGTGCACTCGGACAGGCCGCCCCGCCTGGACTCCGCATATGTGGGCATCCACGAGGCGTGTTCGTATGCCCGGAGTCCCGCGGTGGCCAGTAAGCGTCCGGCTACCAGGACGCCCATGCCGCCTATGCCGACAATGATCAACTCTACTCTTGAAGGCGATCTAGTTTCCATGATTACTCCTGTTTGTCCCGGGGAAGGTTTCTCTTGCCGTCACTGTCCTTGAATTCACCCAGAGGGAATTCGGGTATCATATGCTCCTCCATCCACTTAATGGAATCGACCGGGGTGAGATGCCAGTTGGCCGGACAGGCTGATAAAATCTCTACGTAGCCAAGTCCGATCTTGTCCAGCTGCTTCTGAAAGGCCTTCTTAACATACTTCTTGGTCCGGCGGTACTCGGCAGGGCTCGTGAGGGCTCCACGAGCGCTGTAAGCTACGCTCTTAAAGGTTGCTGCCAACTCTGCAACGTGCACGGGGTGGCCGCTAACGGCAGGATTTCGACCCTCCGGTGTTGTAGTGGTTACCTGTCCGCTTAGAGTGGTGGGTGCCAGCTGGCCGCCCGTGGTGCCGTAGTTTGCGTTGTTGCACATGATGATGGTTATCAATTCACCACGCGTCAGCGCGCCGATAAACGAGCCTGCTCCAATGGCTATGCAGTCCCCGTCGCCCTGCACAGTATATACGAAGCTATCTGGAGAAAGCCGCTTGATGGCGGTGGCCGTATCAGGGGCTCCGCCGTGTGAGCCCTGAACGACATCCACATTCAGCATGGCTACACCCGAGTTACAACCGATACCAATGACTTCTATGGCGGTGCCGTCCAGCTCAAGCTCTTCAAGGACCTCGGCGATGATGCGCCCTATGGTGCCGTGCTGGCAGCCGGGACACCCAGGCACCGGCATGAATAGAATCCTGTCAAGTGCTGTAACCTTGACCTTGTTTTGAGTCTCTCTGGTCATGCTAGCCTCCGAATCTCCTGCAGGACTCTGCCCGGGAGAATCATCCCCCCGTCAGTCGGCAGGTGCCTGTCCAGCAGTCCTATGAAGTCTATGCTGGTTCTGCCCTGTACTGCCAGATGCACATCTTCTATCATCTGGCCCAGGCTGTCTTCGACTACCAGGAATCGACAACCGTGATTGACCTTCTTGCGCAGAGTCTCGTAAGGGAAGGGCCACAGCGTAATTGGACGGGTGAGCCCGACCCTCATTCCCTCCGCCCTTGCCGTGTTAATGGCCTCCTTACAGACGCGTGATGGATATCCGTAGGCGACTACTACCAGTTCGGCATCGTCGCAAAGATACTCTTCACACCTCACTTCGTTATCAATGATATCCTGATACTTCTCTCCCAGGTGTCCCAGCCATGAAACATAGTTGGGACAGCTGCGCGGCGGCGGTGCACCACTGGGATAAGTATGAATAAAGCGTCTCGTCTTGTCCCCTTGCCGGTCTCTGCCCCTGGCTGCCCAGGTTTTTTCTGGCAAGGGTTCGAACTGCAGGGTCCGGATTTCCAGGGTCTCGGCTACCAGCCCCAAGACCCCATCGGAAAGCAGAATGACCGGGTTGGAGTATTTGTCCGCCAGGTGAAAAGAAAGTTGCATCATATCGTGGATTTCCTGCACGGTTGCAGGTGCCAGGACTATGTTCTTGTAGCCGCCCCCGCCGCCTGTCCTCGTCACGGCCAGATAGTCCATCTGGGCATGCCTGATGCTTCCTTGTCCAGGACCGCCCCTTTGCACAAGAACGATCACACAGGGTAATTCGGCTGTTGCCAGATGAGACATGCCTTCCTGTATCAGGCCCCAGCCGGGGCTGGAAGTGGATGTCATGACGCGGAATCCAGCTGCTGCGCCACCGTAGAGCATCATTATAGCCCCGGTCTCGGACTGAGTCTGTACGAAGACGCGGCCGCGCTTGGGAAATTCGCTGGCAAACCATTCAGGGATCTCATTCTGGGGTGTGATCGGATAGCCGAAGAAGCCGTCGCAGCCGGCATTTAGCGCTCCCCAGCCCACAGCGACGTTTCCCTGGATAAGTGTTCTATTTTGCATACGTCACTCCTCTCGTTTGTCGTTGCGCCGGCATGCTTTATGCCGGCGCAGAGGTGAAAGCATTAACTGCGGGTGAACGGCGCTGGCGACGTTGTCTGTTTTCCATGCCTTTCTCCCTGTTCATCTAGAACTCAGCGAGAACAGCCAATTTCATGATTTGGCTGCTCCTTTACCTGCGTAACGGTATACATCAATGGCCAGGTGAGGGCACATCCAAGCACATATTCCGCAGGCATTGCATTGGTCCTGATTCGTGAAGGTGGGCAGAAGATAACCAAGCGGGCTGAACCTGTCCCCTGTTATGGTGATGCAGTCCTTGGGGCAGAAAAGCTGGCAGAAACCGCAGCCGCGACAGTTTACATCAATGATTACTATCTCACCTTTGGCCATGTCAACTCCAGCAAGTAGATTTTTTTGCCGGCGGACCGGCGACGAAAACAACGGTTTTGGCGAAGTCCAAATCAGCTCCCTTGCTTTCTTGCCGGCAAGTCTGGTATCAGCAAGGTTGGATAAGATTCTAGCGTCTGCCTGACACGAATGTCAAACACGAAGCCTGGTTCGGGCGACAGTTGAAAGTTGACTGTACGTCTTGTGCAGCAGAAATCTGGCCGGGGCGCGGCAGAGTTCACTCATGCCTTCCCCTCACAGACTTTCGGCAGCGAAATGCTGCAAGACCTCGGACACGATGAAGAGTGAACCGGTGGCGCAGATGGCGTCGTCGTGTGAAGCTTTGCTATAGGCCAGTCTGATGGCGGTTCCTGTATCAGCTGCTACTCCGGCTGTAATCCCGTGTTTGGCAAATTCGGCCAACAGCAGTTCGGTCCCGGTCGCCCTGGGATGGTCAGACCGGGTAACAATCACCTTGTTCGTGGCCTTTGCGAGTTCTCGTATGATGGCAGGCAGGTTCTTTTCGCTGGAAAGACCGACCAACAGCCACAATTCGTCGAACCGGAAGTAATGCCGGATGGCTTGCATCAGCTTCCTGGAGGAGTCGTCGTTATGGGCGCCGTCTACCAGGAACAGGGGTTCCCTGGCCAGTACCTGCAGACGTCCCGGCCATTTGACCTGTGCCAGCCCCCTTGCTATCGTCGGGCCGGCGATCTCACTGTTCTTCCTAGCCAGGGTTTCTGCCGCTGCTACAGCGCAAGCTGCATTTATCACCTGGTATTCGCCGAACAGCGGCAGAGCCAGTTCATGGTTACAGTACCTGGTACGTATTTCGAAGCTCTGGCAGGTGGTACCGAAAGTTCCGGTCTTCCATGTGACATCGCTCCCAACTAATACGAGTTCGGCTCCCTTTTCACAACACGTTGCGGCAATTGTTTCGCCGGCTTCAGGGGCTTGCGGCGCGCTTATGACCGGGACACCGTGCTTGATGATGCCCGCCTTTTCCGTGGCGATTTTGCTGATGGTATCCCCCAGTACCTCCATATGATCGTAGCTGATCCCGGTGATCACGGAGACTTCGGGCACGATGACATTGGTGGCATCAAGCCTGCCGCCGAGGCCCGTTTCCAGCACCTGGTAGTCCACACCGCTTGTCTTGAAATGGAGGAAGGCCAGGGCCGTCAGTATCTCGAACGTGGTCAACTCTCCCAGACCGGACAAGGCGTTGGCCGCTTCGATATGCGGTCTTACCTGGTTGACCAGGGAGGCGAATTTATCTTCGCTGATGGGAAGGCTGTCGATCTGTATGCGTTCCCTTATCGTTAGCAAGTGAGGAGAGGTATAGAGGCCGGTACGGAACCCTGATTCGGTGAGGATGCTGGCGATCATTGCCGCTGTGCTTCCTTTCCCCTTGGTGCCTGCTATGTGTACGGACGGTGTTCCCAGGTGCGGGTTGCCCAATCTGTCCAGCAGGTGCTGGACCCTGGCCAGGTCGAATACCACCGCGGAGCGCGAGAGGCGTTCGTAGTCAGCAAAGCTGAGTACGTAATCGACAGTTGACGGAAAGTCCATGACCTGTGATTGATTCATGCTTTCCATACCACCTTTCCGTCGAGAATTGTCATCAAAACTCTAATATCCTTCAATTGCCCATGGTCCGGTTGCGTTGGGTCAGCACTGAGGAGTGCCAGGTCGGCCGTCATTCCTGCAGCTATGCGTCCCTTGTGCCTTTCCTCAAAAGCGGCATGGGCCGGTGCCGTGGTGTGCATTTCGAGGGTGGCCAATGCCGATATTCCCTGGTCGCCGGATAGTACATGGCCTGACTCCGTAGACCTTGTAATAGCGGCGTACATGGCTGCCATAGGGTCCAGCGGGACCACCGGTGTGTCTGAACCTGCTGCAAGTTTTACCCCCTTGTTGAGCAGCGAACGGAAGGGATAGAGGAAAGCGATGTCAGCAGCCGGAACGGTGTTCAGGTAGCGCTCACCGCTATAGTAGACGAAGGACGGCTGAGAAACCACCAACAGTTCGAGGGTCGCAATGCGTTGCATCAGCGCAGGCGGGCAAACTGAACAGTGCTCGATTCTATGCCGGTGATCGTGCCTGGGGCTTTGGAGTAAGACGTACTCAAGGGCGTTGACTGCAGCCTCAACCTCGTCCTGCTCCACGGCATGAACGCACACCTGATAACCGGCTTCGTGGATGCGATAGAGAAGGCTGTTCAGTTCTTGCTGGGGCGGACTCAGGGTCCCTGTAGCCGTGCCAAGGACGATCTTGACCCCGCCCAGCCGGATACCGCTGTTAGCCTTGCCAAGTGCGTCGCCGGTGAGCAGTCGTTTGTGCGAAAAGAAGGGAAGGTCGTCAACCCCGGTCATGAGCGTCACCTTGGGCCTGAAAAAATCTCGTGCCCGGGCCTCTCGCAGCAGGTGCCAGCGCGCCACTGTATCCGTCCAGGTAGCATCGGTGAGGCTGGTTACGCCGCGGGACAGGAAATGCTCGCCGGCCAGTCGCAGGCCGGTCTCGATTTCCTCTTTGGACCAGGGTGGTATGTGTTGGTCCACGATACTATTCATCTCGAACAGCAGGCCGTTGGGTTTGCCGCTGTCAAGGTCTCGCTCTATTATGCCGCCCGGGGGTTCGGGGGTTTCCATGCCTATACCCAGGGCTTCCATGGCCAGGCTGTTCAGCACGCAGGCGTGGCCGGACCTGTGGGTGAGTCTGACCTTGTGGTGAGGTGCCGCCTTGTCCAGGTCCCACCGGTTTGGGTGACGCTTCTCCGCCAGGTAGAACTCGTTGTAGCCGGTGGCCTTGATCCATCGCCCCTGGGGCAAATCCCTGGCATGCAGGCTGATCTTTTCCTGGATACCGGCTATGTCTTGTACGGATGCCGGACTGCAGTCGACACTCAACAAGTTCGAAGCCAGGGCCAGTGGATGGCAGTGGGCGTCATTGAAGCCGGGTACCACTGTAGCGCCCTGGCAGTCTATGGTCCGTGTTGAACGGGAGCAGAGCTCCCTTACCTGGTGCGCATCGCCGGCCAGCTGGATGAGGCCGCTTTTTACGGCCACCGCTCCGGCGACCGGTCTATCTGGGTCCAAGGTTATCACCCTGGCGTTTAGCAGGGCTAGGTCTGCATGCTGCTTCAGGATCTTCGTCTCAGTCTCCCCATGTGTACCATCAGGATGGCCATATCTGCTGGAGTTACGCCATCGATGCGCGATGCCTGGCCGAGGGTCGCCGGTTGCAGCTTTTTCAGTTTGTGAGAGGCCTCATAGCGCAGACCCGTTATGGCATCATAGTCTATTCTGGATGAGATGCGGGACTCTTCCAGGCGGCGCATTCTTTCCACTTCACGGCGCTGTTTTCTTATGTATCCCCAGTACTTGGCTTCGATTTCAACCTGGTTCAGGGTCTCGGGGGAAAGATCTTGACAACCATGGCCCAGGGCCAGCAGGGTATCGTATCTCACCTCGGTCCTGCGCAGGAACTCAAGAGCGGAAAGTGCGCTCCTCTCGTCGGCGGGCCGGAAATAGGTCTTGCCGAGACGCTCTATTTCGGCGTCGATTTGCTCTCTCCTGGTTTCCACCGAACCGTACCTGTCCCTGGGAATCAGACCCAGTTGATAGCCGGTAGGGGTCAGCCGCAGGTCGGCGTTGTCCTGCCGCAAGAGCAGGCGAAACTCGGCCCGGGAGGTGAGCAGTCGGTACGGCTCCGTTAGTTCCCGGGTGACCAGGTCATCGATCATCACTCCTATGTAGGCCTGATCACGCCGCAGCACCACAGGCGGCAGACCCTTCACCTGGCAGGCGGCGTTTATGCCTGCTATCAGGCCTTGACCGGCGGCCTCCTCATATCCCGTGGTGCCGTTGATCTGGCCTGCCAGGAACAGTCCGGGGACCAGCTTGGCCTCAAGGGAGGCGTGGATTTGCGAGGGCGGCACGTAATCGTACTCTATGGCGTAGCCTGGGCGCAGCATCCTAGCCTTTGCCAGAGCCGGGATGGACCGGACCATGGCCAGTTGCACCTCCTCCGGCAGGCTGGTATTGGCGCCCTGCACATATACCTCGTTTGTCTCCCAACCTTCCGGTTCCAGGAACAGCGGATGGGCCGGGTTCTGGGCGAACCTGACGATCTTGTCCTCTATGGAGGGGCAGTATCGAGGCCCTATCCCGGTTATGGAACCCGTGAAGAGCGGGGCGCGGTGCAGGTTACTCCGTATCAAATCATGGGTTTGGTCGTTGGTGTAGACCTGGTAGCAAGGAAGCTGGGGCCGCCAGCCACCCGGCATGAAGTCGGGATAGACGGGGTTGGGCGGAGGAAACTCAAGCTCCCCGGTCCCGTTTACTTCGAAGCTGAAATATTGCGGGGAATCGCTCCCGGGCTGCAGTATGGTGTGATTGTAGTCGATGGATGCCGCATCCAGCCGGGGTGGCGTGCCCGTCTTCAGGCGTCCCAGGTGAAAGCCGAGACGACGCAGACTCTGTGACAGGCGGGTGGCTGCGGGCTCCCCCGACCTGCCGGCGGGGTAACTGGAATCCCCGATTATGATACGTCCGGCCAGGGATGTCCCCGTGGTGAGAATGATTGTCTTTCCTTCATATGCCGTGCCCGAGTCCGTTCTTATCCATAGTCCCTGCGGCGAGTGGCCGTTTTGCGCGGCCACGATCCCTATTTCTTCGACCAGGGCTTGCTTGATTTCCAGATTGGGCTGGTCTTCCAGGGTCTGTTTCATGGACAGGCTATAGAGCTTCTTGTCCGCCTGTGCCCGCAACGCCTGGACTGCCGGTCCCTTGCCTGTATTGAGCATGCGGACTTGAATGAAAGTGCGGTCGATGTTGCGGGCCATTTCTCCGCCCAGGGCATCGATCTCCCGCACGACGTGCCCCTTTGCCGGGCCGCCTATGGAGGGATTGCACGGCATGAGGGCCACGTTATCCAGGTTCATGGTCAGCAGGAGCGTCCGGCACTGCAGGCGAGCCGAAGCCAGGGCGGCTTCGCAGCCGGCATGCCCCGCTCCCACAACGATCACGTCATACATAGTCAATCTATTATTCTACTACAGAGAGGTGCCGGCATATAGTTTATGCCAGAAATCAAGCATTGGGATCCCCGTTCAGGCAGAAAGGGAGCTGCCCGTTGTGGGCAGCTCCCATTGGGTTTTGGTACGGAGTCTGATGTCAGCTAGTCGGATGCGGCGATTGTTACCGGGATTTCCGTCAGGGTTCGCCTTCCCGCCAGGTCATAGACGTAAAGCTGGATGGTCCAAGCCCCTGGCTCGAGCCAGCCGTCTAGATCCAGCCAGTAATCAATGTCGTAATTGAGTCTGAATACTCCGGGTTCCCCGGGTTCGCCGACATTTTCGCTACCGTTAGTTATGGACACAACTCGCACGCCCACCCACTGCATAAACCAATAATCGATATAGGGGCTGTAAGCGATGCCTTCGAAGGTGACCTTTCCGGATAGGACGTCACCGTCTTCAGGGATTGTGATTTCTGCCAACGGAGCCGGGAACACCACATCGAGCATTGTTTGCATGGTGGCCAGGCTATCTTGCAGGGCGGCCATATCGGCCTCCATGGCAGTCATATCGGCCTGCAAAGCAGCGTTGGCCGTTTCCAGGTCCGTCATTCGGTCTTCCAAGGCAGTTACAATCGTCTCAAGCAGCCCGATGCGCTCGTCCAAATCCTCGATGGCGGCCTCGATCTCGGCCTCGAGCGCTGTTAATTCACCCTGAATACCTGCAATCGCGTCTTCGATCTCGTTTTCGAGCCCCGCCAGTTGGTTCTGTACATTGGCCAGTCCAGCGTTCAGGGCGTCTTCAAGGGTGCTTACCTGTCCCTGCAGGGCGGCAATATCGTGTTCCAAAGAGGCGACGGCATCGGCCAGGTCTACATCCAAGTCATCGATTCGGTCACTCAGATCTTCCAGCCTGTCCAGGAGATCATCTATGTGGGCCTTGGTGGCCAAAATGGCCAGCGTCTGGTTGCCGCGCAAGTCGTCGGGGCCATCCACAACGCTCATCTGCCCGGACGGGTTTATGGCAACATAAAGATAGGAAAGCGTGTTGCCCGCCAGTACGGGAACACTGGCCACGAGCAGAACGCTGACGGCCAGGATGACGAGCAAGAAAGATAGAACTCTTCTTTTTCGCAAAGGCATCTTATTCCTCCTCTAATTTGCTTTGCCTGACTGCGGAGTTACACCCTGATTCATACCGAAAGCACCCTTCACCTCCTTGCCTGGCTTTTTGTCCATGGTAGGCGTGGTTAGGCTTTAGGACAATACTATCGAACTGTAGTTACAGATAATGGTTAAATCAGATTGTGAAACGATTACGGATTTTGCGAACTGCTTAAGCTGGGGTTACACTCGTTAAGAGAAGCTTGCCTGGGCGGCTGTCTGTGGGGGTGCACTGGAGATGTTGTGAACTAACCTTTGGCGCGGCTTGCCGGGTTGCGTCCCTGGTCACCTTGGGGGGAAGGTTTGCCGTCTATGGGTACGGAAAAACCGAAGGTGCTGCCCCGGCCCTTCCGGCTCTTGACCCATATGCGCCCGCCATGCAACTCGACTAGATACTTGCTCAAGGCAAGACCCAGTCCAAGCCCGCTGTACCTTTGCTTTGGGGCGTCCAATCTTTCATAGGGCCGGAAGAGCCTGGCTTGCTCCGCCCTGGTCAGTCCCACGCCATTGTCATGTACTTCTACAACCAGCTCCTTACCTTCAGCCTTGGCACGAATAGTGATCCTGCCGCCGGCCTTGGTAAACTTGCAGGCATTGCTTATTAGATTGTAAACGACCTGTCTGATACGGACCTGGTCCACATTCAGTACCGGCAAGGATTCAGGGAATTTGACAATCAGGGTATGGTTCCGCGCTGAAGCAACCGGCATCATCTCGGAGATGATCTCGCTGAGAACCTCGTGAGGCGAGATGGGCGCTCGGTTCAGGGTGAGCATGCCAATCTCACCTCTGGCCAGGTCTAGAAGCTCATCAATGCGCTTGCTCAGACCTTCGGCGCCTCGATGTATGTTCGCCGCCATGCTGGCCCATGGTTCCTCTTTCATCTCAGAAATCAGCAGGTCGCTCGTAGCTATGACAGCTGTAAGCGGGGTCTTCAGTTCATGTACCAGTGCCCGGGAGAATTCCAGCCTCTTTCTTGCTTCATCCTCGAGAGATCGACGCAGGCGTTTCTCCTCTTCATAAGCCATGTGCAGTTTGTCCTCAGCTTGTTTACGCTCTGCTATTTCCCAGGCTACATCGGCGAGATAGGATACCAGTTGAACGTCTTGTTCAGTGTAATCGCTTGGTTTATTGCCCACGCCGAGAACGGCGATAATGCGGTCTCCCCGGAGGATGGGTACCACCAGTTCCCTGGTAATGGCGGCATGCCCGTCGGGAGTACCCTTGCGGTGGGGCACAGCGGCATAATCATTGTGCACGACGGGACGTTTCTCACGGACGCAGTCCGCCCAGACGCCTGCCTGATTAATGGGATAGTGCAGATTGCTTCCGGCTGCACCACAGAACTCAGTGAGGGTTCTGGTAGACCATGCCTGCAGTGACAGGGTTTCGTGGTCGGTGTCTACGAAGTGATAGAACCCGACGCAGCTGTCCGTAAGTGCTTCCACCTCGTCCAGCGTCTTCTGGAGCAACTGTGCAAGCGAGTGTGTGGCGGCGTATTCCAGCAGGGCCAGTCGGGTCTTGATCAGGGCCTCGGCGCGCTTGCGCTCGGTGATATCCTGAACGATACCTACGGAAATCAAGGGCTGGCCCTGTCCGTCAAACTCTGTACGGCAGCGTTCGCTAACCCATTTGATGCGACCATCTCGCGTTAATAGCCGGTGTTCGATCTCGTACGGCTGCCGTGTTGCCAGCGACTCGTTCCAGTTTTCATCAACCATTTGGCGGTCATCGGGATGTACTGTTTGCAGGAAGGCTCCATACGAGGCACCGAACTCCTCGCGGTCTATTTCGAATATTTCATAAATTGTATCTGTCCACTGCAAGCGGTCCAAGGTGTGGTTGAGGTCCCATCTCCCCATCTTGGCCATCTGATGGGCTTCTCTGAGTCTGGTCTCGCTCTCCAACAGTGCTTCCTCCGCCTGTCTATGATCGGTAATGTCCTCGCACACGATGACAGTGTAGAGAATCCTCCCGTCCTCGTCATTCACCGCGGATACCGATAGCCGTCCCCAGAAGACCTGTCCGTGTTTTGTGATGCATCTGTGGTCCACTACATAGCTGTCCCGTTCTCCGGAAACGAGAGACTGGTACAGTTTGGAATCTCTGGGCAGGTCATCAGGATGGGTCAATTCAGAGAAGTGCATGCCCAGTAATTCCTCGCGGGAGTACCCGAGGAATGCAAAGACGGCGCTGTTAGCCTCCAGTATACGGCCTACAGGGTCGCACATTGCTATGCCGACATTGCTGCCATCGAAGATCCCGCGAAATCTTGCCTCACTCTCAAGCAGCTTATCTTCTGCTCGCTTGCGTTCAATAATGTCACGGTAATTGACCGCTATGCCTGCAACATCTTGAGGTTCTCCTCTGCCCGACCGTCGTTCCAGTCTCTTGCTTGCAGCATTCTCAATCAGCTGCCACCGGCCCATATGCCTGACAAGCGCCGCGTGATGGTTGCCAACTATCTCAATGACTTCGGCGGCATTCCTGTCCAGGTTATAGGTGCAGATGGCGAGCATCCGGTTGTTGGCGACGAATCCGTCTACCTCATTTTCATATCTGGTGATGGAATTCTCTTGGCTGCGCGGGAGCCGCGCAACTGTGGAACATAACCTGAGCCCATCGTAGCCGTTTCTCAGTAGGCGGTCGAACCGGCGGTTCCAGCCATCATCAACTCGTTCCCTGCCAAATACCCCGCCTTCGAGAAACCACCTGTCTTGGGAAATAATCTCGATTTGCCCCGACTGGAGGTATTGATCGAAACCAGGTATCCCGGCTCTTAATGCCTCTATGGCGGAGTCCGGGCCCAACGGTTCCGCAGTGGTCCATATGCAATACTCGTTGTTTTCAAGCCCTGCCTTGAAAAAGGGCACTTGTATTTCTATAAGGTCATTCTTGTTCTCATAGAACTGGCACAGATGCGTTCCCCAGGGCACGGTGCCCAGGACTTCAATGCCTGTTTCCGTCAATTGTTCGCCCAACACTTCACACTTCCTCTTGAGCGGGAGCAATGCAAGTCGAGTGCACATGCCCTCCACCTGGACCTGCCGGTTACGAACCGGTTAGGAGCATGGTTTTGCCTCCAAATCCTATTAGATTCGGTCATGCAAAGTCAACCATTGGGCGCATTTCTTCTTGGCGGCAGGGGTGTCTCCGGCAGTTTGGCCGGTATTTGACCGGAAGTATGGAGTCTAAGTTGGAGATTTTGGCGTTGCACGGCTACACAAAAACCAGAAAAATTGGTAGACTATTTGTGGGATTAGGGGAATTGACACTCCAGCTAGCCTATGCTAGCATTTTTGCTTGTTTGGCAGCGTAGCTCAGTGGTAGAGCAGGGGACTCATAAGCCCCGGGTCGGTAGTTCGAATCTACCCGCTGTCACTTTTTATTTGCCCGCCGTGAGTGTGGAAGCCTGGATGTAGCTGAACTCTTGCAAGTAACAAAGGATTACGCTAGAATAATTAGCACTCCAAACAACGGAGTGCTAATTCTACTTTAAGTTCCTGGGAGGTATACGACCTTGCCAATTTACGAATATCGTTGCAGTGTATGTTCCTGTGATTTCGAGCTCAGGCGCAGGTTCGGCGATGATTCGGGCGCGTCCTGTCCAAAATGCAACGGACACGGGCAGCGGGTATTCTCACCGGTCCCTATCATTTTTAAGGGCTCTGGATTCTATGTTACTGATAGCAGGGCCAGGAACAGTGCCGGAGAGGGGTTCAATGGTGCCAAGGAATCCAATAGCGTGAGCGAGACAAAGGAGGCCGGTGATGGAGGGGTGGATACCGGGAAAGACTAGGAATACTGGATTTGTATAAAGAGGTAATGTCTAAGCGGGATTTCTACGACGTTCTGGGTGTGAGCCGCGAAGCCGATGCGGATACCATAAAGAAGGCCTATCGAGGCCTGGCAATGAAATACCATCCTGACAGGAACCCCGATGATGCCCAGGCCGTAGAAAGAATGAAAGAGATCAACGAAGCATATGCGGTCTTGAATGACGGTGAGAAGAGGCGGCTTTACGACACCTACGGACATGCCGGCCTGCAGGGATTCACGCAGGAGGATATCTTTCGGGGGGCTGATTTTGGCAGCATTTTCGAGGGGCTTTTCGGGGGCGGCTTCGGGTTTGGTGGGGGCATCTTCGACGAGATCTTTCGGGGACGAAGCTATGGAGGCACGCGCCGCCGTCGTGGTGCAGACTTAAAGTACGGCCTGAAAGTCACCCTTGAGGATGTATACTCCGGCAAAGAAGAGGTGATCAACCTGCGCAGGACAGAGACCTGTTCCACATGCAGTGGCAAGGGCGCCAAAAAGGATGGGATCAGGGTTTGTGAGAGTTGCCGGGGTACCGGGCAAATGGTCTCGGAGCAGAGAAGGGGTGGCAGCGTCTTCCGGCAGATTTCCGTATGTGGAAGATGCCGGGGCAAGGGCGAGGCGATTTTGGACCCCTGCGAAGAATGCAGAGGAAAAGGCGCTGTCGACAGGAGTAAGGATATCAAGGTGCATGTCCCCAAGGGGATGGATAGCGGGCATGCCATTCGCATATCTGGAGAAGGCGAGCCGGGTTCAGACGGAGCTGCTCCCGGAGACTTGTATATAGTGCTCACCGTAGAGGATCACGATGTCTTCGAACGGCACGGTGATGATATATACGTAGCCAAGGAGATCGACTTCCCGCTCGCCGCCCTTGGCGGAAAGATCAAAGACGTTCCAAGTCTGGACGGCAAAGTCAGCATTGATATCCCTGCTGGGACTCAGACTGGCAGCATCTTCAAAGTCCCCAACAAGGGAATGCCGCGATTGAAAGGTCACGGCCATGGCGACGAGTATGTTGTGGTCAAGGTTCAGACTCCCACCGATTTGAGTCGAGAGGAGAAGGACCTTCTTAAGAATTTGCAGAAACTCAGGGATAAGAAGGGCCGCTAGAGCCCTGTCCATCCATACGGTAAACGACCACAGCTTCCTTCCTTCCCTTTATTTGAGTTGGTCCCAACAGCTCAGACCTTCCGTTCATCTCTGGACAAGAGGCGGACTCAAGGGTCGTCCCGGATATCCATATTTGCCCGCCGGGAGCCAGGCTGCAGAGTCTGGCGGCCACGTTCACTGCGTCCCCTATTACCGTGTATTCGAGCCGGCCCATGGAGCCTATATTGCCCGCTATAACCTTGCCGGAACTGATGCCGAACCCCATATGGACTGCCGGCAGTCCGGTTGTGTCCTCGTGCAGCAGGGCCTCCAGTCCTCTCTGCGACTCGATGGCTGCTTGCACTGCCAGCCGTGCATGTTCCGCTTCCAACCGGGGCACGTTCCAGACAGCCATCAGGCTGTCGCCGGCGAACTTGCTTATGAGACCTCTGTTGCTCAGTACCCGGTCGATAATCAAGGAGAAACAACGGTTTAGCCTTTGCACTGTTTCTTGCGGACCCAGGCTTTCCGCCATCTCGGTGAATCCCCGTATGTCGGCAAAAAGGACTGTCGCTTCTCTCTCTTCACCCCCCAGTTTCAAGCTGCCGGCATCATGAGCTTGGAGTATTTCGTCGACCACAGGCGAGGAAACGTATTTCCCGAAGAGTTCTGACATCTCGCGCCTGTTACGTTGTTCCATGACGGCCCGGGCTGCAATGTTGCCGGTGAACAAAAGTGCAAGGCTCAGGGGAGGATACACCAGGTCGGGAATATGGCCATGTGCATAGTAGATATACACGGCTATTGCAATATAGGCAGCGGAGAGAGCAAGGATTGCCGGCAGTCCCCACCTCAGCTCCAACCTGGGCAGGATCAGGGCGGCAAGCAGGGCCAGGACAAAGACAGCAAGAAGACTGGACAGCGGCCCGGACTCGGTAAGAAAGTTTCCCGACAAGATTGTATGCAAGGCATTGGCATGTACCTCGACACCATACATGGCCTCTTGAGATATTGGCGTCAGCCAGTTATCCCCGCCAAGGTCCGCGGTGTGCCCGGCGGCCGTTACGCCGACCATTACCAGGTTGTATTGCACCTTCTCTCGTAAGCTGTCCAGTTCGGGGCCGGATACTGCCTGAATAACGTCTCGATAGGAGATGGTGGTGAACGTTTGACCTGCTGTACCGGCGTAGTTGATAAGCATGCCTGTGGAAGCTGATATGGGGATAGATCTGTCGGGCAAATCGATGGACCGGCTGCGAAGCTTGTACTCTTCAAGAAACACCGGTGGCTGGCAAGCATATAGCATGGCCAGTGAGAGGCTGGGATAGGTATTGCCTTGCATATCCTGGGCCATCATCGGTATCCGCCTGATCTTCCCGTCGCGATCAGGCGTTATATTGGCATGTCCATGGGCTGCCGAGGCGTCCTGTAGCGACGGCATCGATTGAAGAAAGGCTTTAAAGGCCGGCATGTCATTGGATGCTGGAATCTCCTGCGTGCCCAGCATGGGAAGGACAACATTTCCTGATTGTGATATGGCCGATGACAGGGCCTGGTCTTCCACGGGATCGGATGCCTCCGAGAAAAGAAGGTCGAAGCCGATTACTCTTGCTTGGGCCTGGATGAGGTTGCTGATAGCTTGAGCATGTATGGACCGGGGCCACTCCAGCAAGCGTTTGCCCTGGCCCTCGCTTGCGGTCCAGCGCCCCTCGGAGGTGTCCCACTCGAAAGATGTCCCCAGCGTAGCCTCGTCAATGGCAACGATGATGATGCTATCACTCGCCGCGCCGTCGATGAAAAGTTGATCGCTCAGGGTCGAGCGGACACCCGGCAAAGGTCCAGCCAGCGCAAGCAGGGCAAGGAGAAGCCCCGAGATGGACAGGACTATAGTCTGCAGCAGTATTCGGCGTTTGCGACCGGATTGGGCCCAATAGGACCTCTTCAGCGACGCTAATCGCTGACTGAACAGCGGATGTCCCATACTAAACGGACCATTCTTCTTGAACTGCAGGGTCTTCTGACGGGCTAACGGATGATGATGATATAGAGGTCTCTGTTCGTCATGTTACGGCCACCAGGCCCGGTTAGAGTAAGCCAAACCCTGTACTCTCCCGGACTATCATAAACATGGTACGGGTTCGTCTCGCTACTGGAGTGTCCGTCGCCGAAGTCCCAGACTTGTGAATTGAAGTCGCCTGTAGACAGATTCAGGAACCTAACTCCTTCACCCTCTACAATAGGTTTGAAGTTGGCATTAGCCTGCATTGGCTTCTTGCTGTTGGCTATGGCCAGGTCCTTCGGGTCAACCTTGCCGGGTCCCCCTTGGTTCACAAGCTCGAAGTCACCAAGCCGGCCTTCAGTGAGCAGGCCGGCCTTGTCAAGGACGACTTCCAGGCTCGCCACGTATTTGATTTCTCTTATGCCGGTCCGTTGATAGGGTTCTACCGTGAGTTTCTTCGTCTCAGAGAAGACTTTGGCATCGCGCACGAAGCCTTCCACCATGACCTCCACCGGGCCGCCCGTTTCCTTGCCATAGAGCACTATGCTGTACAGGGACGAGCCGCTTACAGGCTTAATCGAGACCATGATGCAATGAGGGGCGGAGTGTGCTCCATTCGAAGACGATCGGGGGACCTGGTTGACTACCAGTCCTGGCGGGACCACTCCCACGCCTCTCTCCTGGGGGTCTACAACCAGAGCCCAGGCTTGGCCCTGTACGGTGACCGTCATCCTGCTATCCGGCAGGGTCATGGGTTGAGGCTCCTGGGGGGCCTCTCCCCGGGTTACCCTCACTTCCATACCGGCTGTGACCAGTGAAGCCAGACCCATGGCTATCACATCTGCTGCCCCTTCGAAAGCCGTCACCACGGTGTCGCCGCTCTCGCTCACATGGATATCAAGCAACGTGCCCCGCACTACTGCAGATGCTGAGGGGGTGTGTACTTCGAATTCGAAGAGAGGGCCGGTAAGCTTCTTTATTCCCGACCACGTTCTGCCTATCTGCTGCCATATGTTGACGGCATCCCTTGACAACCTGGTTACTGTGATATGAGTTTCCGGTTCAAGTTCCATGGTGCTGCCGTCATGGAAGGTTAACAGTGCCCAAGTCCGCTCGCCGGTCTTGATGCTGTCACCTTCTTTGACGACGACCGTCTTCCTGACATCCTCCCAGCGATCATGTTTTCGCAGAACTGTCAGGTCGTCTCCGGAAAGCACCGTCAGAGTTGTTGACACGGCCAGGGCTGGTTCAGGGAACAGCCTGTCTTGGACACTTATGGATATGAGGACAAGCAGAAGAACAATTATGAGGCAGAACGATAATCTTCTCACCACCATGCCTCTCCTGGGACGGACCGTAGCGGCCTGGTCGTCGCTATCGTTGCCGTCGGGCTGTTTCTTATAAGAACGCTGACAAAGCAAGCTGGGCTATGTTAAACTAACTTGGGCCTGGTGTCAATGGTCTTGGCCGGAATGTTGTGAGTGCAGGCCCGAGCTACTCGCCGGTATGCAAGATATCGAATTCAGAAAGACGGTTGTTGACGCGAGCTTCCTGGGTCCATCCTCTCCCGAGAGACAGGTCCATGCCATCGAACACAGGTACGATCCGCTCACGGAGGTGCCCTGCCGTATCAACCTGCGCAGGGCTGACAGGCTCCCGCCGCCTCGCCCGGCAGGTGACGATCTACATGAATTGCTGTCCGACTCCGCCGGATGTCCCTTTTGCCCGGACAATCTTGATGCTATGACGCCCAGATTTCTCGGGGACCTGGTTCCGGCTCAAAGGATTCGCAGGGGAGGCGTATATCTTTTTCCCAACCTGTACCCGCTCGGGGTGTATCATGCCATAGGCACTTTCGGTCCTTGGCATTATCTTGATCTGGAAGGATTCACTGTTCAGATGCTGGTGGAGGGGTTCGAGGCCATGCAGGATTATCTAGCCGCCGTGCAAGGACAGGGGACGGACGCGTTGCACCCGATCTTTATATGGAATCACCTGCCACCCAGTGCCGGCAGTATGGTCCACCCGCACTTTCAAGTTCTGGTCGATCAGCGGACAACACCATACCAGCAGAGACTGCTGGACACTGGGGCTGCTTATCAGAAGAGGACCGGCCGCAATTACTGGCTTGACCTTGTCAGGGTGGAACAGGAAGTCGGAGAAAGGTTTATTGGTGAAGAAGGTTCCGTGGCGGCAGTGGCCAGTTTTGCCCCGCAGGGTAACAGGGAGGTACTGCTGGTGGCCCGTGATTCGGGCAACCTGTTTGAGATGACGGAATCTGTGCTCCGTGACCTTGCAGGGTGCCTGGTACGGTTACTAAGGGCTTACGGAAAGTTGGGGGTGAACTCGTTCAACTTCTCTACGTTCTCCGCTCCGGTGGGACAACAAATGGACTATTACTGTCTTCATGCTAAACTTATTTCAAGGCCTGTTTTCAGGGCCTTTTACAGGAACGATACGGGCATATTGGAAAGATTTCACTACGAGGCCGATATCGAGGCCAGCCCGGAGATTGTTGCTGAAAACCTGAGAGGATACTTCTAACAATGAGTTATTACCGGAACCCGGCGTTTGGCCGGATAGTCTACTTCAGTCACAAGGGAAGTCGTATTCTTGGCATGCCCGGCTGGCTCACCGTGCTCCTGGCCCTGGCATTGCTGCCATTGATCCTTGTTGTTGTTACCCTTGCGACATTCGTGGTCCTGGTCTTATCCCTTCCCACCGGCATCCGTGTCTGGAGGGCGCTGAGGCGCTCTCGGAAGATGCAGGGCCAGGAGGTCATTGAAGGTGAGTATTGGGTCAGGGATGACGATCTCATCTCCAGTGGATAGGGTGGCAAACCTGCACACAGGAGTGGACAGCTTCGTGCAAGGGTGTGAAGCGGACTTAAGCAGGGGCCATGGGTGTGTTATAATGTGCTGGATTTTTGGCGTAACGAGGTCATGATGGATCAGGTCGAGCTCAGGAAGCGACTGGAGAAACTGGTCGCTCACTGGATTGAACATAACGATGCCCATGCCGAAGAGTTCAGGGCTTGGGCGGACAAGGCGGAATCGGCTGGCGATGAGGCCGTTGCTGAAAGCATTATGCAGGCTGCTGAGCAGATGGGAAGGGCCAACGCATTCTTGCTGGCAGCCGCAAAGGATCTCAAGGAGGGGTAGAATGTGCTTGGCAAAGGTGTACATGGCAGGACAAGAGAAGGAACCCGTTCTTGAGGACGTGGCTTCAATTCAAATTGAAGAGGGCAAGGTTCGGGCGTTCACGCTGTTTGGCGAGACCAGAGAAATCGCCGGCTACCTGAACTCGATCGATTTCGAGAAGTCCGTAATCGTTCTTGGCAAAGCTCCTTGACTATGTCGAGTGTGAAAGAGTTTGTAAGTCGCTCACGATTATGGTAAGCTGTTGGCTGGAGTTAGAAAGGGATAGAAACTGAGAAAATGCCAAGAACCAAAACTAGACCCAAGACCACAGATGCCGACCAGGATTTTGAACTCTGGTCCCTGTTGCATCAAGCCCGTGATGTGATCGCGAAGGCCAGAGAGGACGAATTGAAGGACATGGACATTTCCATGATCAAAGCAGCCGTCCTTTTCTTCGCCAAGAATATGGAGGGGCCGCCAACCCCTGCGAAGATTTCCCGGGCACTATTTCGTGAACCGCATACCATATCAGGCCTTCTGGACCGCATGGAAGCCCAGGGCCTGGTAAGGAGAGTACATGACTTGAACCGCAAGAACCTGGTAAGAGTGGAAGTCACCGAGAAGGGTGAAGAGTATTATCACCGCACCAGGGAAAAGCGACGGGTCATAAGCAAGATAATGGCAACTCTGACCGAGGAAGAGCGTAACGAACTTCGGTCCACCCTGACAAAGCTACGTAACAGGGGTCTGAAAGAACTGGGAGTCAAGTACCGGCTCCCGTTCCCGTAGGCTTCCAGGGCGGAGAAGGTTCTCACTGGTGCTCTCATGTTCCGGTCTGGTTGTTGCCATAGATGATCAGTTTCCTCTGACAAGGGCCTCGGAGGTGGGGGATGCAAGGATGTTGTGCCGGATGCGGAGCCAGCGGCGTGCTGGCTTCCATATTGATTGTAACGGTCATAGTCTTGACTGCTTTCCTCCTCTTATAGACGGCCGGCCAGGTCTGTTTCGATTAACGACATTGCAAGGAGTACGCAGAGATTCCGATCTGAATCCCGCTGATGCGGTCTAGGTACCTAGTCCGTTATCGGCATGATGGTTTAGAAGAAATGCGTACATCTCCTGGCGTGATCTAGGCTTTTCTCCTGATGGCAGTCCAGTTCCCCGCCTGCTAATCTGCCATTTAGCCAGGTTCCCGCATGGTCGAATTCTGTGTTGCAGGAGGTGTCTGTTGTTGACTGCGATATTGATCGGAGTCATCGTGGCTCTCTCCATAACTCCGTTTCTGCTTCGTCTTATTTTTCGGCGGAACAAGGATGCAACCTGGGGTTGCTGTCCCGGGGGAATCATCGGCCTGATCTTGATAATACTGATCCTGATCCTGCTCTTGTACCGGCAGAACGATTAGTTTCCAGGGAGAGGGAAGACCATGGACGAGTCGAAGAAGCACCAGTTCCCGCCACAGCAGCAGGAGAAGCCCGGCGTGGAGGCGGAGATGACGCCGCAACCGCGTGCCGAGGACGAAGGTTATAGGGGCAGTGGGAAGCTCCTTAACAAGATTGCACTTATCACTGGCGGCGACAGCGGGATAGGCCGGGCTGTTGCCCTGGCTTTTGCTAAAGAAGGAGCGGACTGCGTCATTTCGTACTATACGGAACACCAGGATGCCGAAGATACCAGAGAGAGCGTGGAGGCCAAGGGCAGGACGTGCATCACAATAGCCGGAGACCTTGCGGACGAAGAGTTCTGCCGCCGGGTTGTGTATGAAACCGTACGCCGGTTCGGCCGTGTCGATATACTTGTGAATAATGCCGGCGTCCAGTATGAATCGCCCAATATCGAGGACATAACCTTAGAACAATTGGACCGATCTTTCAAGGTGAATATCATCGCCATGTTCCACGTAACCAAGGCCGCTTTGAAGCATATGAAGGCGGGAGGTACCATTATCAATACTTCATCGGTGACAGCTTACCGGGGAAGCAGGCGCCTGCTGGACTACTCCACGACGAAGGGGGCAATAATCAGTTTCACAAGGTCCTTGTCCCTATCCCTGGCTGATAGAGGGATTCGGGTAAACGCTGTGGCACCGGGGCCGGTGTGGACGCCGTTGGTCCCTGCGGGCTCGTCACCGGGGTATGTGGAACAATTCGGCAGCGGGACGCTCATGGGCCGGGCAGGCCAGCCGGAGGAAATAGCACCTGCCTACGTGTTTCTGGCGTCGGACGAATCCTCATACATGAGCGGTCAGGTGTTGCATCCCAACGGCGGAGAGATCATTAACACCTAGCCCTTGACCACACCAACGGGCCTGGTCCTGGCAACCAGCCGGGAGAGTCCGGCGTTATGCGCCACCCGTACCACATGGCTCACGTCCTTGTACGCTTCGGAGGCTTCTTCGGCCAGCCCGCCTATGCTGCCTGCCCGGACGGTGATTCCCCTGGACTGCAAGGATTCCAGCACTGCTCTGCCCTGCATTGCCTTCTTGGCGGCGCCGCGACTCTTGGCCCTTCCGGCACCGTGGCAGGTTGAGCCAAAGGCCTCTTCCATGGCTTTCCGGGTGCCGACGAGTATGAATGAATAACGTCCCATGTCGCCGGGTATCAGAACGGGTTGCCCGATGGCTGCGTATCTTTCCGGCAGGTCGGGGTGACCCGCCGGGAAGGCCCTGGTGGCTCCCTTGCGATGGACGCACAATTTGACCCTCTTGCCGTCCATCTCGTGTGTCTCGATCTTGCCCATGTTATGGCCTACATCGTAGACCATTTCCAAGCCGAGTTCTGCTTCGGGCCTGCCCAGAACGCGGCAGAAGGACTCCCTGGCCCAGTGGGCAATGCATTGCCTGTTGGCCCAGGCATAGTTGGCGGCTGAACTCATGGCGGCAAGGTAGGCTTTGCCCTCGGGCGAGGTCAGGGGAGCGCAGGCCAGCTGGCGGTCGGGCAATTCTATTTTGTAGTGTTTCATGGCAGCCACCATGGTGGCTATGTAATCGTCGGCGACCTGGTGGCCGAGGCCGCGCGACCCGCAGTGTATGTACAGGACTATCTGGCCCAGGGGGCCGATGCCCATGGCCGCGGCCGTTTCGGGCTCGTAGATCTCATCCACCACCGCTACCTCAAGAAAATGGTTCCCGGAGCCGAGTGTACCCAATTGAGGCGCCCCCCTCTGTTTGGCCTTGGCGCTCACGTGCGCGGCGTCGGCGCTGGCCATCTGTCCCCGTTCCTCAGTAGCTTCCAGGTCTTGGGGATGTCCGTACCCGCTATCGACGGCCCATCGAGCACCCTGCATGAGTACCCGGTCAATCTCGTTGGACTTCAGCTTTATCCGTCCTGACGAGCCGAGCCCCGAAGGTACGTCTCTGAATAGCTGGTCGATCAGTTGTTTCACGTTGGGTTGTATTTCGGGCTCCGACAGATTGGTGCGAAGGAGCCTGACGCCACAGTTGATATCAAAGCCGACACCACCCGGGGATATGACGCCTTCGTCGAAGTCCATGGCTGCCACGCCCCCAATGGGGAACCCGTACCCCCAATGGATGTCCGGCATGGCCAGCGAGTGTCGCAGTATGCCGGGGAGGAAAGCGACATTGGCCACTTGTTCCAGGGATTGGTCCGACAGTATGTCCTGGAGCATGTCCTCATCGGTATATATCAACCCGTCCACGCGCATGCCTGGCTTGTACGAAGCAGGTATCCGCCAGCGATGATTATCGAGCCTCTCCAATGTTCCTGACCACTTGCTCATGTCAAACACTCCTCACACATCGAAGATGATCTGAACCGTGTTGTGTTCCCGGTCCACTTCCAGCATATGATATGTGGCTGATTTTACGCCCAGCTCTATTTCATGCCTGCCGGGATCGTAGACTTCCCCCCAGCATTCGGCAACCAGTTTCTCATCGGAGAATTGGAGGATATCGAACCTGCTGAACAGTAGGTGCTCGACGTCGAAAACGAACAGCAGATGGTTCACCCATGCAAATAGCAGCGCCTCAACATCCGGAGCCTCAATATCAGCTACGTGTTTTTCGGTCTGGTCCACAGTCTCCGGCTCCGTCATGATTGAAAATAGGCCCATGCCAATGTTGGCGAAGGCCTCGGCCAGCGTGCCTCCGTATGCCTTGATACCGATATCAGCGGTGTGCTCTATGACCTCGAAAGGCTGCACTTATGAGTCCTTACCCGGTTTATACATGTTCACCCCTGTTGCCGGTCATGTGCTCGAGGAACCATTTTGAAGCCAGTTCCGCTACCTGGTCAAGTGCACCGGGCTCTTCGAAGAGATGGGTCGCCCCTGGTACTATAGCAAGTTTCCTCTTTGCCGTCAGCTCTTCTCTTGCTTTCCGGTTAAGTTCAACGACCGTATAGTCCGCGCCACCTACTATAAGCAATGTGGGTGCCTTTACCTTTGGCAACCAGGCGGCTGCCAGGTCAGGCCGTCCTCCTCTTGATACAATGGCATGAACCTTGTCAGGTTCCTGTGCCGCCGCCACCAGGGCTGCAGCCGCACCCGTGCTCCCGCCAAAATAACCAATATTCATCTCTCTGGTCTCCTGTTGCTCATGTACCCAGTGTGTGGCTTCCAGCAGACGCCGGGCGAGAAAGTCAATGTCGAAGCGCAGATGGCCGGACCGCATGTCCAGCTCTTGCTCATGCGAAGTCAGCATGTCGAAGAGCAAGGTAGCCACCTTGGCTTCATACAGCATGCCGGCAACGAACTTGTTTCTTGAACTAAGGCGGCCGCTGCCGCTACCATGTGCGAACAAAACGATACCGGTGGCGTCGACCGGCAGTGTCAGGTCGCCCTCCAATCGCGTCGCGTCTACAGGAATGTGCACCTGTTGCAGGACTTGTCCTCCCATTTGCATGACCTCCAGTAAGTTCTTAATGCGGCCTTTCAGGTCGCCTGTTTCTGGCTGTTTTCCGGTCACCGGGGCCTTGCCACGTCTACGGACTGCTCCTTCTCCTGTCTTCGCCCTCCAGGATAGCCAGCACTTCTTCGTCCGTGACCTGCTGAAACCTGGAATAGAACTGTCCAACGGCCATGAAGTCAGGTGGTGCTCTCAAGGCCACCATCTCATCAACGTCGCGTGCCAGGCTCACCAGCGTATGCTCCGCGCCGACGGGAATTGCAGTCACGAGCTTGGCCGGCTTTTCCCGGCGGGCCGCCCATATGGACGCCAATGTCGTTGCTCCCGTGGCAACGCCGTCGTCCGTGACAATCACGGTCTTGCCCTGGAGATCGATTTTGGGCAGTACCCGGCGTACCAGCCTGGCGCGTTGCCCTATTTCCTCCATCTGATTTATGCGCTCCCCTTCGATGTAGTCTTTGTCGATACCAAGCTCTGCCACCAGCATTTCATTGAGGAAGACGTTTCCGTCCTCAGCCACGGCGCCAATGGCCAGTTCAGGGTATCCGGGGGCCCGCATCTTGCGGGCTATGATGATGTCCAGAGCGGCATCAAGTTCCCTGGCAAGCTCATCAGCAACGACGATGCCCCCGCGCGGGATGCCGAGTACCACAGTGCCGGCTCCCCGCAGGTTGCTTATCTCGCGTGCCAGCAACTGCCCGGCTTCCCGGCGGTCATGAAACGGCCGGGAGCTTCTGGATACGATCCGGAGTCTTTCGGTTCTCATACAGCACCAGCCCTGTCCGGTCCGCTCGGGCAAGCGATTTCCTGCTCATGTCCGACGGACCAACGGCAAGCCTTTCGGGTCTAGACGGAAGTCTCAGACCTGTGGCTAAGCTGAGACTGTGACCTTGGTAGGGCTGTAGATCTTGCGCACTGTCTCGGCCAGCAGGGTGTCGTTCTTCAGACTGCTGGCCAGGTCCCCAAGAGAGAGCATACCGACCAGACTGTCTCCCTCGGTGATGCACAGTCGGTGTACCTGTTCTCTGCCCATGGTCCTGGCGGCCTCCTCCAAGTCCGTGTCCGGGCTGATGCATACTGGGCTGGCCGTCATGAATTCTCTGGCCTGGCAATCTGACAATGACATGCCGGAGGCGGCGCAACTCACGACGATATCCCTGTCGGTTATGACCCCGATCACCTTGTTCCCTTCGCATATTGGGATGACCCCGACACCATGCCTTTTCATCTTGGACGCAATCTCCCTGATAGGGGTTGACGGCTCTGCCGAATAGATTTCCTTGAAACCCAGATCCTTGATCTTCATTGGTATCCTCCTTGTTTTTCATGGAATCATTGATGGGGCCTGTCCATTTCCATCTGTTGCAGGTAACGGTAAGTTTGCAGGGCGGCTTTAGCTCCTTCTCCTGCAGCCACTATGAGTTGTTTGGCGAAGATATCCGTGACATCGCCGGCGGCGTATAGCCCCGGTACGCCGGTTCCGTTCTTCTGGTCAATGGGTATCTCGCCCCGATCGTTAAGCGTCAGCATGTCCCTCACCAGTCCGGAACTTGGAGAGAGTCCCTTCTCGACGAAGATGCCTTCGACTTCGAGCTTGCGCTGTTCTTGTGTGTTCAGGTCCTGGATTTGTACCGCCTCCACGAATTCATTCCCCATCAGGGCCCTGACTTCCGACAGGGGGACTATTGTCAGGTTTCCGGCTGTGCGCAGCCTTTGCGTAAGCCGGAGGCCGCTCTGGAGTTGCCTGGTGACCAGGTATACCTGGTCAGCGATGCTTACCATTTCATGGGCGGTTGCCACTGCGGAATCGCCGTCTCCTACGACGACTACCCTTTTGCCGGCGAAGAGGGGCCCGTCACAGGTGGAGCAGTAGGTTAGGCCTTTGCCCACGAAGGCATCCTCTCCCTGTATTCCCAGCCGGCTTGGCGACCTTCCGGTGGAGACGATGATGGCCTGCGCCTCGTAAGTATCTCCGGACCTGGTCGAGACTTCAAACCGGGCATTGCCGGCCTGTGCCAGGCTGAGAACAGACTCACCTTCCTTGAGACGGATGGGGAAATCGGAGGTCTGCTGATGGAACTTTTCCACCAGGGATAACCCGTCCAGCACCTGGTAGGTGTAGCCGGGGATGCCCAATGTGAGGTTAATCTGGCCGCCGATGTCTCTGGTGAGCATGAGGGTGTGCAGTTTCTGTCTTGCCACATATATGGCGGCCGTCATGCCGGCGGGTCCGCCGCCTATGATGATGACGTCATACATTTTGACTCCCGGTCAGGGGATTTCTTTCTGAGTTCAGGCGGGCTTTTGACATGACATGGCACCATGGATACAGATTCAAACTTAGCAGGATGGTGGTAGAATAGTCATAACAGGCGTGCGAAAAGTATTGCAGTATTATGACGCAGATCGGGGATTGGATGATGGGAAGTTACCTGCAATACCCTGATAATCGTGTTGACAGCGTGCCTGAATTATGTTATTGTTAGTGTTTGTCAACGCACTTTAACAATTGGATAGTGGAAGGAAATTTTGGAGGGTTTGATCCTAGCTCAGGATGAACGCTGGCGGCGTGCCTAATGCATGCAAGTCGAACGGGTCTTGGATTTATTCAAG
>PUNJ01000179.1 GCA_003551705.1 Chloroflexota bacterium | reverse complement strand
CCCCAGCATGGCGGTAATGCCCAGGTCCTGATAGAATCCGGTTGGCCTGTAAAGCATGGTCTCCGGTGTCTTCTCCCCGGCCAGGTACTTCGAAATCAGCGGTCTGGAGTAGGCGGGATGGAACTCGTCCGAAACAATCACCACTGTGCCGTCGCTGTCGGTCTCCCTGACGGCCTCGGCAGCAGCAATACCGGCGGCCGAGTTCCCTATGATCAGATAACGTTCCTTCATGTTGCCTCCTTTACCGGGAAGAGATGTTTGCGCCGCTGCCTTGCCTCCGGAGCCTCCAGCATGTCTTGTTCTCTGGATAAGCATCGCATTGTCGCTACTCCGCCATGTAGAGCGCTTCATTGGGACAATTGGCCATGCAGGCGGGCTCCGTTTCTCCCGGGCACAGGTCGCACTTCAAGACGCGATGGTTGGCGGTATCACGAGTGAGAGCCCCGTTGGGACATGATATGACACATGTCCAGCAACCGATGCACCTCTCATAATCTACAACAACGATGCCCCTGTCGGAATCGTGATGCAGGGCACCGGTAAGACAGGCACGGGCGCAGTGCGGTTCATCGCAGTGGCGGCACTGCACGGAGAAGATGATGTGCCCCTGTCGCTCCACCTTCACCCTGGGCAGGGGGCGGGGCGATTCCCGCTTGACGGCCCTGACGGGGTCTTTGGTCTTGGAATGGGCCGTTTGGCAGTGGACGCGACACAGGCCGCATCCCATGCAGGCTTCCAGGTTGGTGTAGATTCTGTTCATTCCGCACCTGCCTTTATTCGGTAGTAGGTTACCGTATGCCGTTATAATACCACCCTCCCTATGACCGTGTCAAGGGCTCGATGGACCCAAATCCACCGTCTAGCAGCCTCAACAGCCGTGCGCATGTACCGTCAGGTCGGTGGGCCCATGGGACATTGCATCAGACATAACGGGTGATGGATTCGGGGGCTGGGGACCGGGCATACGCGAGCGTCTCTGCATTCAATCTGGTGGAGAAAGAGGACCAGACGCCTGCTTCATTCCGTCCCTGACCTTCTGCGCCGGAAGACAACCTGTGCACGAAGCAGGCCGCGACGAAGGTTTGACAGAGCAAGAATCACACCGGTTCATCTGGAACGAAGCACGGAGGCCGGTCCCGGCTTCGACCGGGACTGCTGCTCAGTCCGGGCCTCCCGCATTGGGCCCTTCTGTGGTGATACCCTAGCGCTGGTGCTGCAGTTCCCCGTCCATAGTGCCGCGCACCTTTTCCCTCTCCTCAGCAAAATCAAAGCCGGTCCAGATGCCGATGGAGCCCAGAACGGAGTCCTGGGGATGGTACTTCCGGAAGATCTTGAAGTAATAGGCGGCCTCACGACTGTTTATGACGGCCTGGGGGTTCTCCGCCGTGATGCGCTCGTATTCGGCGTCGCTCATCTCCTGCTCGGCCAGCTTCTCCCCAAGGTCCTCGCATCCGGCTCCCTGGGTGTACTGGACCTTGTATCGCCACAATATATCATCGGGCAGGATTTCCGTACCTTGGAAAGCCTGGCGGAGTATCCATTTCTCTATGCGATCGCCCACCCGGCTGGACTCCCTGATCTTCAACTCGGCGGGAATCTTCATGGCGAGATCGATCATGGCCACGTCCAAGAATGGCACCCGCAGTTCCAGGCTGAACAGCATGCCCATCCTGTCCGCCCGCTGCAGGTTGATGTTGTGCAGGGTGCCGACACCGCGGCGGCCTTCCTGGTTCACCGCAGCCATGGGCAGGTGCTTCATATAGTGATAGCCGCAGAAGACCTCGTCCGCCCCCTCCCCGGTCAGCACCACGGTCACATAATCAGCCGCCAGCTTGCAGGTGAAATAGCAGGGAACCGCGCATCTCACCAGAGAGGGGTCATAGCTCTCCAGTTTGCGGATCACCTCCGGCAGGGCCTCATAGTACTCGTCTTCGGTGAAGATGAGCTCGTGATGGGTGGAACCTATGTGTGCGGCAGCGACCCGCGATGCCTTAAGATCGTCGCTCTCATTCCCGGCGGCATCCTTCATGCCCACGACGAAGGTATGCAGATGGGGTATCTCCTGGGCGGCGATGGCCGCCACCAGACTGCTGTCCAGCCCGCCGCTGCAGAAAGACCCCACATGGATCTCCTTGTCGGCCAGCAGCCTCTTCTTGACAGCCGCGACCAGGGTCTGACGCACCAGGGCGGCGGCTGTCTCGACATCGGTATAAACATGGTCTCGTATCTCCGGTATCTGGTAGTACTGCACAAAACCTTCCCTGGGCGTATAGTAGTGGCCTGCCGGGAATTCATGAACCTCGCCTACCCCGGCCAGGCTCATGGCCCCAAGCTCGGAGGCGAAATAGAGCCTGCCGCCGACATACCCATAGTAGAGCGGCTTTATGCCCACCGGGTCACGGGCGAGCATGAAGTCGCCGCCGTCAAAGATGGCAAAGGCGAACATGCCATCCAGGTCTTCCACACACTGGGGTCCCTTCTCCCGGTACAGATGCAGAATCACCTCCGTATCCGACCAGGTCTGGAAATCGTACTTCGGCGCCAGCCGTTCCCGGATGGTGGCGAAGTTATAGATCTCGCCGTTACAGATGATACCTGTCCTGCCGTCATTGGCCAAAATCGGCTGGTGTCCCCCAGCCACGTCGACAATTGAAAGCCTGGTATGGCCGAAAACGGTAGTGCCATGAGTGTGTATGCCCCGGTCATTGGG
>PUNJ01000108.1 GCA_003551705.1 Chloroflexota bacterium | reverse complement strand
TTCATCAGATAGTAAGGAGTGACGATCTTCGGCTTTTCCGCGATGACCTTGCCCTGCCTGATTACGGTCTCCGCCTCACCCCCCAGGATGTCCGAGTAGACCGGCTCAGTCAAAATGTAGTAGTCGATAGTCGTCAGACCAAAAGTAGCCAGTGCTTGTTCAGGCATCCTTGCCACCTGGGTGCGCCCTACCGCGTAACGAATTCTCTCTTCGTCCTGCATAAACATCCAGTTCTAGACCATCCTTCTTATGGCGCTGAAGTTGCGCCGCACCGTATCCTTACTGGCGATAATACTACCATATTCAGTCGAGTGCCCGGGAAGCAGATACTCTACATCAAGGTCAGCCAGCTTGTCGATGCTCTGTTTCAATGTACTGATGCTGCCGCCGGGAAAATCTGTCCTGCCGATGCTGCCAAAGAATACCGCGTCCCCCGTTATGAGCGCCCGCTGCTCGGGCCAGTACAGGCTTATCGAACCCGGGCTGTGCCCGGGCGTCAGAATGACCTGGAGTTCAATCCGGCCGTCCCCACCCTCCGCCGAATCTCCGGCCTTGCCCAGGACGAGATCGCCCTCGGTCAGGTAAATGAAGGGCTCCAGTTGGGGCGCCGGCATGCCGAACATGCCGAACATCTTCTCTCCCACCGACTTAAAATAGTCGTATTCCTGGCGGGAGAGCGCGGTCAAGGGTTGCCTGGTCGCAGCCTTGCCGGCCGGCTCCCTGGTACCAGCCTCCACTATCTTTTCGGTAGCATGGCAATGGTCCGGATGAGTATGCGTATTGATCACAAGTCCGATGTCTCCTGCTTCGATGCCGTCAGCCCGCATGGCGGCCACCAGCGACCCGTAGCAGTCCTCCCTGAGCTCGTTGACTACCGATCCAGGATCAACGATAATGTGAGGGCGATCACCGCGCAGCACATGAGCAAAGAGATACGTATTGCAGTTGTTGCCTCTGCCCTGCCAGATATAGCAGTGAAGCCTCTCGCCAATTCTTCTGGTCTGATGGGGCATTTTGCGACCTACCTGAATGAATATGCAATCATTACATTATAGCGTAGACAGCCATGGAGTTCGAGCGTGACCAAGGCCGTATTCTTCGACTGGTTTGATACCCTTGCCCAGTACTACCCCCGCCGCGAAGTCATACATGCCCAGGCCTGCCGTAACGCCGGCATCAGGGGATCGGAACGGCAGTTGTCCCCCGGGATAATTCTGGCCGACCATTACTACATACAGGAAAACAACACCGCGCCTGTGAAGCAGCGCCCCCTTGACGAACAGGCCGAGGTCTTTGCCCGCATGCAAAGGATTGTGCTTGCCGAGGCCGGTATACAGATCACTGATGAACAACTGTCCGTCATACTCCAGTACGTAGGCCGGATCTTCTCGGGAAACGAGTTCATGCTGTTCGATGACGTGCTGCCCGCACTACAGGCCCTTAAAGAGAGAGGGCTCCTTCTCGGTATCATCTCCAACATCGACAGGTCTATTGACGGCATATGCCGGGGCCTGGGGCTGGCGCCCTATCTGGACCTGACCGTCACCTCCTCGGAGATCGGCTCCGGGAAACCCCATGCCCCCATCTACCTGGCAGCCCTGGAAAGAGCCGGTGTCGACGCTGCTGAGTCCATATACGTCGGCGATCATCATGAGACTGACATCCTCGGGGCGGAGAGAGTGGGCATGAGGGGGGTGTTGATCGACCGCCACGACTCGTTCACGTCCATAACAAGCTGCCCGCGGGTGAACTCCCTGACCCAGTTGGTGGACCACGTTTAGGCCTGCCTGAGAGGCCAGTCAGCGAGGCGGAATCCTATCCCGCTATCCCTAATCCTATCCCGCCACCCTAATCTATCCCGCCACCCCGGCGGAGGCCGGGGTCCAGGAAGCGCCAGCTTCGCTGCATGCGTCCAATTTCAGACCACCGCCTCCCCATTGCCACCCGCTGAATATGATGCGTGGTCTTGGAAGCAGCGTAGATGGTGGGTTTTCCTCGGCGCCACACCATGATTGTGATGCAAGATACTGCCGCCTCGCTCTAACGCCACCCTACGCGTCTTTCTAAGACATCCTCCCCCCGAAAAGAACTCGCACCACACAAAACCTCCGACGACAAGGCGAACACGGTGTGTACCAGACCCCCGATCACATCCCCAGTTCTTCCTGCACCCGGCGGTACTCCGACTCCAGGCGCTCCGACTCCGCCTGACAGCCCTCCCATTCGGCCGTGAGTGCGGCCACCTTCTCCTTCAAGGCCTCATATTCGAGGTTCATGGAGACCACCTTCTGCCAGTCCGCATTGCTGTCCGGATCATTGGTGATAAGACCGATCTCCTCGATTCGCCCCGCCGCTGCCCGGACCTCCTGCTCTATTTCCTCAATACGCTTCTTGATCGGCGACATGAGGCGGTAATGCTCGTTCCGCACCTGAGCCTCGTTGGCCTTTCGCCGCCGCTTCTCCTTGCTGCCGCCGGGACGTTCCTGCGGCGGCTCGCCCGAAGCCTCCGCTGCTCCCATCTCTTCAGTCTCCGCCCGCTCGCTTTGCCGGAGGTACTCGTCGTAGTGGCATGGGAAAACGGTGACCTGCCCGTTCCGCACCTCGACTATCTTGTTGGCGATTTCCCGGATGAGTGTCCTGTCGTGAGTAATAAAGCACATGGTCCCCTTATAGGCATCCAGGGCATCCGTCAGCATCTCCCGGGAAGGGATATCGAGATGGTTGGTCG
>PUNJ01000038.1 GCA_003551705.1 Chloroflexota bacterium | reverse complement strand
CACCCAGTCCTTCAGTGCCGCGGGGAAATCTTCATGCGGATGATATTTCTCCGCAACGTTCTCCTTAACCAGGCAAGGTATAAGATTGAGTATCTATGTTTGATGAGCGTGACCTTGAAGTTGGGGTCCGTCTCCCAGGGAGAACGTTATGGAACTGAGTGCCAGAAGCTTTGATAAACCAGACAGTGTGGAAGAATTGCCGCTGGCCAAGGCGGAAGTTGTACGTCTCGGCAATTGGAGCCTATACCGCGCCACCATCCAGCCCGGATGGCGCTTCTCAGAGCATGCTGCGCCCGATACCGGGCCAAAGCTTTGCCAAGATGAACATGCTCTCTTCATGATCCTCTCCGGGCATTTTGTCGTGAAAATGGAGGATGGCAGAACGTTGGACCTCCAGTCCGGTGACATCGCATCGATACCTCCAGGGCACGACGCCTGGGTTGTAGGTGAGGAGCCCGTTATCGCGCTGGAAATGGTGCCAGCCGGTGCCACCGTTTCCTGAGGCTGGTTCGCGCGAATCAGGACCGTCCCCGGAGTGAGGCAGGGACCTGGCCAAGATGCTCGAGCCCAGGACCCTAGCCTTCTCGACCTATGTCCCTTAGCCTATCCAGATGCCGGTTCATGACCTCAAAGAGCGCCTCCCGCTCCTCCTTGAACCGCCTATTCTCCTGCCGCCGGCGAGCCCAGCCGTCTATGGTATCCAGCAGCAGTACCTCTTCCCTGCCGTCCGGCCCGCCGACAATCTCCCTCTCAAGCGGAATACTCAGCTTGAGCAGTCCCCTCTCCATGCCAGTATCCCTGGAGGGATCGAAGACGGCCCACAACCCAGATACAAAAGCCTCACAATCGAGATGGTCCTGCTCCGGAGGGGGCGCGCCGAACACCCCAGCCCCCTGCTGTTCCGCTATCCAGGTGAGAAGCTTGCTCTCGGCCCTGATGCGAAAGACCCGGTACCGGGCCGGTATACCGCACGCCCGGCATAGGGCCACCAGGAGATTGGTCTTGCCGCAACACATCCCCCAAGCCTTAGCCAGAGTCTCCGAAGCCCTGAGGTCCCAGTCCTCCAGCCCGTAGGGCAACTCCTTGACGAAGCTGCACAGCCGCCTGTAGGTCTCTTGCGCGTCAGGACTGTCCTTGTCCAGCTCCGCGGCTTTGTCCCGGACGGCCCGGCTCGTATCGAAATCACATAGTTGAGTGGGCTGCATATAGGCTGACAAATCGTTCATTTCAAACGCTCAACCGGCGAACATCCCACTGCCCAGCAGGTCCACGAATTCCTCATCCTGCATGCCCAGCAGCATGGTACAAACATATTCAGCATCCTGGCCCAGGCAAGGGGCGGGCAGTCGCGCAGACGCTGGCGTTTCTGAGAGGGTGGCCGGTTGTCCCAGATGCGGGTAGCGGCCCAGCACGGGATGCTCCATCTCCCAATAACAGCCCCGGTGCAGCAACTGCGGATCATTTCGCAGCTCAGCACTGGTCTGCACCTTGCCGCAGGGCACCCCAACCGCCTGCAGTCTATCCATAACTTCCTCCGATGAAAGCTGCGAGGTCCACGCGTCGATGAGGGCCTCCAGCTCCGCCACATGTCTTTTTCTGTTGAGCAGCGTGGAAAACCTCTTATCCTCCAACACACCGCCCCCCATGCACCGGCCCAGCGACTCCCATTGACGGTCGTTGAACACAGCAATGGCGCACCAGCGGTCTTCGCCGCGGCAGCGATAGACACCATGAGGGCAGGCATGAGGCGAGGCATTGCCCGCCCTTTCCCCATCCCGGCCGTTGAAGGTGCAGTCCAGCATTGCGGGAGCCAGGAAGTGTATGGCGCTCTCAAACTGGGAGCAATCAATATATCGACCCTCTCCGGTGCGCCTCCGGCAATCCAGGGCTGCAATCAGGGCCGTGGCTGCAAAGCGCGGGCCGATCATGTCGGTGTAGGCCGACGGCAGAGGCAGGCTGGTGCCTTCCGGCCAGCCGGTGAAATGGGAAAAGCCCGACAGGCCCACAATGGGGATGCCGAAGGCACTGAACCCGGCATGCGGACCGTATTGCCCTTGACTGGAACTGCTCATCATAATTATGTCAGGTTTTGTCCGCTTCACGCTCTCGTAGTCCAGCCCCCACTTCTCCATGGTGCCCGGCGAGTAGCTCTCCGCCATAACATCCGCCCAATCGATGAGCCTGGCCACCACCTCACCGGCCCGGGGGTGATTCATGTCCAGTCCCAGACTGAGCTTGTTGGCATTATAGAAGGCGAAGTAGCCGGAACGGTCTACCCGCACTTCGCCGTCCATATAGGGAGGCGATACCCGGCAGCCGCAGGGTCGGCGCGCCGACTCGACCCTTACCACGGTGGCCCCGTAATCGGCAAGGTACTTGGTGGTCAGAGGACCAGCCAGTCCCCAGGTGAAATCCAGCACATTGATGCCGGCAAAGGGCATTGCTGCGGTCATGCTAGATGGCCCCCGCTTCCTTCAAGAGTACAAGTTGATCGGATGTCAGGCCCAGTTCGTCCTGCCATATCTCCCTGTTATGCTCACCCACCAGCGGGGCGCGTTGCC
Organism: Chloroflexota bacterium; assembly: GCA_003551705.1. Taxonomy (GTDB): domain Bacteria; phylum Chloroflexota; class Dehalococcoidia; order UBA2247; family RBG-13-53-26; genus PUNJ01. The sequence goes on along the minus strand of PUNJ01000038.1, from coordinate 193 downwards.
AGTCCTGTCGTTGCCCCGGCACCTTGACCGCCGGTCCCGGATACTTGAAGGTCCCACCCAGGTTATCGTGGGCCACATGCACCCAGAAGTTTCTTGCGGCAAGGTGTGGATTGGCTACGAGATCCGACGGAGTTGTCACAGGGCAAAGCGTAAGCCCGCGGGCCAGTGCTTCCTCGTAAAGTTCATCGGAGGT
>PUNJ01000042.1 GCA_003551705.1 Chloroflexota bacterium | reverse complement strand
GGCTTCATTTCCTTCACCATTTCTGCGGTGACTACAGTATCCAGATGTACGTCCACACCAAGGAGCTTCATTTGATGAGTGTAGTACCTGGGCGCTTCCAGGAAACCATCCCTTCCGGGAGACTTGCCGGCAATCAACAGAAGCCCTCCCAATTCAGGACCCTGCTCATAAAGGGAAACCCTGTGACCACGCATGGCCATGACTCGAGCCGCCTCCAGTCCACTGGGACCTCCACCAACCACGACAACGTTCTTCTTCTGCTCCGCCTGCGGAGGATTCATCCACTTCGGCTCGCTCTCGCGAGTTACATCAGGGTTCACCGAGCAGCGAATGACAGTAAAGGCCGAAGCATTCTTGATACAGCCCTCGTTGCATCCAAGACATGTGCGAATCTCCTCAACCCGGCCATCACGGGCCTTGTTGGGCAATTCAGGGTCGGCAATTGTGGCCCTGCACATGTTCACCATGTCCGCCTGCTCACTGGCAATGATCTCCTCGGCTTGATCAGGATCGATGATCCTGCCTCTGGCAAGAACAGGTATATCGAGCACCTTCCTGAGCTCCGCCGCAAGATACACGAAGGAATTAAGCGGGTAGTACATGCACTCCGCCATGGCCTGAATGGACCTGTAAGTTGAAGCACTCACGTCCAGCAGGTCTATCTTCCCCGATTGAGTCAGCATGGGGATCCATTCGAGCGCGTCGTCCAGGGTGTAACCGTTCTCCGTGAACTCGTCCCCGCTTATCCTCAGGACCAGGGGATAGTCCTCACCTACCGCCGTCCTGACCGCATCGATTACCTCCAGGGGAAAACGAAGCCTGTTCTCGAGGCGGCCGCCATATTCGTCTTCCCTCTGGTTGAAGAAAGGAGAGATAAACTGTTGCAGCAGGTAACCATGAGCAGCATATATCTCAAATCCGTCGAAACCCGCCTCCCGGCCGACCTTGGCTGCCGTGGCCCAGGATTCGACCATCTCCTTTATCTCTTCTACCGTCATCACATGGGGCATTGTCCAGTTTCTGGGAGAGGGTACAGGCGAGGAGGACCAGGTAGTCATCCCAATGATCCTGGGAAAGTCCTGAGCACCCTGATTGCCACCCTGGAGGACTATCTTTCCCCCGAACTCATGCACCAGATCGGTAACCTTCTTGAAAGCGCTTACGGCCTGGGGATAGCGAAAAGGGTTCGCTCCCGTACTCTTCTGGTGAAATCCTATGCCCTCGCTGATAATCAGGCCAATGCCTCCCTTGGCCTTGGTAGCCAGATACCAGGCCAGTTTATCGCCGGGCAGGTTATACTGTTCACGCATCCATGTGCCGTGACCGCTGCTGGCAATGCGGTTTCTGATTGTCATTGTCCTCACCTTCAAAGGTGAAAAGAGATGCGGAAAGTTCTCAGCCATGTGTCTCTCCTTTCTGATCCAAAAGCTGTGTACTCACCCCTCAGTGCGACCTGCAAGCCTGCTGCCTCGCGGTGCCCGCCCCATGCAGTCTCACCGGCGGTGTTCACGATTGGCCAGGAGTCCCAACTTGTCTAACTCCTGAGCAATATCGGCCAAACCCAGACCTGACATCTGCTCAAAGGTCTGCAATCCGGTAGCCACATCCCACCGCCTGATCTGATAGTATTCGTCCTTCATCTTCTCGAAGGCTTCACGGTCGACCACCTCCCCCCGGCGCGAGATTATTTCGCCATCCCGTCCCGGCACCAGGCAGTCTCTATTAATGGAATTTGTCGGCAGAGGCACACTGTGCCAGTTGTCGGGCAGGCGATCGAATTCCCTGCCAAGATGTCCCTCTCTGACAAGCACCGCCCTCTGCATATTGAAGACTCTTTCACCGATCCTGTAGAGCCCTTCCTCGTCGATATCTTGACCAGTGATTGCCGAAACAACCTTGCTCTCGAGAGTGGGATCACCCATATGGTCATCCGTATGATCAACGTCCGTGGTGGGCCAGAGCCAGTCACAAAGTACCATCGATTCCTTGGCGTATTCCCGGTCCTGGATCACTGCCGCCGCCAGCGCCTTGCCTTCGCACGTAGAGAAATCCGCTGCTATCTGGGAACCCCAGAACTTCTCGGCCATGGTCCGCAGCGCCTGGCTGGAAAGATAGCCGCTTTCAAGGCCTTTGGCCCAGTTCATCCACCTGCCCAGCGGAAAACATATTTCGTGACAAGCCGCCACCGGAGTCCGGGGTTCGGTGGCGTGCAACAGACCTGTCGTGATGTACAGTCTGGGCTCGTAACCCTCCTCCATTCCCTGAAGGTTTGGGTAGCCTGGTATAAGCTCCTTGGTTTTCGCCCCTGTGATCTCAGCCGCATCAACCAGTCCTCGAGCCAGGATGTCGCCGAAGCCCTCGCGAAAGGCGATCTTGCGGGTCAAGATCTCAATAAATTCCCGGCTCCCCACGCTCGATATGGGAATACCCGTCTCTTCATCCGACATAAGCCCCGCCCGGTAGCATCTGTTCAACCAGGATGTTATCGATTCGACAAACCAGGTATCCAGGCCATAGTAGTTGCATAGCCACGTGGCATGAAAAGGCACCTCGGTCTGTTTCCGGTAATGCCGGGCGGCCGGAAGCTGGTACCAGTTTTCGGCCTGGCAGGCGAACTTGCTGCTCTTGCCTTCTTCGTCCGTATAGACCCGTCTGACACAATAGCCCGTACACCCATAGCAGGGGTCCTTCTTCCCGGTCACTATCCACTCTCTCCCCCACATGGGAACAGAGTGCGGGTCCTTTCTCAGCCTGCGAAACTGCTCGACAACTTCACGCATCTTGTCCGGCCGGGCAATGGCCACTTTGCCTGGAGAACCCTTGACGGCAATAGCTTTCAGCGCCTTGGAGCCCATCACGGCACCCATGCCGGCTGACCCGCTGGCATCGTTATCTGCCAGCAAACTGGCGCCAACAACCCTGCTCTCCCCAGCGGGACCGATTGTCAGCACTCGCACCGAATCACCCAGTTCAGCCTTGAGCACTTCTCTGGTCTCAAAAGTGCCTTTGCCCCAGAGCGCCGTAGCATCCCTGAGTTCCACATTCCCCTGATTGACATAAAGGTAAACGGGTTTCTCGGAGCATCCGTGAACTACGATTGCGTCGAAACCCGCAAATTTCAGCTCCCCAGCCCATCTCCCCCCAAGGTTGCAGTAAGAAAAGCGATGCGGAAACGCCTCAGGCGATTTGCCGCAGACCTGCAGGCGGGAACCTCCCAGTACAGGGACGCCGCCAACGGGACCGGTTGCAAACAATAACCGGTTGTCCGGATGAAAAGCATCTATGTAAGGTGGTACCTCATCCCAGTAGATCTTGGCAGCCATGCCTCGCCCCCCGAGAAACCTTCCCGCATACTCCGATGTTGACATAATTTCAACGGCTGTTGATGTCAGGTCCACCCGCAATATCTTTCCTGCGTATCCATAAGTCGTCATCTCTTCCATCAAACCTCTCTCACTTGTTCGGGGCCATGGGCGAGCATCACCAGCTGGTTGCGCCCCCCGTAACGCTGATGGTCTGCGCGGTCACGTAGGAAGACAGGTCCGAGGCAAGGAACACCACAACATTGGCGGTGTCCTCCGGCATCCCCATTCTCTGGATAGGCTGATACTTCATGGCCCGCTTGAGAAGTTCAGGCGTGAAAGCCGGAACGCCCTTCTTCCAGGTGCTCTGTTCTGCCACCTGGTCACTGCTCTCCGGCAGGGTCCAGCCGGGCACAACAACGTTCACGTTTATTCCATAGGGACCGACCTCCCAGGCAACGGCCTTGGAAAAGGAGATGATGGCGCCTTTCATGGCTCCATACACCGAGGCCATCCGTCCGGCGAGTCCGGTCTGGCCCGCGGGCGAACTCAGGCTTATGATCTTTCCGTATTTGCGCTCCATCATATGGCCGATTACTGCCCTGGTGCAGTACAGAACGCTCCGAAAGGTGAGGTCTATTTGCTGTTCGCACTCCTCGATGGGCACTTCGGCAAGAGGCCGTGTGGTGGCGCCGCCACCCACACAATTGACCAGCACATCGATGCTGCCGAACCTGTCTCTGGTGGTTTCAACCATCGCCTGTACCGAATCCCATCTGGTTGCATCCGTCTGGACCACCATGGCGGTACCTCCCGCAGAAATGGCCTCGCCGGCAACAACCTGGCCCTGCTTGGCATCTATCTCGGCGATGACTACATTAGCTCCGACCCTGGCAAAACTGAGGACTATTTCCCGGCCGATGTTCGAACCACCCCCGGTCACAATCACCGTTTTGCCCTGCAGACCAAGGTCCATGTGCACCTCCTTCTATTTAGCTGGAGCCGCATGGCAACCGTCCAGAATACGAATCCCGGACCATTGTGTCTCTGGCGGCCCTGGTACTCCGTGGTGAGCCGCCCAGGTCCTGTGAGTAGATTAAATCGCTGTTCAGCGCCCCCGTCAATAAAGAAACGAAAGCATCCCATGTGCCTATACAGTATGCACATGCTTTCCGAGTGTCAGCAAGAACGCCGCATAATCACGTGGGAAGTTTCCGTTTCGTTATTGACCCCGTTTGAATTTGATGATAAACGGTAATATGGGGAACTGGTTGCAAGCTCTCGGATGAGCTTGAACAGGGCCAGAAGCCGGTGCAAATCAACTGGAGGAGAACTAGAATGCAGGTGAAAAGGATACAGCGCGTGGTCATAGCAGTACGCAACCTGGATGAGGCTGTAATGAGATACTCAGATCTCCTTGGCGTGCGGTTTGTAGACTATGGCGAGCAAGAGAAAGGTGGTGTCCGGGCCATGGTCAGCGAGGACTGGCTTGTCGAACTCATTTCGCCTGTCCAGCCTCAGTCCGTTGCTGCAAGGTTCCTGGAAAAGCACGGCGAAGGGGTCATGGGAGTGGCCTTCGAGGTCGCAGATCTCTACGAAGCCAGGCGTAATGTTGAGAACAATGGCTTCAAGGTGCTGGACGAGATTGACTTCGGGGCTGTCGATCAATGGAGTTCCTTCAAGGAGATCATCCTCCATCCGAAAGATACGAACGGTGCCCCCATAATGTTTGTTGAAGTCCAGCCCAAATAGGGACCGCACCCTGGACGTGGCTGTGCCTTATCATCTGGCAGGCGGGGTGACGGGATGCCTGTCAAGCCTATTCACCCGGCAGCGGGGGGCCGCCTGGGCTATCCGCATCAGTCGGTGGGAAACGAGCCTTGACGAGATATCCAGGATAGAGTATCTTTTGGCTAACGGAAGCTTATACAATGACACCTCGCGCGGCTGGATATCCCTATAATCAATTAACCCTGTGATGCGAGGTATTCTGTGCAAATCGTAGTATGTATCAAAGTGGTCCCTGATGCAGAGGGGCCGATCACGGTAGACACCAGCTCGAATGATATCAGGCGAGACTGGTTGTCTCATGGGCTCAATCCCTGCGACTCACTGGGTCTTGAGGAAGCCATACGGATCAAAGAAAGATGCGGGGGGAGTGTTACGGCTCTTTCGATAGGGTCGCCTTCCACGGTGCCCCTTCTCCGTACTTGCCTTGCCAGGGGGGCTGACAGGGTGATTCTTATCTCCGATCCCGCTCTGGACGGTTCGGATTCCTATACAACAGGGGTTATACTGGCAAGAGCAATCGGTGCACTGGGTCTATCTTACGACCTGGTGCTGTGCGGGGCCCGGGCCGTTGACACTAATTGCGGACTGGCGGGTCCCACCATGGCGCAAATCCTTAGTATCCCCTTGGTGACCGAGGTCGTAAAAACGCGGGTAGACGGAGTTGAAACAGCCGTTGTAGAGAAGAAACTCGAAGGTGGCAAGAGAGCCGTGGTGGAAACCCCGCTTCCGGCCCTCCTTACCATCGAAGCCGGGATCAACAAACCGAGGTTCTTGAAGCTGCCGGCACTGTTATCGGCCTCGAAGACGGCGATAGAAGAATACAACCTGGGGGATCTTGGCATGCTCCCTGAGGAAGTGGGCATCCAGGGTTCCAAGACCCGGATAGCCGGTATCGCGCCTCCCAGACCAAGAGGTAAGAAGTTGTTCACTCCGGATAGCAACCTTTCTCCGGCAGAACGTATGAGGCTTCTCATGTCAGGAGGCGTTACGCAGAAAGCGAGCAGCGGCATGCTGAAAGGTAACCCCAAGACGGTTGCGTCACAGTTTGTTTCTTATTTAAGGCAAAATGAGTTACTTCCCCGTGAATTTCGCGATTCGTGAATAGTACTGGCCAGGAGATACCTGCTTTCAAGGTTTGCCGGACAGGCCAAATCTAGTTGGAGGTGGATGATGTACATGTACGATTGGAGGTTTTCCGACCCTGTCTCGACAACGTGGGTCCTGCTGCGGCAAACCTGGGAAGCCTTGGCGGAGTACCTGTGGGTGGAGCTGTCGATATACGATTTGACGCTCGCTCAGATAGATATTCTGAGAATTCTCAGCATAAGCAGGGAGCCGCTGCCCGAATGCGATATTGCATCTTTGACCTTCCGCACTCCGCAAAGCGTTTCCGGACTGATCTCGCGGATGCAGAAGGCGGGCTACGTCAGGAAATCGAGAAGCGGCGCCAACCAGAGGTCGGTGACAGTCAAGCTCCAGCCAAAGGGGCAGGAGGTTGTGGACAAGGTGATGGAACTCGGGTTCGAATACGGCAACCGGGTGATCAAATCAGCGCTTTCTACAGATGAGATAGAGCAACTGGGAACGCTCCTTACCAAATGCCGGAACAAGGCCCTGGAAGGACTGGGATACTCGGTGCAACCACTTCCCGAAGCACTTGATGCGGAAGAGCTGGTCCGCCGCCAGCGGAGAACCGCATCATTCAAGAGATAGTTGCCGGGAACTAGATGAAGTAATCTCTCTCATCCAGGTCAATCCAGGCGGGCCGGAATGGAAACCTGGTATGGGAACAGCAGGCTTGGAGAATGAAGATTGACCCGCCTGTTTGCAGGAAGGCCACCCGGCTCTCCACAAACCTCCAAGCCTGCCAACCAGAATCACTGTTCTATATCTTCAATCGAATACAACGCGTCAACGTTTGGAGCTACCGGCAATCTCCCCTGACGTGTTCCGGCGAACGAACTCCACTATGTCGTCCAGCGAATCTCTTGATGTGAAGATACCATTTACGCCCATAGCCCTCAGTTCGGGAATGTCTTGCTCAAATATGACGCCACCCAGCAGCAACAGGACATCTCCCTTGTCACGCTTTTTCAGTTCGTCGATGGTATCAGCCACCCATGCTTTTACATCCCCGGTCATCAAGCTCAATCCAACTGCATCAACATCCTCCTGAGCAGCCGTACTGGCGATTTCCGGAGGCGACATGTTTCCTCCGTAGATGACCTCGAAACCCGCGTTCCGCAAAGCCATGCTGACCACTAGCATACCCCGGTAGTGTCCGTCCACGCCCGGCTTGGCCATCAGGACCTTGACGTTCTTCTGAGCCATGTCTCCCTCCTTATTTCTAGCCATGCATCCGGGCATGGGGATTCAGCCCATAGACCTCACGCCACACATCGCACACCTCCTGCAGGGTAGCATAGGCACTGAATGCCTCCATCATGAAGGGGAAGGTATTTTCATCACCGCGGCAGGCGGCTTCCAAGTTTTTCAGTGCCCTGGTAACGCTGGCGTTATCCCGCTCCTGCCTGAGCTTCTTCACCCGCTCGATTTGCTTATCACGGGCCGTAGGTTCAAAGGTGTAGACCGGCACCTGGTAGGGAACTTCCTCCGGCTTCATCCGGTACTTGTTGACACCAACCACCACCCTCTCGCCCGTCTGTATTTTTTGGATCCAATCGTAATTGGCCTTCTTCAACTCGGTTACGAAGAACCCTGATTTGATGGCGGCCATCATGCCCCCCATGTCCTCGATCTTCTTCATATAATCCCAGGTCCGGTTTTCCAGCTCATTGGTGAGCCATTCCACATAGTATGAGCCAGCCAGGGGGTCCACGGTGGTGGTCACATTGATCTCTTCCTGGATGATCTGCAGGGTCCTGATAGACAGCAGCATGGACTGGTCCGTGGGTATGCAGAGTGCCTCATCATAACCGTTGGCATGCAGTGATTGTGCCCCTCCCAGGGTGGAGGCAAGCATCCCAAAACCGATTCGCATCAGATTGTTCAAAGGCTCCTCGATGGTATTGGTGGAACCTTGAGTCTGACACCTGATCCGGAATTGCATCAACGCCGGATCGGTAAGGCCATACCTCTCCTGGCAAATCCTGGTCCACATGCGCCGGCCGGCCCTGATCTTGCAGGCCTCTTCGAAGAAGTCGCTGGCGGTGGCCATCTCGAAGGAAATGCGCTTGAAAAACACTTCCAGGGGCAGCTTCCCTCTCTCCTTCCAGGCATCGGCCGCAGCCATAGCCCCGCTCAACAGGACGCCCAATTCCTGGATGTTGTTGAAACCATTGTCCTTCACGGCATAGGCAGCAATGCTGGTGTTGTGCCACTTGGGCGCATGTTCAGAAGTCCATTCCGCAAAGTCCAGGGACTCCCTCTTCCATCCATCGATTGCCACCTCCCAGGGAGCGTCGCGGGGGCTCGGTGTGGCAAAACCCATGGTCGGCGTTGAACCCCCTATGACCTTGAGATCAAAGCCTCTCTTCTCAGCGACAACGAAGTACATGGCCGTGAGGGGGACAGTATAGGTCCACGTAGTAATCTTATCCATGGCAATGCCGTCGAACACGATTTCCATGTCCTGAATCGAGTCTATGGGGACACCGCAGAAGCCGACATCCCCTTTGCACCTGGGGTCGTCGGAATCAAGCCCCGTCGAGGTCGGAACATCGGGAGCAATGGCAAGCCCGGTCTGTCCCAGCTCTATCTCGTGCCGGTATAACTGATTGGTATCCTCGGGGGTCTCAACTCCACTGAACCGCCTTATGGTAAACTGCCTGCCGCGATACATGTCGCGATAGACGCCCCGGGTATACGGCGGCTGCCCTGGGTAGCCGATATCCCGCTCATAGTCCAGGTCTTTCACGTCCTCCGGTGTGTAGAGTTCCTTTATCGGAATATCCGACCATGTAACAAACTGGTTTCCGCTCTCCTTGGCCTCCGTCATAATTCGCCTCCTTAAACTGCTTTGCACATTCAGCCGCATCAACGGAAAAGACGCGGCTTGTATGGAGCCGTAGTCCCTAACATGTTGCGGCCCCTAAGCAGGCCTTTTTTGCTGGGACCTTCCCCATATTCATTAGTCCCCGTTTTCATGTCCAATAGCACAACAACCGTCGTTTCAATTGGGTGGCAGGTACGCAAAGGACATCTTCTTCACACGCGGGACGATCGTGATTTCGTAGTCCCTGATGCCCGGCGCTTGGCCCAGATTGGTCCTGACGAAATGGTACAATTCCTCCTGGTCATGAAAGGACCCCCAGATCATGATGTCATAACGCCCGGTGCATATGACCACGGAGTGGATATTGGCAGCCGCTTTCATCATGTCCGAAGCGGGTTCAATAGCGCTGGGCAGAACGGATATCCCCATGGCTGCTATGACCGAGTAACCCAAGCGCACCGGATTAATGGTGATCACAGCTTTCACGATGTCCCGGTCCGCAAGCCGCTTGAGCTTGGCAGTGACGATGTTCCTGTGTATGCCCATGGTCCGTGACAGGGCCACAACCGATTTACGTGGTTCCAACTGTAGCTCGCGAATGATGGCCAGGTCCTGTTCATCCAGGGTGTCATTGCCCTGAGGAGCAGTCAGTGCACCCGTCACTGGTCTCACGTCCTGGGCATCGCTCTGCGAGATGTGGGAAGGTCCCAGGAACGCAAACGCCAGCTTAACGATATCCAGGTTGACCATTATCTCGATTCCCGTGATGCCTGCAGTTCTGCCCAGCTTGTCCCTCATGAAGGTGTAGAGTTCCTCCTGGTCGCGAAACAAAGCCCAGACCATGATGTCATAACGCCCCAGACAGATGAACACATAGTGCACGTTTGGGAGAGACGCCATGGCCTCCGCCACGATATCGGCCTGCCCAGGCTCGACGTTGATGCCTATGGTAGCAATGGTCCGGTATCCCAGGGCGGCAGGCGAGGCGTAGATGGCAGGGGTAATGATCCTTTCATCCAGCAGGCGCCTCAATCGCATGCTCACAGTATTCCTATGGATACCCAGAGCCTTGGACATCCTGGTGGCGCTGCAGCGGCCATCGCTCTTGAGTTCAGTGATAATGGCCATATCAATCTCATCAAGCCCGCTTCTTTCAGAGGGCATTGTGGAGGACCGCCTTCTCTGTTGGCTATCTGCCATGGTATGTCAAGCCTTCATAGCTGGAAGTTGTGCCTCAATCTGACCGTTACTGATAATCATCACGCCGGGCCGGGTAACAACTTTTGCCCGCATGCTAGCACGACAAAGGCATAATGTCAAGCAAACAGGCATTATCTTGGACGCAGTGCAAGCATTTCACCCCTATAAGTTCTGCATATAGCCACAGATAGAAGAAATATTCTTGCATCTTGCCCAGAGAGTAATGCAAATATGCCAGAACGCTGAAGGATATTATAAATGCCGGGGACTCTGTGTGATCAACAGGGAGTTGACCGTGGCCCCCTTTTCATGTATAAGATTCTGAAACATTCTGGGGCTCGACCTGCTTCATCCGAAAAAGGGCCTTCGGTGTGAGAGAGCCGGAAATCAGTCCGGCCAGTGGTTGCCCGCAAGCAGGGCATACTTGTTGGACTGCTTTGCCTGCTGCCCAAGCCTGATGTTGCTGGAACCACCAGTCAACATCGGGGCCACACGCTAGAAAGGGGGAACCATCCATGCTAAAAGGGAGAAGCCTTATCAACCTTGCCGCCTCCCTGCTCCTTGTTGCTGCCGTCCTGGCGTCCCCGGTACTTGTCAAGGCTGATAGCGGCCGCGCTGTCTTCGCCGGACTTGAATCGGTTATCTGGGACCGGGAAACAAACAAGTATGAACTCCAATGGGCGGCCGCCACAGCCGCCGGCAAGCCGGAAGCTGACATAACTTACCACATATATGCTGCGACCACGCCTGCAGTAAGCAGCGCCGATTACTGGGGCTCGGTGACAGGAGAAACGTCGGTAAGCATAACAGGGCTCGAGGCGCGGCAACGCTACCACTTTGTAGTCCGGGCCGAGGTGGACGGCCTCTACGACCGCAGCTTCGTTGTTCAGGCGGGCCGGACGCTGCAGTTGGAAGGAGACCCCAATTTCCGTGACATCGGCGGCTATGTAAACGCTGATGGCGTGCCGGTCAGGTGGGGGACATACTTCCGCTCCGGCCACCTTGTGGAACTGACGAATGTGGACAAGATAAGGGTAAACAACCTGGACTGGAGCCGCATCATCGACCTCCGGATGGACTATGACGTGGAGCGTGATAAAGGGCGGGACGCTACGTACGAGGGCAACGAGGACAGGTACGACCTGTTGCCCTTCCACCAGGGCGATGAGTATCTGAGAAACCTGGTAGCGCCCGAATCGCCTATCCCTGAAACCTGGCCCCTGACCTGGGACCTGACGCAGGTGGACTTCCCCAACTGGTACGTCAATGTCATGGAACACAACAGGGAGGGCATGAAGCATGTCTTTGAACGGCTGGCCGACCCGGACCAGCACCCGATCGTCGTCCACTGTACGGCCGGCAAGGACCGGGCTGGAGTCATCACCGCCCTGTTGCTCTTGCTGCTCGACGTGCCCCGAGACACCATAATGGACGACTACAACCTCACGGGTGACCTGACCCGAGATAAGATAGACTCCAACCTCAGCACCTTGGAGTGGGCTATTTCCGAGTTTCCTGACCTGGTGCCCGAAGGTCTCACCATCGAGCACTGGAGGCAGATGAACGACATAAACTCCGAGGCCATGGAGAACATGCTCGACTATGTGGAGAGCGAATACGGGAATGTGAGAGCTTACCTCGACGACATAGGCGTCAGCCAGGAAAACCAGGATGCCATAAGGGACCTCTTGCTGGTTACGGATGAGCCGGGACTGGCCGGATTCTCCGCCTCGGCTGACAGCGGCCGGACCCCGCTGGCGGTGGACTTCACTGACAGCTCCAGCGGTGACATAACGGCATGGTGGTGGGACTTTGACGGCGATGGCGAGATCGACAGCACAGAACAGAGCCCCAGCTTCACCTTTGAGGAGCCTGGCGAATATACCGTGACCCTGGCGGTGGAGGGACCCGGCGGTTTCGACAAGGCCTCCCTGGTCATCACCGTTGAGGAGGCGGAGGAGAAGACCTCCGGCTTTCTGGGCTGCGAGTGTGGAGGAGTCAGCTCATCAGTCTCAACCCAGGGCTTGATCATGGGCTGGGCAATTACCGGTCTCGTTCTGGTGGGAGGCCGCTCCCTGGTCAGGAGACTTACTCTGCGATAGGTGCCTGGTCCAGGTACCAGATATCATTTTACATAACCAGTTAGATGCTCTCAAGGCTCCCGGAGCAGTCCGGGGGCCTTTCTTTTGCGGACCGGCTTCCATGTGGTCTGTGGTTCTTGGTTTGATGAAGCTCTGATGGCCCGGAGTGACGAAACCCACCATGTGCGCTTCTCCTGGGAGGCATCGTTCATACCGGAAAGGAACGATTCTATTTGGAGGGGGGAGGGGGAAGTGAGGAGGGACGACCATAGAAGGTCGAGACGGCTCCCACCTTTGAAGGACGCATGAATAACATGGAGCGGGTGAAGGGATTCGAACCCTCGACGTCTTGCTTGGGAAGCAAGCACTCTACCGCTGAGTTACACCCGCTCTGGCACAAGTTTAAGCACCCCCGAATGGCATTGTCAAGCCAATT
>PUNJ01000089.1 GCA_003551705.1 Chloroflexota bacterium | reverse complement strand
TCCAGCGAGCCGGTGCGGTCCACAGGCAGGAATCCGGGCCCGGTTGTTCCGGTGGCTGCCTTGGGACGGGCAGGGTGTTCGGTATGTGAAAAGTCAGGCATCAGCAATCTATTCTCACTCCAGTCTTGCCGGTGGCATCGAGGCAATGATACGTATGCGACAGTCGGGATGTCAACCTGGGTGATGGGCGGCCTAGGGAAGAAACCCACCAGGCAGGCAGCGTGAAGGGCCGCGGTCTCTCTCTGGTAGGGGCGGGCCCCCGTGCCCGCTTGGTGGTGAAGTTGAGGGTGTTCCCTCTCCCTCGCGGGAAGGGCTAGGGTAAGGGCCGTGGCGGATTGGGATGAGGGTACCGTCTCAGACGGCATACGTTTCCTGGACCCCGGCCTGCGCCGGGGTGGCGTGGTAAGACAACTGTTCGCTACACAGCGTGGAAAGCCGGGGTCCAGGGAGCAAAGCCCTCGATGGCATTAGTCAGGGGTGCTGAGCCTCAGCTCAGGCAGGTTACAAACCTGCCCTACTGGGGTTGTGTGGGCTGCACCCATGCGGATGACTTGGCGGGCTGCACTCATGCGGAAGGGAGGCGGGGCCTCAGTACTCAGCACTCAGCACTCAGTACTCAGCACTCAGCACTCAGCACTCAGTACTCAGCACTCAGCCCTCCCCTCCCCCCCTCCCCTCCCCGGTTGCCATCCGGCTGGATGTCGTCTATTCTATACCTGAACGCCGCCGTCGTGCTGGATGATCGGACATAACGCCGGACGACAAGCTCCCGGCGCGGGTGGGACAAAAGAGCCATTATCGCCACACAGTGGCCACCGGACTGACGGTCATCGGCACCGATCGGTCTCGATACAGCGCTTATTGGAGGTGAAATTGCATGATCGGCATCACATCGTATTCCGCCTACATACCGTGGTACCGCCTGGACAAGGGCAAAATCGGCCAGGCCACCGGCTTCCTGCTGAACTTCCCCGGGCCCGGCGAACGGACGGTGGCCAACCAGGACGAAGACTCGGTCACCATGGCCACAGCTGCCGGCATCTACTGTCTGGACAACGAGGACAGGAGCAAACTCGGCGCGCTGTACTTCGCCACCAGCTCGCCGGCCTACCTGGTCAGGCAGCAGGCCAGCATCATATCGACCGCCCTCGACCTCAAGGAGGACATCCGGGTCGCCGACATCACCTCCAGCAGCAAGGCGGGCACCACCGCCCTCCTGAACGCCATTGATGCGGTCAAGGCCGGCTCGGTCAGCGACGCCCTGGTATGTGCCGCCGACTGCCGCGTCATGCAGCCGGGGCACCCGCAGGAGTCCGTCTACGGTGACGGCGGCGCCGCCTTCATGGTCGGCTCCGAAAACGTCGTGGCGGAACTGGAGGCCACCTATTCGCTGTCGGTGGACTTCGTCGACCGCTGGCGGGCCGTCTTCGAGGAGTTCGAGCACGGGTGGGAGGACCGCTGGATCCGGGACGAGGGCTACGAAAAGCTGATCCCCCGCGCCGTCAACGGAATGCTCGCCAAGCAGGGCCTCAGCCCCAAGGACATCGCCAAGGTGGCGTTTTGCTACCCCATGGCCAGGCAGCATGCGGCGCTGGCCAAGAAGATGGGCTTCGACGCCGCCCAGGTGCAGGACCACCTGCTGGACAAGGTGGGCGACACCTGCGCCGCCCATCCGCTCATGATGCTGGTGGGCGCCCTGGAGGAGGCCAATCCGGGCGACCGGATCATGGTGGCCAGTTGGGGCCAGGGTGTGGACGTGCTGCTGTTCCGGGTCACGGGCGACATCGCTCGCACCAGGAGCAAGTGGGGCATCAAGAAGGGACTGGCCCGTCGCAAGGACCTGGGCAGCTGGGAGCAGTTCACCTCCATGCGGGGAGCGGTCAAGTACTACTGGGGCCCGCGTCAGGGCGAATACGGCTTTACCTCCTACTCTCTCGCCTGGCGGGAGAGAAAGCAGGTGGCCAAGCTTTATGGTTACAAGTGCAAGAAATGCGGCACGGCGCAGTACCCGCCCAGGCGTATCTGCGTGAACCCGAACTGCCGGGCCATCGACGAGATGGAAGATCACAGCTTCTCCAGCAGGAAGGGCAAGGTGTTCTCGTATATGGTCGACCACAATGTCGCCGTGGCCATGCCTCCGGTTATTGTGGCCTATATCAATTTCGAGGGCGGCGGCCGCATAAACCTGCAGCTTGTGGATATGGACCCGTATGAAATGAAGATCGGCCTGCCGGTGGAGATGACTTACCGGCGCAAGCAGATCGACGTGCCCCGCGGCGTGAACATCTACTACTGGTGCGCCACCCCGGTCCGGGATGGGGACCAGTCGAATAACGGAGGAGCATAGAAATGCCTGAGGGAATAAAGGACAAAGTTGCCGTCATAGGTGTGGGTTGCACCAAGTTTGGAGAGAGGTGGGACGCATCCGGCGGGGACCTGCTGGTGGACGCCTTTAAGGAGGCCATTGAGGACGCCGGTATCGGGCCCAAGGACATAGATGCCGCCTTTGGGGGCACAGCCATGCCCGAAACGCATCTGGGTCCGGGCGCTGCGCCGCTAGCGGAAAACCTGAGGCTGAATTTTGTTCCCTTCAGCCGGAACGAGAATTACTGCTGCACGGGGGCAGATACACTGCGGTACGCCTCGTATGCTGTGGCGTCCGGGGCTGCGGACATAGCCCTGGCCATCGGCGTGGAGAAGTTGAAGGACGTGGGCACACCGGGGCTTCCGGTGGGCGGTGTGACGACGCCTCCCAAGAACACGATCATATATCCCATATTGAGCGGCG
>PUNJ01000174.1 GCA_003551705.1 Chloroflexota bacterium | reverse complement strand
GGAAGCAGCTCGGCTATACCTATCGTGCAGTGGCCGCCGATCCAGTCAGCTTCGCCCTTGTGCCAGTACATGGCGCGTTCCACAAAAACAGGCACGGAATTGACCGATTCGACCACAGTGGAAACCTGATCCCTGTTCTCCCAGCCGGGCATATCATTCACCTTTACCGTGTAACGGCTCATCGGCCCCACTGCTTGAGTATGAACGGCCGTATTCCCGTCCTGATCCATAAACGTGATCTTTACATCAGCCACGCCGGAGTTGAAGGGGTTGGAGACCAGAACATAATGGTCAAAAAGATGATTGGCCCCTTCCGGCAAGTGCCATTTAACTCCCGGAATTGACGATCCGATCGAATTGTGTCCGCCGACCCACGGTCCGCCCTTGGGCCAGTACATCGCCCGCTCGGCGAAGATCGGAACCCCGTTTGTCGATACCACCATAGTCGAAACCTGGCCCTTGTTCTCCCAGCCTTCCAGCTCATTCACCTTAAAGGTGTACCGGCTTTGAGGCGGCAGCGTATGGTGGCGAACGGCCGTATCGCCGATATCGTCCATAAAAGTTAAGCGGATTGCGGCCCATTCGAAAGTCGAGGGATTGGAGACCAGGATATAGTGATCGAATAAATGGTTGGCCCCCTCGGCCAGATGCCATGCCGTTGAAGACTGTGATATTCCCCGAGAGGCGTGACCGCCGGTCCATACGCTTGCTCCGCCCCGGTTCCAATACATCGTCCGGTCCACGGCAACGGGCTGATTGGAGGTCACCCGGGTGGAGATTTCGGTCTGAAGCCCGACCTCCGAATTGACGTGGATCGTCCAGTTGCTCTCCGCCCCCACTGTTGCCTGCGTCTGCCAGGTGAAGCCGGCCTGGTTCATAAAAACAGCCTCGACTTCGGCCGGAGCGTCGCCGGGGTTGAGCACGTGGACAAACTGGTCGAACAGGTGAGTCGCGCCCTCCGGCAGGTTCCACTCCGTCGCCGGATGGTCGATCCCGATGGTATCGTGGCCGCCGGACCAGCCGGTTGGCCCTGAGTCCCCGGGAAAATACATCGCGCGCTCCACGTGTATGGGGAGGTTGTCCAGCGAACGCACGATCGAGGAGACCGCGCCGGCAGCCGCGTGACCGGCCGGCACGTAATCGTTGATCTTGACCGTCAGTCGTGAATTCGGCGAAATAACCCGGGTGGTATATCCTATCGGACCGTTCTCGCCCATAAACGTGATACTTACCGGAACTTCCCTGGGATTGGGATTGGAAACCAGTATGTAGGATTCGATGATTTCGCCATCGATCGCCGTGGCGCCCGCCGGCAGCAGCCAGCGGCTGAAAGCGGTGACCGGTTCGTAGCGCCAGACGCAGAAGGTCAGGGCCTCGTAGTCCGTGGCGTGTGTGAGCGGCCGCGGAGTATCGACTTCGAACCGGCCGAGCGCTTCGTTCCAGTTTATCCTCCAAAGCTTGTCGTTGTTTGCCACCAGGCTGCTTTTATTTCCGGTAGTCCCCCACAGGATCCCCTCGGGATCGAACTCAAGGCCTTCCATATCATCCACCAACCCGCCCTGCTCGGGATAGTGAATATAACCCAGTACGGTGGTTTCTCCGGTCGCCTTGTCGATCTTGGCGATAGTGTTTTCACGTCCCCGGTAGTTAAGACTGGCAAAAAGCACCCCGTCCCAGGGACGAAACGCCAGATCGTCAATATCCCGCTGCCAGTAGTGCTCCGGTCCGGACGGCAAGGCGAGATAATCGTAGCCGCCGAAAACGCCCGGCACGGCCTTCCCGGTGGCAATATCCAATTGAAAGATGATATCGGTCGGAGCACGGAACCGACTGCCCCGACGGGAGCGCTCGCTGGCCCAGAGTATTCCGGTCCCGGGATCGAAACTCAGTCCGTCAACGTCCATCACCTCGTAAGGACCGTAGGGGCCGTTAATCCAGCCAATCGGTTCCGGATACCGGACAAAGGTGCCGTCAGCCCGGAAGGTCCCCAGGAAATTCCAATCCACGGCGTAGAGTTCACCGTCAGCCGGGTTTAACGCTATGGCCTCGATACCGCCCTGCCCTCCTACATTGCCGCTGCCCACCACTATCTCATTGGTGGCCGGGTTGAAATCCCAGCGGTCAACAATTGCCAGCATGGGGCGGTAAGGACCGTGAGGCCCGTGCTGCCCCACGACATAACCCCGGCAGACCGGAGCCGGCGTGGTCCAGGGCGTGGGCGTGGGCGATGGGGTCGTCGAGGGCGTGACCGAAGGGGTGGGCGTCACGGAAGGAGTGGGCGTTATGGACGGGGTCGGCGTCACGCTGGGCGTCGGCGTGATCGACGGCGTCGGAGTCACGCTCGTAGTGGGCGTAACCGACGGGGTCGGGGTGACGGAAGGCGTGGGCGTTACGGACGGCGTCGGAGTCACGCTCGGGGTGGGTGTGACGGACGGCGTGGGAGTGGGGCTTGTCGCCTGCTTGGCCACGTTGCAGAGCCAGCGGTCGGTATAGGTGCTCCCGTCACTCCCGATGTAGTAATAGACATCGATATCCCCGCTCATCGGAGGCGGATAGACGAAAGCAAGCAGGCCGCCGTCATAGGTCAGTATAATATAGTCGCCTTCCTGGATATCGACCGGTTCGTCCTGGCTGAAGATCCGGATCGCGGCCGGCTGAGGCGGTTAGGTGTTCTGGTCGACGTAAACATTCTCATTGTCGGAGACAGCCCCGTAAACGTCGGTCTCCGGGGCTTCCGCCCGCGTCACTTCCCAACTCCAACCTGTGAGCTCGCTGGAGCGGGGGTAAGCGATCTCAAGATCTTCGAGGTCGGAAATCAACAGCAAACTCTCGCAATATGCCGGGGTGGGCGTAGCACTCGGAGTCGGAGTCACCGATGGCGTCGGCGTAATGCTCGGCGTTGGCGTCACTGAAGGCGTCGGCGTAATGCTCGGTGTGGGTGTTACCGAAGGCGTCGGGGTTACCGTTGGGGTCGGGGTGATAGTCGGGGTCGGCGTGATCGAGGGAGTAGGCGTCACCGAAGGCGTGGGCGTCACCGAGGGCGTTGGAGTAGACGACGGGGTCGGGCTGATCGTCGGGGTCGGCGTGATCGAGGGAGTAGGCGTCACCGAGGGCGTCGGCGTCACCGAGGGTGTCGGCGTAACCGAGGGCGTCGGCGTAACCGAAGGTGTGGGCGTCACCGAGGGCGTCGGCGTAATCGATGGCGTCGGAGTCACCGATGGCGTTGGAGTGACCGAAGGAGTCGGGGTCACCGAGGGTGTCGGCGTAACCGAAGGCGTCGGCGTCACCGAGGGCGTCGGCGTCACCGACGGTGTGGGTGTCACCGAGGGCGTGGGCGTCACCGAGGGCGTGGGGGTGCCGTCGAGCTGGGCCGGGGCGGCGTCCTCGGTCCGGTAGTCGTTAACCTCCCCCGGGTCGTCGTCGTCGCCCGTCCGCTGGTAGGCGAAAGGATTATAGATGGAGATCTGGCCGGGGTCGCCGGAGAGCGAGGTCCACTCGACCCCGGCGGTGTTCCAGACGATCTGGGGGACGCCGGCCCCGCTGCTGATCGAGACGTCGAAGCTGAAGCTGGCCGGGTTGGTCTCGGAGTGGAAGAGCGGAATCTCCCCCCAGTCGGCGGAAAAGTCAGGGAGCGCGGAGGTGTCGTAGGTAAAGGCGGGACCGCTGATCAGCTGGAGATTGTTGGCCCAGTCGAACTCGGTGGGGATGAGGTCGCCGAGGCCGACGTTGAAGGCCGCGGCCCGGGAGAGGGCGGTGTGATAGATATTGAAGTAGTAGGTGAGGATATCCCCCCTCACCCCGCTGGAAGGCACGATCTCCTTCTCCACCGCCAGGTCCGGCTCCAGGACCTCGATCAGCGGGGCGGTGGCGGAGGCGAAACCGGTGGCGTAATCAAGTTCGACGATATTCGAGAGAGATTCCCCGTCCCGGTTGGTGTCGACGTTGAGCACCACCACGGTGTACTCGATCTCGATCGTGTTCGAGGTCGGCGGGTCGGGCGGGTTGACGATCGTCTGGAAATCCCAGGTCACGGTCTGGCCGCCGGGGGCGATATCCGGGTCGGTCGAACCGGTGAAGGTGACCCCGGGGTCGTGGTCGAACCGGTCCAGAGAGACAAAGGCCAGGCCGGGGTCGAGCGTATCCTCGAGGATCGCTTCGGCGGTGATCCCCTCGGGAAGGGTAATTGTCACCAGGTAGGGGAAGGTCTCCCCGATCACGGCGGCTTCGTCGCCGAGCAGGTCCTTGGTCAGGAGAATATCTTCGACCGTGATCTCGGCGTCGTCGGTGTCGGAATAGTTATTGAGCTCTCCCTCGTCGGCGGGGTCCCCGGTCCGCTGGTGGGAGTCTTCGTTGTAATCCGAGATCTGCCCCGGATCCCCGGAGAGCGAGGTCCACCGCAGCTCCACCGTGTTGGGAAAGACCTGGTTGGGCTGGACCCAGTCCTCGAGAACCACGTCGAAGGTGAAATGGACCGGTTCGACCGCCGTATAGTAGAGGTCGATCTCGTCCCAGCTGAAGACCACCTCGGGGAGGTCGCCGGTATCGTAGGAGAAGCCGGCCGGCCCCTCCAACTGCTGGACGTTCTCCGCCCAGATCAGTCCGTCGGTCACCACCTCGGTCAGGGTGACGTCATAAGCGACGGCGGTGCTGTCGGTGTCGTGATGGAAGGTGACGTTCACCGTCACCGTGTCCCCGGCGTCCCCGGTCGGCGGGGCGACCGACTTGTCGACCGTCAGCTTCGGCTCCCGGACCTCGGTCGGAGCGGCGATCGAGAAGTCGTCTCCCCCCTCGTAGGTGAGATCGACCCGGTTGGCGAGAGTTTCCGTGTTGACGTTGGTCTCGACGTTGAGGATCACCACGTCGTAGACGATGGTGATGGTGTCCGGCGTCGGCCCGGCCGGGTTGACCACCGTCTGCAGGTTCCAGGTCACGGTCCGGCCATCGTCGGTGATCTCCGGTTCGTCCGAACCGGTGTAGTCGATGGCGGCGTCGTGGGTGAAACTGACCTGGTCGACGAAAGCCAGCCCCGGGGGAAGGGTGTCGACCAGTTCGACCTCCGTCATCGTCCCCTTGATCAGGGTCAGTACGACCTCGTACTGGAAGGTCTCCCCGATCACCCCGTGGTGGGGCGGAGTGCCTAACCGGGTCTTGTCGACGGAAAGTTCGTCGTCCACCGTCACCACGGCGTCGTCGGAGTCGCAGTAGTTGTTGGGCGGGTCGCCGCAGCCGCGCTCGTTGGGGTTGAACCCGGGGGTCGAGGTCCAGGCAAGGTCGGCGGTGTTGGTGATCTCCTGGCCGGGCGTGACCGTGTTGTTGAGAGTCACTTCAAACCTGAACTCGGAGCTCTGAGCCTGCCCGATCGTCTGGTAGCTGAAGGTCACCGTGGGGTCGCCGGTGTCGTCCACCGTCGGGGTCAGCCCGGAGAGGGTCTCGACGTTGCCGACCCAGGTCATATCGTCGGGGATGACGTCGGTAATCACCACGTCGAAGGCGTCGGAGTCGCTGGAGCCGGTGTGATCGACGGTGACGGTGAAGTAGATGGTGTCCCCGGCCTGACCGCCGGCCGGCTCGGCGTCCTTTAAGATCCCCAGCTCCGGCTCGACCACCGTGTTGAAGACCACGTTCGAGGTGCCGGTGTTGAAGGAGGGCTGGTCGGTCATCGCGTTCCAGCCGATAAACGCCTGGTTGTCGAAACTCTGGCCGCGAAGCACCGTCCCGCCGGGATGGGTCTGGTTGAGGAAGGCGGTGATGGTGACCGTGGCGTCGACCCCGGCAGAACCGGGCCCCAGGGCGGTATACCCGACCGTGACGTTGGTATAGCCGTCCCCGTCCACGAAAAAGACGGTGAAGGAGGCCGTCGGGTCGGAATCGACACCGACCACGGTCAGCGAGCGGTCGACCAGGTCGGTGACCTCGAGGTCGTAGGCCCAGACATCTTCCGGGAGATCCACCTCGATGGTGTAAACCAGATCCTCCCCGATGGTCACCTCTTCGTCCGGGGTGTAGAGCTCGGAGGACTCGTCCTTTTCGACCTCGGCCGGGTCGGTGAAGTGATTGACCGAGTCGGGGCCGATCCCGGGGTAGGTCCGCTGGTCGGGGTAGCCGGGGCCGGGCAGCGAGGTGTACTCGACCACCCGGGCCTCGTTGTCCATCGACAAGCCGGCGCCGACCGTGGTGTCGACCATGGCGTGATACTCGATGGTAACAGTCTCCCCGGCCTCGATCCGCGAGTCGGAGTCGTTTTCGGAGACCGGGAGCGAGGTGTCGGTGGAGACGAAGGTGATGGTGAAGGTCTGCCCCGACCATTCGACCGTGAAGTCGGTGTCCTCGACAAGGGTCCGGCCGCCGACCTCGATGCTGTCCACTTCCGGCGTGGTCCCCCGCATCCCGACCGGGATCAGGTCGGCGATCACCGTGTCGAAGGCGGTGTTGTTGCCGGTGTTTTCGAAGGTGATCACGTAGTCCACCTGGCTGCCCCCGGCCACCGGGTTGGAGGTGGTCGTGGTCTTCTCGAAGCTGGAGAGAACCGGCTGATCGACGTCGGTCCGGATGTCGGTGTCCTCGGTGAAGCGATTGGTGGAGCCGGGGCCGTCGGAGAAGCTCGACCAGTCAACCCGGCCGTCGTCGAGGAAGAAATCATCGGATTCGGGCGGATCCCAGAGCGGGTTGCCGAGATCGTCGAGGCCGGTCACCAGGAGGCCGAACTCGAGGGCGAAGACGTAGTCGATATCGCCCCAGGGAGTGCCGTCGCTGGCGTTTACTATCGGGTTGAAGGCCCAGAAGATGGGCATCCCGGGGTCGGGGTCGGTGTAGGAGACCCAGACCGGCTCGGTCGAGGAGAGGAAGGAGACCGGCTCGGCCGGGTAGCCGGTCACCTCGGAGAAGCTGGTCGAGCCGGGGAGGTAGTAGAGGCCGTCGGAGTGGACGATGTCGTAAACTTCCGGCCAGTAGGCGACCGTCTCCGCCGGGACCGTAACCTCGAGCCGGTAATAGACGGTCTCCCCGATCGTCGGGCCGGTCTGCCCGGTCCAGAGCGAGGACTTCTCGATGCTCAGCGGCAAAGTGAAGAGGTCGAGGGTATCGTCGCCGTCGTCGTATTCGCGGATGTCGGGGTTGGTGGGATCGTCGGGGAGGCTTAGATAGCCGCCGTCGGGGATCCGGGCGAAGTTGGAGAACTCGGCGAAGGAGCCGACGTCGTAATCGACGAAGGTCCGGTAATATATGACCATCCGCTCGTCCGGTTCCAGGCGGGCGTCGGAACCCAGGGCGGGGGTATCGAAGTTGATCTCCAGCTCCCCGGAAACGGAGTCCCAGCTTTCGCTGTAGTCCCCCGGGCCGAGGGCGCGGTTGAAATCCACCCCGGGGAGATCGTAGATCTCGACCGCCTCGACCACCGGGGCGGTGTCCCGCATCTCCTCGGGCAGGATATCGAGCCAGGAGATGTTGTAGGCGGTCGACGTCCCGGTGTTGTCGAACTCGACCCGGAAATAGACCTCGTCGCCGCCGGCCACCGGGTTGGGGTCGGGGCCGTGAAATTCCTTGCTGAAACCGGTGATATCCGGCTCGATCAGGCCGACATCGGCGGAGTCGCTTTCTTCATAGGTGTTGCCCTCGAAGGTGAATTGGACCTCGGCGTTGTTGGTGTGGGTCTGGCCGGCGAAGTAGGCCGGCTCGTCCTTGACCCGGGCGGCGATCTCGATCGTCACCGTGGTCGGGTCGTCGATCTCTTCCCAGGTCACCACGATCACCCCGGTGGCGGGGTCGGCGGTGTTGGTGGCCCAGGTGGGGGGGGTGACGTTGTGGGAGATGTAGCGCAGGGCGGAAGGAAGGGTGTCGGTGATGGTGATATCGGTGTAGTCCGGGTTCTGGAACTCGGAGGTGACCGTAAAGTACACCGTCTCGCCGATGGTGGCGACGGAATCGGGGGCCTTGCTGAAGGCGGCGTTGGAGCTGTAAACCTGCTCCTCGGACCAGCTGTAGCGGCAGCCGGTGAGATTGCCCCCGGCGTCGAGGCACTCCCCGATGACCACGGCGTCGTGAATCAGGCTGCCGATGCCGACGTCGGCGGTGATCGTGTAAGTCCGGGAACTGTTGGCGTTTATCACCCCGCCCCCGGCGTCGGTGGAGGCGAACCAGACGGTGTTCACGGAAACATTGCCCAGGGTGGAGGAGAGGTTGAAGTAGCCGGAGGCCAGGGTGTGCTCGACCACCCAGTTGTCGGCGGGGGCGTTCCCGTCGTTGGTCAGTTCGACTTCGAAAGTGGCCTGTTCTCCGGGGGAGACGATCTGAGTCTCAGGAGAGATATCCAGCTCCAGCCGGGCGTAGGCCGGGGTGATGGTCTGGTCGTTGAAGGTGATCCCGTCGGTGACATAGTCGCCGCAGGTGTTGGCGTAACTCCCGGTCACCGAACCGATAACTTCCAGGGGATCCGGCGGATGGGAGGAGGGGTCGGTATCGCAGGAATCGTCCGAGGGGACGCGGTAAACATTGAAGCTTATGGTCAGGGTCTCCCCGGGACCAATATAGTCGTTTCCGTCGATGATGTTGCCCCCGTCGGCCTGGGCGGCCCAGCGTAGCTGCTGGGGCATCCCCGGGATCTCGACCGGTTCCTCCTCGGCGGGGAAGAAGGTATGTTCGGAATCGGTGCTGGTGATGGTCGCCCCGCCGCCGGAGGCGTCGTAGTAGTAGCCGTCGGGGACGGTGTAGAGGAAGCTGATCTGCTCGGCGGTGGCGCCCTCGTTCTCGACGAAGAAGGTGATCGACCCCCCGCAGGTGTCGAAGTCGGTGAGGATGTTGGTCCCGGGGAGGTCGAAGTCCACCTCGGTCCGCAGTTCGGTAATATGGTTCTTCCAGCCTGAGGTGCAGGCCAGGTCCTCGCAGCCCCAAGTGACGTCGACGGTGTTGTAGGACCAACCCTCGCAACCGTCGGGGTTGACCTCGGCCCAGATAGTGGCGACGAACGGCAGTTCCGTCCCCACGAACCAGGAGATCGCCTGACCGTTGCTGTAATCGGGCGGCGGCACGGCGAAGTCAAAAGATACCGTATCGGGCAGCGTGTCGGTCATCGTCACGAACTCGGCCGGGGTGGCGCCCGCGTTGCTCAGGGTCACCTGCCAGTAGACGGTATCCCCGGCGTCGGCGATGATCGGGTCGGTGGTGAGATCCCCTCCCGGGTCCCGGGTCTCGTTCCGGCCCTCCTTGACGATCTGGACGTCCATATCGTTGAGCCCGAGCCGGGCCCGGGTCTCATCGGTGGTCTCGAACTCGGCGCAGGGGGATAAGAAACCGGCCATCGAGCGGAAGATCCGGTCGCCGTGGGGGAAGTCGCAGTCGGCCTCGACCTCGAACCGGATCTGGACCCGGGCCCCGACCGGGAGGTCGGCGAACTCCGGGATGTGGGTCTGGGCGTTCCAGACGTAGGGGTAAGGCTCGGCCGGCTCATAGTCGGGGTCGGGGGTCTGGGTGAAGGAAGTCCAGCCGGGTCCGGGGTTGTATCGGTACTCCGAACTGCCGGTGACGAAGTTGATCCCGGGCGGGAAGGTCTGGCTGGCAAAGAGTTCGTAGACGTGAGTCTGGCCGCTGTTGCGAACCTCGAAGTTGACCTCGGCGGTCCGGCAGAGCTCGATGTTGACCGGGAAGGAGGTGACCCCGAGAACCCCGGGCGGGGGGATGGTGACGTTCGAGGTCGCCCAGGGGGTGATCTGGCAGTCTTCCTCCAGGCAGCCCCAGGCGGCCCGGGCCTGGTTGACCAGGTCGTCGCAGCCGTCGAGAGTCGCCCCCAGCTTGAGCTTGATCAACCGGCCGGGGAGGAGGTCGTTGTAGTAACCGTCGCCGTCGAGGTCGGTCATACCCATCCAGGCGGAGTCCAGGCTCTGGAAGTTCCAGGTAATGGTCTGGCCGTCCACGACTTCCGCCGGCGGGATCGAGTAATAATAGGAGAGATTGGCGGAGAGTTCGTCGGTGACGGTCAGGTTGTAGGCCCCGCCGTCGCCGCTGTTGAGGACCGTCAGGGTCCACTCCACGACGCTCTCCGTGGCGGAGAAACTTTCCGGCTTCTTGGTGATCGAGAGGTTGGCTTCCCGCGTCCAGAGCGGGGAGATCGTCGAGGAGAGCGCCGAATGCTCCCGGGGGACATCGCCCTGGGTGCAGCGGTCGTTGTAATCCGCCCGGGCCCGGAGACAGCATTGATCCCCGGAGCAGGGCAGGCGGAGGTCGACCAAAATCGAGCCGACCGAGGAGAGGTGTCCGGTCCCCCCGCCCTGGGTGGAGAAGTCCCAGATCAGCTTCCCCGGTTCGGATTCGTCGTCCGGCTCGAAGGCGGGAATATCTCCATACCCCTCCTCGGTGAAGGTCCCGGTGAAGACAGTGGTATTGGGGACATAATGGAAGTCTTCGTCTCCAACGTCGAGTTCGAGTGTGACCAGCAGGTCGTAGGCCAGGTACTGGTTCTTGGTCAGGGAGACGGTGTAGGTCTCCACCCCGCAGCGGTCGGTGATCTGGGGGCCGGAGAGGCCGATCCCAACCGAGGATCTGGCGATGGAGACGTAAAACCAGTTGGTCTCGGTGCCGCAGGCCCCGCCGAGATCGAGATCCGCCCGCTGCCAGCCGGAGCCGGTGCTGTCTCCGGCCATAAAGCAGAAGGAGATCTCCAGGGTGGAGACGGCGTCCGGGGCGGGGGCCGGGGAGGAGTCGAGACCGGAGAGGTCGAGAATGTATGTCCCCCCGGCACCGGCGTTGTCGGTGACGTAAGTCTGGTAGTTGAAACCGTCGACCAGGACCTCACCGAGAGAGTCGTAGTCCTGGCCGAAGAGCATCTCGGGGATTACGAAGGTGGCGTTCGACCAGTCGGCGGGAAGGTCGGTCCCCGGGCCGAAGGTGTAGAGGGCGGTATAGCAGAGCTGGGTGCAGACCTCGGCCGGCGGCGGCGAGGTCAGCTCCGCCTCGAGAACGCAGTCGCTTTCGCATTCGGGGGCCGACTCGACCGGGAAGGTGACGGTGGTGGAGGCCGGGGGTATATCGCAGCCCCGGCAGTCAGTTCCCCCGGTGACCTCGGCGCTGTTGGAGTAGAGGCCGGGGTCGATGGCGCAGGGGTCGCCGGGGGGCGGGACCAGGTAGAAGCTCACGGTCCGGCTCTCCCCGTCGTCGAAGATTAGGGTGTCCCAGGTGATCTGCGTCCCGGAGTCGACCCCGCCGTCGGAGATGGTCTGGACCGTCCAGCCGGCTAAGGGGTAATTGTCCCTGATGGTGGGGTTGAACCCGTCGGGACCTTCATAGCTGACGGTGACCTCGAAGTAGACGGTATCGGTCTGGCTGACGGTCCCGGGGTTGTTCTTGGAGATCGAGAGCGAGGGCATCCCGGTCATCGAGACGGGGAAGATGGCGACCGGGGGCGCATAGGGGGTGCCGCACTGGTCCTCATACTCCGGGCGCCAGAGGGTGTTCTGGGTGGAGGGATCGGGGGGACAGGAAGAATCCGTCCAGTTGATATTGAAGTCGAAGAAGACGGTGTCGTCGGCGGGCACCGTTCCGACGGTGAAGGTGCCGCCGGAATAGTCGGCCCCGCTGACGTTGGAGATCTCGTAGCCGGTAGTGTCGAGAGTGGTGACCAGGTCTAACTCGTAGGCGTCGCCGTCGCCGGTGTTCTCGACCGCCACGGTAACGGTGCGGCCGGCGCAGTAGTCGATCCCGGCCATCCCCGGGCCGAGAAGGTCGAAGCCGATGAACGGGGTGGCCAGTTGATAGTCGATGGATGATTTGGCCGTCCTCGGAGGGGTTTCAGCGGCGGTGTCGAGGCAGACGGTGTCGGGGACCGAAACCATCCCGGCGCAGCCGTGGGAGGCGTCGGCCCGGCTGACCAGTTCAACGCAGGCCGTCACCTCGGCGGTCAGGGTGATGAAGTAAGCCGTGTCCGGTTCCATATCGGCCAGCTCGGGGATGGAATCGGGGGTCCAGTAGTAGGTATTCCCCACGATGTCGTCGGGATAAGGCTCCGCGGTGAGAAAGAGAAGCCCGGGCTCCAGGGTGTTCCGAACCTCGACGTTCTTGATCGATCCCAGGCCGCTGCTCTCGACCCTGATCGTGTAGTTGACCCATTCGCCGATGGTGGCCTCCTGGACCGGGGGCGACTGGATGATGTTGAGGTCGCCCGGCCAGACGGTGACGAAGAGGGCGGCGGTGTCGCTCTGGGGGTTGAACTCGGGGGATTCGTACTCGACCAGGAGGTCGTTCTGACCGCTGTTGCCGGCGCAGCCGACCTCGAGGTTGAAGACGATATCCAGGCTCTCCCCCGGGGCCAGGATTACCGGAAAGCCGAAAAGATCGTCGAGGTCCCAGACCAGGTCTTCGTCGACGATGTCCGGGTTGGCGTCTGCCCCGGATAGTACTCCCTGCGGCGTGGTGATCTCGGCCGACCAATCCTGGAAGACGAAGTCGTCCGGGGGAACGGTGTTGGTGACGACCAGGGAGGAGGCGGTATGGGCGTACCAGTCCGGGTTCTCGATCGAGATGTAGTAGGTGTGCGCCTCGCAGAGGCCGGAGTCCTCGGCGCCGGTCAGCGAAAGACTAAGCGGGAAGGCGGAGAAAGCCGGCAATAAAAACAACATCAACGCGGCCAGGAATAGTCTACTGCGCATACAGCATCCCCTTTTGGTTGCAGGTAGGATTCAGGGTCAATTATCTCATTGAACTGAACCATACCGTGGGGAGCTATATCAACAATCGGGTAGGAGGCGGGGTTGCCCCCGCCGTCCTCCCACACCACCGGGCATACGGTTCCGTACCACGGCGGTTCACGAACCACATTGAAGCCGAAGTAAACGATCTTGCAGTGACACGAGACCCAGAGCGGTAAAATACCGCTTCGGGAACGCCTCATTCATATGACTGGCTCCCGAGTTCCACCACG
>PUNJ01000161.1 GCA_003551705.1 Chloroflexota bacterium | reverse complement strand
ACTTCTGGAACGTCACATTGCCGAACGATCTAGCGACCTCGGCCAGCTCCGGTCCATCTTTATCTGGCTTTCATGCATCCCAGATAATATTGGAGGCTCCGGCTCTCTACTCCAGAATGAAAATAGTGGAACTGCTAGACCCAGCAATTCATTCTAGCAGGCAATCAATAGAGAGGCATCACCTTTTCCCAAGCGCCTATCTGCAGAAGAAAGGCATAGTCAACAACACTGAGATAAATCAGATAGCGAACAAGACCTACATCGAATGGAGAGACAATGTGAGGATTGGCGACAAGGCGCCCTCTGAATATCTGCCAAAGATGGAGGTAGGTTTCAGCAGCACTGAGCTGGAAAGGATGTACCGCCTGCACGCTCTACCCTCTGGCTGGGATGAGATGGAATACAAACAGTTCCTTATGGAGCGGAGGGAGCTCATGGCACAACTAATCGCCGAGGGATACTCAAGACTCACAACCAGGGAGCTGGGTTCGGAACCCGAGGAGCTGGACCTCGATGAAATCCTGAGCGAAGGTGAGAGCGATGTCACGGAATACAAATCCACGTTGCGGGTGAACCTGCACACAGGAGAGAAGGACCCTCGCATCGAGAACGCTGCATTGAAGACCATAGCCGCTTTCCTGAACACCAGCGGCGGAACTCTGGTAATCGGGGTTGCGGATGACGGCAGTCCGGTGGGGATAGAGATGGATCGCTTTGAGAGCGAAGACAAGATGAACCTTCACCTGGTGAACATTATCAAGACACGTCTGGGCGTATCTGCCATAACAAAGATCCATTCCCATTTTGATGATTACGATGGGCAACGTATAATGGTCGTCGAATGTAAAAAATCCCATAGGCCAGTTTATCTAAAGGATGGGGGCAATGAGCATTTCTTCATAAGGACGGGAGCCTCAACAACAGAACTGACGTTGAGCCAAGCTCAGGAGTACATAAATTCGAGTTTTTAATTTCTATAATTCTCTTAATCATTCCCATTGTATAGGACGTTGCAAGGGCCCCACTGAGTTCATTAAATCGCCCTAGATTAGCCTTGTTCACCTTATCTTCAGAAGGATGGCGGACATGCCGAGCACGAGCATGAGGGCGAGGGGCACTTGATTACTGCTCTGATGTTACATTATATCTAACGGTTCAATCACCAAATTTTTTCTGGTCATTTATATTCTTTATACGCTTCCATAATCCTGAACGCATATTTTGCATGCTTCTTATTGCAATTCAGACAACTAAGTCGTTCATCTGTATCAGTCATTTTATGGCCACAATCTGGGCATGAAATCTTTTTTAAAACCTCTATCGCAACGTCACGATGCTCAATCTCTAAGTGGCTACGATACAACCTCTCCTTGTCCACCCATTCACAATGAGCACACTTTACTGGTTTAAATGACATGACTGGTTGTTAATTTGTTTTTATGTACACGCCTTTTTTTTCAAGCTCAGTCACCAATCTGTTCTTGTCAAAATCCTCTTTTATCATTATTGTCACCTGATTAGATACCCAATTAACAAGTTCTTCAGGTAGAAGGCTTCTGTGAAAAGGGCCTTTGATTTCCGTCCACCATCGAACATCGCGCTGATGAGGGTTCCTTATCTTACCGCCTAAATCTCCTAAGGGATTGTGTTCGTCGTAGCGGCACTCACCTACTATGGTACCAATCGCACTTACCATGTTATTTTTCTGGTATAATATGACGACATCCCCAATGGAAATTTCATCTCGGAATTTCCGAATCATTCTTTTCCGATGATTATCTTCTGCTCTTGAGCTCGGACCGAAACCAATGCTCACCTTTCCATGTTCTATCATCATTTTAGCCGCTAGCTTAGGTACATCCCTATGGGAAGTGATTTTGACCAATTTTGACATATAGATTCCCTAGAAAGTTTTTATTTTATGAGAATATATACGTTTCGAAATCAATAGGACCATGTTTAAACCACTGGCGAAAGTTTAATAATTTTTATTGATTATTTATAATTAAATGAGGTAATAGTTTTTCTGAGCTACAAGTTGTTGAGAACCTCAATGGTAACCGGGTAGGGTACTGTGCGTTGATTCATTATAAGGCTCCTCATCTTCAAAGTTCAGTAGCCCTACGATCGAAATCAGACGTTGGGGGTCTATACCCTTCCTAAGCAGCTGCGATATGCCGCTCATTGCCTCCAACTGATCGGCGAAGCGGGCACGCGACTCGTCGCTGCCGTCGCCCCTTATCTTCTCCAGTTTCTTTCTGGTGAAATACACGTTGTAGGGGTGGAAACGCCGTATGTCATCAAGGTCCATCTCCCCCGTCTCCACTAATTTCACCACCTCACGGCTGAGGCCCCAGTCGGTATAGGTTTTGACCACGTACGTTCCGCTGCCGGTCTCCAGCACCAGATGCCTCCCTTCTTTCATCTTATTCAAGATGCTGCCCCCTTTCTTTTTCACTTCAACCGTATCGTCCCCGTTCATGTCAAGCATCCTTCCCTATTCCCTTATCAACCGACGCCAAGATTTGAACGAACAGCATTTCATCTCAAACAATGACTCATTCCTCACCACAGCACGACCGGGTGAAACACTATGATAAAAACATAGGTAACCCTAGGCTTTTTAGCATGCGAATGTACCCTTATAATGCTTTTCCTTAACCCTTCAATTCAAGCCATTTATAAGTTCGAAAACTCATTACTGGACCTTCAAAATACATCCATGATTTTTTTTGAATGTCCATGGAGTTGAAGTTATACCAGCGTATTCAATAAAGAATGTCTTAGAAATCATTTTATAATTGGGAAAGGCAAGTTGATTCAGGGATT
>PUNJ01000107.1 GCA_003551705.1 Chloroflexota bacterium | reverse complement strand
CTAGAAGCGCTTGGGGATTCGCCCTTCCTGAAGCCTCCCGGCAAATCAGCATTGCTGCCTGGCCTGGCATCAGTTTACCGCGGGCTTATGCATTTCAGGCGACCCGCTGCAATGGAGAAATTCTCGTGTATCCAGTTGGAAAGCCTGATCGCCGCCTGACCAGGTCCAGACCTGGACGTTCCATGCTAAACTTGAGTTAGGCCGCTGAAAGCACCCACAAACTGTGACATCAGACGGCACAAGTCATTAACGATGGGGGCTTATAATGAGGAGAAACAGATCTTCGACTCCCGGCATAGCCATGGGCATCATTGCCATAGTAGCTGGCATCATTATCCTCTCGGTATCTCAAGCAGTTCGATGGATAGTCGGGATACTGTTAATTATTGTGGGCCTGTACGCCCTGCTCACCAGCCGCTAGGTTGCTGTTGAGAGTCCCGAGGATCTTAGACCGCAGAGATGTACCATCTCGACCGCGCTCATCGGCACCTGATTATTGATGAGCGCTGCAGCACATGCTCGACTCTGTGCAATTATGGTGGGGGCGAATCGCTACTCGTATCAGCCCGTGTCCGGCCATGGTATTTGGACGTCTCGAGCAGTACGGCTGCACAAGCAGTTGTTCCCGGAGAGTAAGGGCTGACTGAAAGCCCGACCATCCTCAGTAGCATAGCCTCCTGTCAGCTTCTCATTAGGATGCCTGCCCGAAGTTTATCGATCTGATGGCGGGCAAGAGCGTGATAATCCTTGCGTCCGATGTTGCCGGTCAAGGTCCTGTCGGCGTCTCGCTTGCCTGGCATGAGTTATACTGTAACCAGGTCGGATGACAGCAGGTGTTCTGAAAGACGGGTAGGGAAGGGGTCTCCGGATACAGCAGTCGCCGTCCTCGAAGAGAATTTCTATAAAGGAGACGCCATGCAGGATGATGCGATCAGTGGGGTGCTCAGACCTCGCATCCATGAGTCGGTGTTCATAGCTGAAGGAGCTCGGATATACGGCGATGTGGAGATTGGGGAGGGGTCAAGCGTGTGGTTCAACGCGGTTATCAGGGGAGATGAGGGCAAAATAGTAATAGGACGCAACACGAACATTCAAGACAATGCAGTTGTCCATAGTGACGGAGAAATGTGGTTGCAGGTCGGAGACAGTGTCACCATCGGACATGGGGCTGTCATCAGGTCCTGCAATCTGGGCAACCGAGTAATGATAGGAATGAATGCCACGGTCATGTCTGGATCGGAGATAGGGGACGGAAGTGTAGTTGGAGGTAACAGTTTCATTGGTTACAACAAGAAGTTCCCGCCCAAGTCGCTGATCACCGGTACACCGGCCAAACTGGTGCGTGAACTTACAGATGCGGACACTGCATTGAACGACGCCGCTGTACAGATATACGGAGAGCTTGTTGATAAGTACCGGCGTGGACACTTCGAGGGGGTTTAGTGTGCGGTTAGCACCACCTGACCTGCTGCGGAGCTGTCGGGGGTGGACCGGCAGTGCCGGCCTCCGGCAAGGCGAACGAAGAACAAGCACTGCCGGGTCGTCGAAAAAGCGTGGCCCACAAGCTGGGTTAGGTTCGTAACCTATGCACCCGCTTTCATGGTGGCGCCCACGGGAATATTGAGCGTGGCAATAGCGAGAAACGCTCAACTGAACCCACAAACTTCAACTCAGGCAGCGGGTTGTGCAGAATTGCGACCAAATTGCTGTACTTGGCGCACGGCCTGTGTTAACCTATATGATAAACTCAAATTATCGCCCTATGTTCAAGTTTATTCGTCTCCTGATATTGTTTGGCATGCTGCTTAGCGGCATCGCCATCCTGGCAACCGACGCTACGTCCGCCGTAGGCAACCCCAGGGTCGATGTCCTCGAGTTTTACGGCCCGGTGCATGCGCCGCTGGCAGACTACATCGAACGCGGCGTTACACAGGCCGAAGAGGCCGGCGCCGAGGCCATCATAATCCGAATGAGCACCCCCGGAGGACTAATGTCTTCCACAGAAAGAATCGTAAACACAATCATCCATGCGGACGTCCCCGTCGTGGTCTATGTGGAGTCCTGGGCAGCTTCGGCGGGCACCTTCGTCACCCTGGCATCCCATGTAGCCGCCATGGCCCCGGGCAGTAACATCGGCGCGGCAAGTCCCGTAGCCGGCGGCGGCGAAGATATCTCCGAAACCATGCGTGACAAAGTTTTCGAACACGCCACCTCCTGGGCCGGTACACTGGCGGAGATGCGGGGCCGTAACAAGACCGCCGCCAGGGCCGCCGTTATCGAGGCAGCCTCCTACACCCAGAGTGAAGCTCTCGGCCTCAGCGAAGTCCGCCACTGGGAAGAACTGGGACTGGACGGTCCCATACTCGATCCGCCACTGGTCGATGTCGGAGCCAGTAATCTGCAGGACTTGCTGCGTAAGGTGGATGGCATCGAGGTAACCCTTCACAGCGGCGAGACCATGACCCTGAACACCGCGGAGGCCTCGCTCAACTATGTAGACAAGACAACCGTTGAGCGTTTCCTCATGGCCATTTCGGACTCCAATATAGCCTACATCCTGCTCAGTATTGCCACATTGGGTATAATGATCGAGATATTAAATCCTGGACTGATCTTCCCTGGAGTGACCGGTGTAATCTCGCTGTTTCTGGCAGTCTATTCTCTGGATATATTGGAGGCCAACTGGGCGGGCATCATATTGATAATTGTCGCCTTTGTCCTCTTTGCAGGGGAAGTCTTCACGGCCTCTTTCGGCCTACTAACAATAGGAGGTATAATCGCGCTCGTGATTGGTTCCTTTATTCTTTTCAGTGGAAGCCCCTTCGGCATACACCCTGCTGTAATGGCTGGTGTGGTAATATTCTTCAGTGCCGCGGCCATCTTCCTTATAATTTCCGTGGTGAAGGCACATGGTACCCGCATAACGACAAGCAGGGAGGGCATGGTTGGTGAACATGCAACAGCGGTAACCACAATTGACCCCTCAGGCACTGTTCGTTTTAAGGGAGAGCGATGGAATGCCGAATCAGAACATGGTAGAATTGAGGCTGGCGATGAGGTGATTGTGACCAGAGTCGACAGGATGAAATTGTGGGTGACCAAGAAAACAGATAGGAGGTAGCAAAGTATGGAGTATTTATGGATCATTGCGGCACTAGTCTTGCTTATACTGTTCGTCATGCCAGCAGCGGTAAAGGTTATCGCCCAGTATGAGCGAGGAATCGTACTGCGCCTAGGCCGTTTCATCGGACTAAGAGAGCCCGGTCTGCGAATAATCATACCCTTTATTGATAAGATGTACAGGGTTGACACCAGGACCATCACCATGGACGTGCCCGAGCAGGAAGTCATCACCCGGGACAACGTGACCGTCAGGGTGAACGCCGTGGTCTATCTGCGTGTCATAAACCCCGAAGACGCGGTACTCGAAGTGGCGGACTATATCCGGGCCACATCGCTGATCGCCCAGACAACCCTGCGCAGCGTGCTGGGCCAGTCCGAACTTGACGAACTGCTGGCCGAGAGGGACAAGATCAACGAGACCCTGCAGCGCATCGTCGATGAACAGACCGACCCCTGGGGCGTCAAGGTCAGTGCCGTTGAGGTCAAGGACGTGACCTTGCCGGATTCCATGCAGAGGGCAATGGCGGCACAGGCCGAGGCCGAGCGTGAGAAAAGGGCCAAGATCGTCCATGCCGAAGGTGAGCTTGAGGCTTCAGCAAAGCTGGCCCAGGCCGCATCGGTCATATCCAAGGAACCGGCTGCCTTGCAGTTGCGGTACCTGGGTACCCTGACGGAGATAGCTACCGAGAGGACCAACATGGTTATCTTCCCCTTGCCGGTTGACCTGATCAGCGCTTTCATGGAGAAGATCAAGAAGGACTAGCGCAGAGACATAACCGCATAACGTGACATAATGAGCCAGCCCCGACTTGCCGGGGCTGGCTTTCTGTTGTGGGCCCGCTTATCATCGAGAGCGGCAGTTTCTTAGCGTATCAGCGCATCGACGCCCATGGCAAGGAACAATACACCCAGATAGGGGAAGGCTGACAGTTTGTACACCCGCCACGCCTCATAAGACGACCTGGTGATAATCAACCGGGAATTGGCGTAGAGCATCCCAATACCCAACGGCACAGCCACAGTTAGGTACAACCAGCCCAGATCGCTGCGGAAAAACACGGCAATGGACACCGCGAGCAGGGGCAAGGTCAGCAGAAGCAGTATCTTCACAACCACAGCCGTGTCGCGGCTTAGCGGGAAATACTTGACGCCTCCCCCCAGATAGTCCTCTCTGTGAGCAAGCATCACGCTCCAAACGTGGATGGGCACCCAAGTGCAGATCAGGAGGCAAAGAAGCAGCAGCGGTAGGCTGAATTCCGGTCTGAAGGCGATCCAGGCAATTATGACCGGCGACAGGCTGGCAATGGCCCTCAAGAAGGGGCAGGCCACGCTCTTCCGCCAGACTACCGAGAAGCCAATGCCAATGACCCCAGCCGCGAAGGCATACGGATGCAGGGACCAGGCCATGACCAAGGCAGCTATGGTAAGGCCACCTGTCCAAATCAGGGCCTTCTCCGGCGGATCGATGCGTTTCGCCGGCAAAGAACGTTCCCGGGTCCTGCGCATACGGGCATCGACGTTCCGGTCCAGATAGTTGGTCAACCCGTTTACACCGGCGCACCCCAGGGAGACGGTAAACATGGCAACAAGCAGACGCATCCCATCCGGTTGGCCTTCGGACGCCACCAATGCGGAGCATAAAGCCACAAAGACAAGCAGGCTTGTCTCTCTGGGCTTTAATACCTCTACATACGCGCGCAGTGCCGCCATTGACCCTTTATAGCTCACAGCAGCCCGAGCCAGCTGGACTGGTATAACTCACATACAATCGCTATTCCGGGCGATTACAAAATCTGGCCATATTGCTCGCGCAGTACCCTCTTGAGTATCTTGCCCATCTGGTTGCGCGGTAACTCGTCCACAAAGACAACAGCCCTTGGTCTCTTGAAACTGGACAGTTTCTGCCGGCAGTGCTCCATGATCTCATCGGCCGTGGCTGACTCGCCCTTTTTGAGAACTATCACCGCTTTGGGCTCCTGGCCCCACTCAGGATCGGGCACGCCGATAACAGCTACTTCCTCCACCTTCGGGAAGGTGTATATGGCGTTCTCAACTTCCTCAGGGGAGATGTTCTCTCCACCGCGAATGATCATGTCGTCGCCCCGTCCCGCCAGATAGAAATAGCCGTCCTCGTCCATGTAGCCGGTATCGCCCGTCTTGAGCCAGCCGTCAGCCGTAAAGGCGGCGGCAGTCTTGTCGGAGTCCTTAAAGTACCCCTTCATGATACGCGGTCCCTTGGCGACGAATTCGCCTACCTCGCCAATGGGAAGATCTTTGCCATCGGCATCGACGACTTTCATCTCCACATCGCCCATTGCTCTTCCGATAGAGCTTTCCAGCCTCTTGAGCTTCTTGGCCTTTTCTTCAGGAGTACCCTCGATAACGTGGTCCTCCGGACCGAGCATGGTTATGGTCGAAGCCGTTTCCGTCTGGCCGAAGGCGTTGATGAACCTCACTCCAGGTAACATCTCAATAGCCTTCTTGATGACCTCGAAAGGCATGGGTGCCGCCCCGTACGTTATGACTCTGAGACTGGACATATCATACTTGTCAAAATCGGGACTATCCACCACCCTCTTGAGCATGGTCGGCACCAGCATCGCCCGGTTAGCCTTCTCCTCTTGGACGGCCTTCATCCAATCATTTACCTCGAACTGTCTCATCATGACCACGGTCCGGCCACCGTATACGGCTGCCAGCAGGGCCTGGAAGCCGGCGACGTGGTAGAGAGGTACGGTCAGCAGGTTCTTCTCTTCCACATCGGGGCTGGCAGGGTCGACGTTTTCAAGTACGTAGATGCCGTAGCTGTTGTGGGTCATGGGCACGCCTTTTGGTTTTCCGGTTGTGCCCGCCGTATACATCAGAATGGTCATGTCATCGTCACTGATATCCGGGAAATGGTCATCCGGCGAGCCGGCGGCAATCAGGTCTTCATAATAGGCCATGCCTTCCTGTTTGCCGTCTATGCTGATGAGATGCTTGACCGTGGTCAGATCGGGTTGCATAGCCTTGACCATGGAGCAATAGCGGTCACCTACGAAGACGGCAACTGCTCCGCAGTTGTTGAGCATGTAGGTCAGTTCGTCTTCCTTGGCCCGGAAATTGAGCGGGACGAGTATCGCACCCAATTTGGCTACGGAATAGTAGGCTTCCAGGAACTGGTTGCAGTTCACCTGGAGAATCGCAACCACATCGCCTTTCTTGATACCAAGTCCGGCCAGAGAGCTTGCCAGCCTGTTGGAGCGTTCGTTTACCTCGGCAAAAGTGTACCTATTGCCCTCAAACACCACACAGTCTCGGTCAGGGCAGATGGCGCTGGATATGCTCAGAAAATCCAAGGTGTTCATTAAGACCCCCTATAAAAGAAAATTTAGTTGCCTCTTTGCTTTACTTCTTCCATAACCTGCTGCATGAACTCGCCTGCCTTGGCATTGACAACCATGGCAGCCCGGGAATCCATCGGTGTCGGACCAATATTGAGAACCACCAAAGTAGCGCCCCCTTCGAGGGCGTAGGCAGGCATATGCGCAGCGGGTGTGACCAGCAGAGTGGACCCGACAACCAGGAACAGGTCGCAATTGTGGGAATAGTGTATGGCCTGGTGCAGGGCCTCTTCAGGGAGCGCTTCACCAAAGAATATGCCTTCCGGCTTGAGGATGCCCCGGCATTTGTTGCATAGAGGCTCGTCCAGGTCCTCAGCCTTTACCCTGTCTATCACGGATTCCATGGGCAGTCGATGTCCGCATGACAGACACTTCACCCACTTCATGTTGCCATGGAGTTCGATCACGCGTTCGGCAGGAACACCTGCCCTCTGGTGCAGGTCGTCAATGTTCTGGGTGATTATGCAGACAAGCTTACCCAACTTGTAGAGATCGGCGATGGCATAGTGTGCACGGTTCGGCAGTATACTGGTGTCGACAAGCATACCCGAGCGGTAGAATTCCCAGTGTTTCTTGCGAGTTTCGGCGCTTCCCATAAACCTGCCAATGGTGAAGTCGGCTGGATCATATTGGTTCCAGATGCCTTCTGGACCCCGGAAGTCCGGAATACCGGACTCGGTGCTGACACCGGCACCAGTGAACACTACAATTCTCCTGGATTCCACTATCCAATCGGCAAGGCGCTGAATCTCTTCCTGCAAGAAGCTCCTCCTAGCGACCGCCAAAAGCAGGCGGCCTGCCCTGTAAATGCGCCATCACGCCCTCCCGGGCATCACTTGTTGACAAAAGCGCCCCGTTCAAGCGGCGTTCGAGGGACAGCCCCTCCGCAAGCCCCATATCGCTTCCCCTGACAAGGGCCTCCTTGGCCGATCTCACGGCGGCCGGAGCGCCCGACATGATCTCCATAGCTGTCTGCCTGGCTGTGTCCAGAAGCCTGTCTCTGTCCACAACCATGTTCACAAGCCCGGCATCCAATGCCTCCTCGGCATTCATCCACTTGCCGACCAGCAGCATCTCCATGGAGCGTGACTGGCCTATCGTCCGGGGCAATGTCTGGGTACCGCCCGCTGCAGGTATTATCCCCAGTGAGGATTCCGGAAGACGGAACCTTACATCGGCCGAAGCAATCCGGATATCGGAGCAGAGTGCCATCTCTATTCCGGAGCCTAATACAAAGCCATGCAAGGCGGCAATGACGGGCTGAGGCAAGTCCAGGAAGAGCCCCCAAACATCCCGCTCCCAGCGGACCTGCCGGGCGATTACAGGAGAAGGGGCGGATAGAAACTCGCTAAGGTCTGCACCGGCACAGAATGCCTTTTCGCCTGCGCCGTCCATTATCACCACCCTTATCTCCAAGTCTTCGCGTATGGCCCCGAGTACCTCGTACAGGTCGTCTCGCATTTGAAGGTTGTATATGTTCAATGACCGAGGACGATTAATGGTGACATAACCTATACCCTCCTGTTTCCGGAAGAGTACTGTCTCAAAATCGGCGCTTACCTGGCTCGGGCACATAGCTCGTCTATATCTATCTCGTTATAGTACTTGCCTATATCACTCAGAAAATGGGCATCACTATTGGCCAGCATAATCAGGTTGTGCTTGTCAGCCAAAGACTTTATAAGCTCCAGGTCCATTTCATCATCATGAGTGGGATTTCTGTACTCTATGCCGTGGATGGTCTCATCTATATAGGCTTCGAAATCCCTGACCGGTGGGTAGCCGGGATGGGCTATGAATCTGAAAGTGATTTCACCGGGCAGGTAAAGGACCACTATATGGAGGGGACCCTTGTCGATTTCCTGACCTGGAATGATTACCAATTCCCGGTCCAGTTCCCGCTCGACCAGGTCCCTGACCTTGTAACCATAGGTCTTGTTATAATGCTCCGTCACCCCAAGACCGTCCAATCCCCTCTTCTTTGCAGTGTCTACAATGCGTTTAACTATATCAAGATTCGGCGTATATAGAGAGGTGGCTTCTCCGCAGTGAGTATGCAGGTCCAGCTTAAGCTTCACTTTTCATCCTGACTATTCGCCTTTGAAGACCGGGGTCCTCTTCTCCCGGAAGGAAGTGATGCCCTCTGTGCGGTCTTGTGTCGTGTGCAGAAGCATATAAAGGTCGCATTCAAGCCGTAGACCCTGCGAGAGGGTAAGGTCCATGCCCTTGTTTACGGCCTCCTTGACATAACGCAAGGCCAGCGGGGCCATAACTGACATTTCCGAAGCCATCCTTTCGACCTCGGCGAAGACTTGCTCTGGCGGGAGAACATAGTGGACCAGGCCCGTCCTACCAGCCTCTGCGGCATCCATGGTCCGGGCTGTCAGGACCATCTCCATGGCCTTGCCCTTGCCCACAACGCGCGGCAGGTACTGGGTAATACCGTTCGAAAGAAGGCAACCTTGCATGACGTCCGGGACACGGAAAAGGGCCTTGCTCGAGGCAACCCTGATATCACAGGCCAGCGCCATAGTAAGACCCGCCCCTGTGGCATCTCCGTTAATGGCCGCAATAACAGGGCACTCCAGGCTTGCTATCATTCCTGCAACATCCCAGCGGGCTGCGAAATTCTTTAATTCAATAAGAGAACCATCAGAATCCGGAGCAACCAGCTTGCCCAAGTCCTGACCCGCGCAAAAGGTCTCATTGCCGGCACCGGTCAAGATAACCACCCGAGCGCCGTCCTGTTTAATCCGGCGGCAGACATCTTCTAGTTCAGCCGCCATCTGTATATCAATGGAATTGCCCGCTTCGGGCCGGTTTAGGGTTACTGTGTGGATGTTCTTGTGGAAGTCATGTTTAATCGAATGGTAATTCATCGGAAATTATTATGCCTCCGGTCCACAGACCATCATAGCTAATCGAGTAATTGAGGTCAAGCACAACCAAACGTAAGGCACGGGGGACAATCGCCCGTGGTAGAAATAATCAGTCACCCTTTAGTATGCACAAACAAGGCAGATTGCGATATTTTTCGTCGTAGTCGAGCCCGTACCCAACCACGAATCTGTCAGGTACCGTTATGCCTACATAGTCAAGCGGGACCTGTACCTGGCGACACGAAGGCTTATCGAAGAGGGTGCATATTTTGATAGAAGCGGGCTTCTTGACCCTTAAATAGTTGAGCAAAAACTCAAGAGATGCGCCCGTGTCAACTATGTCCTCGACTATGAGAATATCACGGCCCTTGATGGCTACATTGAGTCCTCTGATCAGCTTGACCTTGCCAGTGCTGCTGCGCCTGCCGCGACCATAGCTGGACAGCATGACGAATTCAATCTCCACAGGCAACCGGAGATCCCTCAGGAGGTCCGCCATAAAAACGAAGCAGCCCTTGAGGGCACCCAGCATAAGCACGTCCTTGCCCTGGTAATCCTTCTCTATTCGACGGGCAAGGTCCTCCACAGCAGCCTTGATTTCTTCAGAAGAAACGAGGGTCTCTAATTGACTCATAGCAGCCTCCTCTAGCCGGATGCAGCAACACCATTATACGAGTTCACTAGCGATTAGGAAAAACCAGGCCCAACCGATCAGTCCTTATCACCCCTGCCCGGCTCCGCCAAAGCACCTTCCCATTACAAGCCAGCCGTTCTATCGGAAGAACAGCTCTATTCCCAAATGCACCAGGACTGCCGTTAGAATGGCATACGCCAAGATGCTGAAGAAACTGAAGACCATGATCTGGGAGGGTCGCAAATCCAGCGTTCTGGCGGCGACTGCAGTCACCCATGCCCCAACGAGTGGAAGACCCACAAGCAGGCACCAGGGACCATAACGGTCAACCAATTGCCCCAGCCGCCCTCGCGACTTTTCCCGGAGCCGCTCCAGATACCGGCCCAGCCATGAGACCCTCTCCAGATGCTGGT
This sequence comes from Chloroflexota bacterium, assembly GCA_003551705.1. GTDB lineage: Bacteria > Chloroflexota > Dehalococcoidia > UBA2247 > RBG-13-53-26 > PUNJ01. The sequence goes on along the minus strand of PUNJ01000107.1, from coordinate 2,586 downwards.
GCAGAAAAATGATGAGAGGGATAGAAGAGAAGTTACCCAGGGTAGACCAGACTACGGCAGAAATATAGTCGAGTCCCATGGCAACGGCTGCCGGCACAGCAAGATAGACCTCAAAGTACGGGAAGAATCCCAATAACCAGGCCGCGACCGCTTTTCCAGCGTACTGTAGCATAACTACGTGGAAACCAGTATACCACGCGAGCCAGCGTTGAGTGCCAGGCATATCCACCCAAATAGCGGGCCGGTTTCCGGCCCGGCTGGTGCGTACTTTCGAGGCCGGAATAACAAAAGGGACCGCAGTCCCTAACCACTCTTCATCAACTTCATCAAGTCACTGGCTGCGATCAAAACGGGATCGTAAACCGGTGCCAGGGGCGGTGAATAACCCAGGTCCAGACTTGCCACATCCTTTAGCGTCATTCCAGCCATCATGGCCGTGGCAAAGATGCCTATGCGTAGCGATACTCCCTCCCTGCCCACCATCTGCGCGCCCAGTACCCGGCCGGTAGCCCTGTCGGCAACCAGCTTGGTCATGATCCTGGCCCTGCCAGGGCAATAGCTCGCCCGTGATCTGTGTTCCGTGACATTCGCAATGTAGTCCATTCTCTCTTGCCTGGCCTCTTGTTCAGAGACCCCCGTCCTTCCCACCTCCAAGTCGAATAGCTTCAAAACGGACGTCCCCACAATGCCGGAGAAGCAGGCATCGCCCCCGGCGATATTCTCGCCAGCCACCCGGCCCTGCTTGTTGGCAGTGGTTCCCAGAGGCATATACGCGTTCCGGCCCAGCACCAGGTGATATGCCTCGGCACAGTCACCAGCGGCGTAGACACCTGGCACACTGGTCTCCATTCGCTCATTGACCTTGATTGCTCCCGTACCACCCAGTTCGATACCTGCCTCTGTGGCGACAGAAACATTGGGTCGGATGCCCACACTGACAACCACAATGCCCGCCTCCACTGGCGCCTCTTGGTCGAGAGAAACTCTTGCCACAAAAGAGCCGTTGCCGACAAGTTCCACCACGCTCCTTGATGTCATTACGCTCACACCCTTGTCCCGCAATTCCTCTATCGCCACATTGCCAATGTCGGCATCCATGGACCCCAGAATGCCGGGTAGACGTTCCACAAGCGTGGTCTTGATGCCACGTTCAGTGAATGCCTCGGCCATCTCCAGACCTACGCTTCCCGCGCCTATGATCAGTCCAGAAGCGGGCCGCATTGTATCTATGAAATCCTTAATCCTGATACCATCTTCCAGAGAACGAAGGATGAAGACACCATCGAGGTCGATCCCTTTGAGTGGCGGGACAACGGCACCAGCCCCACTGGTTACAAGAAGCTTGCCATAGTGGTATTTGGTTTCGGCTCCCGTCTTTACGTGTTGCACGCCTACCGTGCGCCTGGCTATGTCTATGGTCCTTACCTCATGATTGAGGAATATTTCGATGTCCCTTTGCTGCTCAAAGAATTCCGGCTCATAGGCTACGAGGTCTTGCGGCGTCTTGACCCTGCCCGAGATCAAGTAAGGCATGCCGCAGGCAGCGTATGAAATGTGGGGACTGCGCTCAAAGACCTTGATTTCCATGTCGGACCGCAGTTTCCTGGCCCTGCTTGCGGCGCTCATTCCGGCCGCCGAACCGCCGATCACGACCAGCTTTTCCTGACTGCTCATCTCCTTCCTCCTCAAGTGTGAAGGGTCTAGCGCCCTACCGTTGTAAAGAACATTCTACCCTTCCAGAGGGGGCAGCAACAACGAAGCGCTACTTTATCTGGGGTTCGTAAGTATGATGCCCTTGGACAACCAGAAACCAGTCCCCGTCCTTGACCTCCAAGGTATCCTCAGCAGCTACCAGGATGCCGCCACTTTCATCATCCGGGTTCTCAAGCCGGTATATGTCCCAGTGTTCGCCCTCGGCAAATCCTGCCTGCCGCAAAAGCTCCAAGCCTGTGATCCTGTTGGAGTCAAGCCTAAGTTTGCGAGTATTAACAAAGACGTGAATGCCATGTCCTACCATATTTCACCTCCCACCTGTGCATCAAAAATCATTAGATCCTTGGCACGTCCTAACATGGTCCAGGGTTGTCGCAGTGCTTAGTCGAAAGGGCGCCGGGACCATTTTGGCCGTGTAGTGGCCCGAAATGGCTGCAGATTGTTAAGGGGACTAGTGTAATAGGTGTACTCTAGATGGGTCCAGCAGGCCGCCAGCCCAATGCCTAGCCGTCTATCAGTTCGAACTCGGCCTTTATGGAGTAGTTTCCCTTCAAGGTGATGAATGTAACAGCTGCGTGCACGTCATCAATGGTACCTGTATCACCGGTCCATTTCACGAACCGGTATCCTTCTGTCGCTTCAGCAACCAGCAGGACCTGGCTGTCCCTGTCATAGGTGTACTTTCCCTCCCCAGGTTCCTTTACCGCGCCCCCAGGACTGCTCTCGATCGTGAGGTCGCGTTGTTGCATAGGCTCGAATTCCGCCTTTATCGAATAATCGCCGTTCATGGTGATCTTCGTTTCAGCGGAGTTCACGTCCGCTATGCCCGCTGTGTCGCCCGTCCATTCCACAAACCGGTATCCTTCATCCGGG
>PUNJ01000192.1 GCA_003551705.1 Chloroflexota bacterium | reverse complement strand
CAGAACCGAGCCCTCGGGTATTGAAGCTATTACTGCAGCTTGACCTTTCTTCAGTGCTCCCAGTGGTATTCCTGTGCAGGACGAAGCGCCTTCAAAAGCCGTCGCCCTAAGGAGGGGAGCCTTGGTTATGACATAGGTCTCTTTCCCCAGGGTCTGGCGTACCTTTTCCGCGGGGCAGAAAGGAGCGATGCCGGCTGGGTCTATCTTTGGATACACCAGGGAGAGCCAGCCGCGAGGGTTTCGGTACACCAGCCGGCCGCCTTCCTTCAGCGAGGAGAAGGCCTTGCGCAGGAGCTTCTCACGGGGAAAGACAGTGAAGGAAAACCATATGGCATCAGCGTTACTGAAGTCCACATCCAGTCCGTCAGCCGGACGCACCGATGCCCGGTCCGGATAAGCCGATTGGTCGATGAACCGGGAGGCCTTCATTGCTGCGTCCGGATCACGGTCGACAGCCTCAACGGTGAATCCGGATTCCGCCAGGCCCACGGCTGTTAAAGGCAGGGGGCCGGAACCTACGTGAATTACTCTCGCTCCTGGCTGGATGCCGGATAGGGCGATTTCGCTGGTGATCATCCTCCGGTAAAACAGACGGTAGTAGAGTCGCGCTGCCGCGCCGTTCCTGGCACCGATGTTCTCAAAGGTCTTCAGGGAGTTGTTGAAGAAACCTTGCACCTTGGCTCTCAGGCCGCCGGTCGGGGCTTGTGTTTGACTTATGCTTTCCACTTTCTGCATTCCTGCTTCCTCTTCTAGTTGGTATCTTTGGCGAATGACGGGGCTGGATATGCGCTCGTTCCCCCCGTCGATTCGCAGGTTGTGCTGTTACTGGTTTTGAAGTTGGTCCAAAGCAAGGCGCCGCTTGCTGCGGCCGAGAAGACCAGCGGGAACCAGTAGGTAATTATGCGTGCCAGGAGCGCTACGGCAAGACCTTCCGCCGGGCTTATGCCGCCCAGAGAAAGCATCAAAGCCATGCTTCCTTCGAAGCTGCCCAGTCCTCCCGGGAACAGGGGCAACATGCTGACCAGGTAAGCGGTATATGTGGCCAGGGCCACGTACAAGAAATTGATATCGTAGCCCAGCATCAGGGTAACGACATAGACTTTAGCGGGATAGAGCCCCCATATAAGCAGGCTTATGAGCAGCAGTCCGCCTCGCTCGGCAGAGACGGTCAGCGCACGAGAATGGCGGGCTCCATCGTTGAGAAACGAAGTCATTCCGTGAATCTTGCTGGCAAGGGTTGCGAAGGGACGCCTCGACCGAGTCGGGGGGACGGAATGTATTGGACCGTCTGTCATTCTGCGTTCTGGCCGGCAATGCAGAAGCCAGAAGATGAGGGCGAAGACGGCTGCCAGGGCCATGAACGCAACGTAGACGGGGGCCGGGACCTCCTGTCGCAAGGCGGCAAGGATGATAAAGGGAGCGCACAGGAGAACGAAGGGGAAAAGGGAAAGGTATTTGTGGGCCAGCATGGCGCCTGCCAGTTCACGGTGGGGAAGCGCGGTGGCCTGCCGGAAAAGAAAGAGCTTCACCGCTTCGCCGCCCAGTTTTACAGAAGGAGTGACGCTCTCTACGAAGCCTCCAGCCAGATGAATGCTGAAGACACGCAGGAAGGATAGCCGACGGCCCAGCTTATGCAGCAGGAAACGCCACTGGTACGCTGCCATGCCAAGGGTTATGATCTGAAGCAGGGCCAAGCCGAGCATTATCAATGGGTCGGCCTGGCGGAAGGCCTGGGCGATCTCCTGCCATCCGAAGTAGAGAACGATGGCAAGAATCGATGAAACGCCGGCAATCCAAAGCAGGGGATGTCTCAGTAACGCCATTCTAGCCATGGCGCGGCTTCTCCAGCAGCACGGAGGCGTCGAGGGTCTGCATATTATGCCTGACCTCGGCTAGCGTTGCGACGCCTTGCGGCAGAATGTCGTAGTATTTGACGAATTGGGGTGCGGGCAGGCGGAAGACCATCCTTGCCCCCGGATTCATGGCGGCCAGCAGGTTGTTCAGAATTGCGGCTTTGGGTGCAGCCTGAAGGGCTACGACGGCCACATCAAAGCCCCCCGGGACGAAGCAGGCACTGTCGCCTTCCAGCACCTCTACCCTGTCCTGCATCCTAAAATTCCGCAGACAAATGAGGGCCTTGGCTACTGCGCCTGGGTCGCGGTCCTGGGCCAGCACCATGGCTCCGGTCAGCCGTGCCAGGTAGACAGCGGTGAAGGGGACTGCTCCGCAGCCGATATTGAGAACCCTGTCCGTAGCCTTGATACCAGCCAGGTGGACTTCTTTCTCTACCACCTTCTTGTAGGGCCTGGAATACAGGCTGGCGGCAAGAGGTATGCCGCCCATATATTTCTCCAGCGTTGACACTGAGCGTTGAATTATGCCCATAACTCCTCGCCGCCTGTGATGTTAGGCGACCCTAACATATTGAGGCAAAAAAAGAGTGCCTACTGGCTTTCTGATTCTGCCGGTATTCCCCGTTTGTCCTCGCCTGCCTCTACATAGCGATTGAAGATCTCTTCCCAGTCAGATCGCCCTGGATAACACTCCATGATGAAATCGATGTATTTCTCCAGCCTGCTTATGCTCTCGCGACTCAGGGCGTGTTCCATGCGGCAGGCGTCCTCTTCTGCGATGGCCGGGTCCACCTTGAGAATATCAGCCAGGAAGCTGAAAAGCGCCTTGTGCCGGCGGTAGACCTCTGCAGCCAGCCGGGCACCCTCGGGTGTCAGGTCTACGTCACCGTAGCGTTCATGGACTATCAGTCCCGCCCCGGCCAGCTTCTTCAGGGCCCAGTCTACACTGGGCTTCTTCACGCCTATGGACTTGCTGAGGGCCGTGACCGTAACCCGCTCGCCGT
>PUNJ01000125.1 GCA_003551705.1 Chloroflexota bacterium | reverse complement strand
CAGGCAGCGTTGTCAAGAGCTGAAGCAGAGAAGAAAAAACTGCTGATACGAGAAAATAAAGAAGGCGAAACCGATAAAGAACTTTTTAAGAATTCTGCCTTATGTACCGTGATAGTGCAACCGTTTTATCCAGCTAAGGCTTTGTTGAATCCTCTGGATATAAAACCTTTGTTAAAAAAAATATCTGTAGTGAATCTTCGTGAGGGTCCGTTTCCGCCATCGCATATGGAACCTATTCCTGACGGATTATTACACTTGTCGACAGGCTTTGCTTCTTTAAAATGTGCCCAGATTTATTCAAATGGTTTAATATATAAACTGCAAGACGTATCGCGCATTCATGAAAGCAGAAAAGTGATTGTGAATTTGTTTATTGTAAAAAATCTATATGTGGTTCTCAAAACTGCAAGTGCTTTCTATAGGTTAAATAATTATCAGGGTGGACTTGTTGTAAACATATTGTTGAGCAGTGCTGAAAATTCGCTGCTTATACCTTTGGTATATGATAATAGGAACTTTGACGACGAAGATTTGCAAATAAGCTTGTTGTCCAGTTATGTTTGGGATTTTGAGCTAGATACGACAAGGCTTATCAATGGTAGATATTTTTCCGATTTCTATTTAGAAGCGATAAAGAAAATTGAGTGGGATTTAGGTTATGAACCCTATGAGAAAGATTTCTATATCAATTATATGCAAAAACAAGATTGGGTTGTTTCCGGGGAATTCCATTAAAATCAATGTTAGTAAAATTGCATTCACATGAACCAGAAAAAAATAAAAAAGCATAGTAGTATTACAGTTAATGAAATGAAGGATGCAATTGTAAGTTCTGGTTATTTGTTAGAACAGCGCGTTTATCCTATATTTCAAGAATTTGGATATCATGTCACTGCAAATGCTGCATACCCTGATTTGTTAACAGGGAAATCACGGGAAATTGATATTAAAGCTATTCATGCATTTCAGATAGGTGAAGACGCTGATTTTATCTTCGCAAATGTATTGTGTGAATGTGAAAACAACAAGCAGCCTGTTGTTTTTTTTCTTCAAAAGGATCCTCCTATACCTGATTTGCAACACGAAAATATAAAGTCTGCGGGAATCCCTGTTAAATTTCTGGAAAATGTCACTGGAAGAGAATTCGTTAATCTGCCTGATTTCTTGAATTTTCATAAATACCATCATATTTCTAAAGGCCCAACATCTACGCAATATTGTAATTTCCATAGGAAAGATTCCAATAAACCGTGGTTAGCTTCCCATGAACATGAACAGCACAACACATTGCTTGATTTGGCTTGTTCCGTAGAAGCAGAAATTGATGATTACTATGACAACTTAATACTGCCTAGTAGTGAGGAAGATGTGAGCATCAATGTAGAGATTTATTATCCGCTTTTAATATTACAAGGCCCATTGTATTCTGCTATATCTGATATCAACAAGAAAATAAAATTAAGAGAAGTTGAATACGCAAAATATAGAAAAGAGGTTTTTCTGAAGGGCCGTAAGAATACTTATAATATTGATGTTATCATTGAATCCTTTTTGCCTAAGTATTTGGCCATGATAGAAAAGGAGTTAGATAGAGCAAGCAATATATTGCAGCAGAATAAGCAGATTGTACAAGCATCTATGGATAGATTAATCAATTTGGTTCATGTAACACGGAGGAAGGATAAAAAGAAATCTTTTAGAGAAATACTTGGATATGAGTCCGAAAGATAATCATAATAGCCTACAGGATTCAACTGGGGGTATCACGGCGATGGCCCGGCGTAGCTTGCGCTGGGAATTCTATTGAAGTTTAAGGACGAAGAAATGCGTTGGAAAGTTACCAGGCTTTCAAGGAAGAAATAATAGCGGAGCTGGCGCAGGAAGATTTCGAGATTGAGATAGATATGGAGGAGTGGTTGAAAAAGAAATAAAGAGATAGGTAATATCAATGCCGGAAAAAGCTGATTCAGATAAGGCATGGGAAACAATGAGAAATGCTAGTCCTGGTAAGAAGGCAGCTTATACGAGAAAACGTAGGCAGTCTGCTAAAGAGGCTGCAAAAATCGGGACGCATAGGCAGTGGGAACCAGGAAAAGTTAGACATTTAAAGGGGCAAAGCAAAAACGTTGCTCCGAATACCTGTATAAATTGTGGGGATAATAGACCTTATGTTTTGCATAAGCATCATGTTGAACCCGAAGAGGAAACTTTGGTTACGTTGTGCGCTAATTGCCATGATATTGTAAGAAGAGCAGGATTGAAGGAGTTGAAGTAAGCAGGAAATTACGACTAAAAGAGTTTCTTGGAAAAAGAATGCGAATGAACACTCAGAGGATATTCTAATGGGAGTGGAATTATTCGTTAAAGGTAAGCAATACAGGATGGGAAGCGCACGAAGTTGGGGCGGGTTGCTGGAAGAAATAGCTCAGTATGGGGAATATCCTGCAATATTAAACCGAGCCTGGTGGGCGGGAGAAATCAAGAAAAATGTTGGAGAAACAGACAGTATCTTTTTTTTGTTACAGACATAAATCTTTTGGCGAATGAAGTCAAGGAGCTGAAAAAGCAGCCATTATCTCTTGATTCAAAGGAAAAACTGGCAAATAGGACAGAAGGGCATATGCAATTCATTTTCGTAGATGACTCCTTACAAAATAAGCCAACACGGAAAGGTGCAGGTCCTCTCATTGCTATAGGCGGTATTAGCATCCCTGAAACCCACATTTTGGATCTTGAACTAAAGTTAGACAGATTATGTGATAAGACTGGCTTCCCTGCCGGTGAAGAATTTAAATGGTCCCCGCCCAGCAATTCATGGATGTATAAGGAACTTAGGGAAAATAAAAGAAAAGATTTCT
>PUNJ01000202.1 GCA_003551705.1 Chloroflexota bacterium | reverse complement strand
CGTTACACCCAAAAAAGACGGCCTGGTGACTATCGCGCCAACCCGCAGGTTGTATATGGCTGGTACCGGTTTCCCGTTGGTCTCAGCAAGCACCGGCGGGTTTCTTATGAGGAGTGATGACAGGACCAGGATGACGAAGAAGATGATGCCAACATAGTGAAAGGCGCTGCGCCAGCCAAAGTCGGTTATGAAGTAGTTTATCAATGGAGCGAAGATCAGAGCACCTACCCCCACCCCAGAGGTGGTGATCCCTAGGGCCAGCCCTGCCCGCTGCCGGCCCTGGAACCAGCGCTGCACGGTGGTGGTAGGTACGGACCAGATGGGTCCGGCGCCCAGCCCGGTAACGAAAAGGAACAGGCGGAACTGTGTCACATCCTGGACGGAACCACAGAGTGCGATCCCCGCCGAGGCCACCATGGCCGTCCCCAGCAGGATGGGCCTGGGACTGTACCGGTCAGCCAGCCTGCCGCTGACCAGCAGGGACAGGGCGTGCCCCAGCAGGAACGCCGTGTAGCCGGAGGAGACCACAGCCCGGCTCCAACCGAACTCGTCTTCCAAAGATTTGAAGAAGACGCCGAAGGACCAGAAGGTCTCGCCCAGGGTCAGCGTCACCAGAAAGCAGGCGCCTACTACGACCCAGCCATAGAACCGACCCGGGCCCCCACATGCTTGCTGGCTGGCCTTCTCGGTCACCACTTATCCACCCCTGTTCGGAGACGACCAAGGCCAGCCACATAGGCCTCCTTAACAACCTTCGGGCTTGCTGTGCCAAGACTGAATACGTACCCGCGCGGCATGTCACCATCCGTCCTCGCCAAGTCTACATGGCCCTCTCGGTCTGGTGGAAACCCGCCCGTACACCTTCCACAGCTCACTTTCAGGCTTGAGTTCCATACTCACCGCCGGCCCTGTCATCCGCCTGTCTACTTCTCTGACGACATCAAGCCGGCACCGCTGGCAGGCCTTTAGTGCTCTCACTGACCAGGCTTGCGCTTACCCAGTCTCTTGTACACTTCCTCGGGTATATCTTCAACCTTCTTATAGATGCTATAGGAACAGGACTCCTTGGCCATCTCGCTTGCAGGATGGGCCACTACCTCCGGATAACCCCGGATTTCCATGGACAGCGTCTCCAAGACCGGGGCGTGGGTGCAGTAGATGGGGAAGCCCCTCTTGTCCCAGGTCATGGGATGGGGCTCATCGATCATGCTCAGATTCACGGGCGGCCCGTAAGCACCCTTCTCCATCAATCGCTGACCGCTGCCGCACGGTTTCATGGTCATACTCACCTTCTCCGCGTCCTCCTTCAAGTGCAGGCCTACCAGATGCCCGCGCAATACGAAGGCTAGGTCGCGGACCCGCTCGCGAAAGTTCCGGGGCTTCCCGGTCTCCGGAGGATTGCTCTGAGCAAGGACCTCCTTCAAGGCGGCGTAGAGGGCATCCTGCCCGCCGCTCCGGTAGATGCGGTCCATCAGACCGGCCGTCCAGTCAAGATAGAGATCGTGCATGGCCGAGAACTCACGGTACATGCGCTTGGCCAAGTACCTGGCCCGCTCCGTGTCACCGGCCTCGATTGACTCGTCGAGAACATCAAGGGTCCGCCGGCCCATCTCCTCCAGTTCCTGGTCGGTGAAGTATCTGTTCATAGCCAGCCTCCGCAGTAAAAAGAGTGGGATTCCGGGTCTACCGGCGCTCCTGTTCCCTCGGCAGGCCAAGGCCCCGAGTGGAGATGATATTCCGCTGGATCTCGGCTGTGCCAGCCCCAACCGTAGCTCCCAGCGAGTACAGGTATTCCCGGCGGAAATCGTCCGCTAATCCCCACTTCGACCCTTTGTCCAAGAGGGCACGGGGGCCCAGAATCTCCATGGCCGCTGCCGCCACGTTTTGCTGGAACAGGCTCCCCGATAACCGGCCCGTGGAGACCTCGTAGCTGATATCCCGTCCCTTACCCTGCAGCCAGACTATACGATAGGCTAGGACCCGCACCGCTTGCGCTTCAATATAGAGCCCGGCCAGGCGGTTCCGTACCCTGGAATCCTCAAAGAGAGGCACACCGTTCCGCTTCGTCTCCCTGGCATAGTCAATTAGCCGGTCCAGGTTGCGCCAGGCAGCCGCGATGCGGTGCACGCCGGACCGTTCATATCCCAGCACCGTGTTGGCCACCCTCCATCCCTGGTTCAGTCCTCCCACCAGATTCTCCCTCCGAATCCGAACATTATCAAGGAATATCTCACAATAGGTGCCCACAATGTTGGGTAGATGGCGGGCAACCACACCGGGGGTCTTCATATCCATGAGGAAGAAGCTGATCCCCTTATGCTTGGGCGCTTCCGGATCGGTCCTGGCCAGCACATAGCACCAGTCAGCCCGGTTGGCGTTGGTACTCCATATCTTCTGACCGTTCAGGACGAAATGGTCGCCATCGGCTACTGCCCTGGTCGACAGAGCGGCCAGATCCGAGCCGGCACCAGGCTCGCTGTAACCCTGGCACCAGACTATCTCGCCCCGCGCCATTGGAGGCAGATGCTCCTGCTGTTGAGCTTCGGTTCCGTGCTGGATGATGGCCGGAGCGCACATCAGCGCTCCCACCAGGTCCACGCCGGGCAGGTCGTGGTAGTACATTTCCTCGCTGAAGATGAACTGCTTGACATGCGAGTCCAGCCCGCCGTGCACACCGGGCCAGGCCAGCGAGTGCCAGCCTCTCTGGCCCACCTTACGCATCATGGACACAGCGAACTGCCACTCCTCGTCATCCCTGGCCTCGGAGAGCAGCCCCGTTCCGCTCCAGCCCGCGGGCAATTCCTGCTTGATGAAGTCCCTCACTTCCCTTCTGAATGTCTCTTCCTCTTGTCCGAATCGAAAGTCCAAGCTT
>PUNJ01000182.1 GCA_003551705.1 Chloroflexota bacterium | reverse complement strand
CGCGGCCGCGGCGGCCCGGCTCGAGCGCGTCAAGCGCCGTCAGCACGCGCTTATCGGCCGGCGGCGGGAAGCCCTGGGCCGCATCCGCCGGGAGCCTGAACTGGTCACCGCCGGGCCGGTCGAGTTCCTGGCGCACGCCCTCGTTGTGCCGACGTCGGAGCCCGCCGAGCGCCGGCGGCACGACGCCGAGGTCGAGCGCATCGCCATGCAGGTGGCCCTCGCCCACGAGGAGGCGCGGGGCGCCGACGTCCGGGACGTCTCCACCCCGGCCGGCGCCCGGGCCGCGGGGCTGACGGACTGGCCGGGCTTCGACCTCCTGTCGGAGCGGCCGGGCGGCGAACGCCTGGCCATCGAGGTGAAGGGCCGCGCCCGCAGCGGCGAGGTCGAGCTGAGCGAGAACGAGTGGGCCCGGGCCTGCAACCTGCGGGATGGCTACTGGCTCTACGTCGTGTATAATTGCGCCGGCCCCCGGCCGCAGCTCCAGCGCGTGAAGGACCCCTTCGGCGCTCTGATAGCACAGCCAAAGGGAGGAGTAATCATTGAGGAGGCTGAGATCGTCCGAGCCACGGGAGAGGCACGATGAAGCCGGGTACAAGTAGAAGTGAGAAAGACGCAAGTGCCAGAGCGGGCTTCAGTCTTCTCGCAGAGCTGCGAAACTGGAGCCGGGAATTGGAAGAGTGGCAACAGCTAGCCCTTCTGCGTATTCTGCGAAACGGGAAGCTGAGTGAGGATGACCACACAGATGTGTACGAACTCTTCCTTTACGAACACGATCTCGCTGGACAACCAGCCAAATACACCACGTTTGATCTGTCTTTTTCGGACATACCGGACCTGGCGGAACAAGAGACGGCTGTCACCTTGGATGAAATCATCCACGTGCAAGGAGTAAACGCCCTGGCTCCTGATAGTTGCATCACGGTCGGTCCGCAGCTAACAGTAATATACGGTGCGATGGGATCGGGCAAGTCCGGCTTTGCGCGTATTCTCAAGAATGCTGGTTTCACGCGCTCTGAAGACCGTGAGGTTCTTGGGAACGTGTACCAGGAAGAAGAGGAAATGCCTGAGCCAACGGCCCGCTTATCAATGACGGTCGACGGAGTGAAACAGTGCTTTCTTTGGAAGCCGGAGAAGCAGGTGGCAATTCTGAGAGACAGGTTTGCCGTTTTTGACTCTTCCTGCACGAGGGTGACTATCGACCAAGAAAACGTTTTCATGACCCCTTACGGGTTCGACGTTTTCCCTAAACTTGTGCAGGTAACTGACAGGTTGCGCGAACGGCTGGACGCACAGATCGAGGCCGCCAAGCCAGAAACAGAGCACTTCCTGCTGCCAGACGAAGAATCGGAGGTCTCGAGACTGCTTGAAGATCTGTCCGCCGAAACGCCCGTAGAACACCTTCGGGAATTGGCGATCTTTGAGGAGACTGAAGCGGAACAATTGACTTTGGTGCATGAAAAGCTCCAGAAACTGCAGACGACCGACCCCGCTGAACAGATATCTGAGCTTGAACAGATGCGTGCCGACCTGGAGACGTTGCGCCAGAAGTTCGCACTCGTGCAAAGACAACTCGGTGACCCTTCGGTTGAGAAGATTCGCGCTTTGGAAACCGACCTGGAAGGTCTTATCAAGGAGGCTCAGGCTGCTTCGGCAGTTGCCTTCGAAGAAGAGCCCGTTCAGCCTGTCGGGACAGAAGCTTGGGTGCATCTAATCCGGGCAGCTCTTGAGTACGGCGAAGAGGCGTATCCAGAAGAAGGGTTTCCGGCTGAGCAAGAAGATTCCCGGTGTGTTCTCTGCCAACAAGTACTGTCCGCGGAAGCGCGGGATCGGGTGAGCCGGTTCGTGGAACACGTGCAAAGTGACATCGAGGAGCGTCGACAAGAGAAAGAACAGGAACTTGACCAGGCCTACGCCCAAGTCAAAGAACTCGATTTGACTTTTTTCGGAGCGGACAGTGCTCTGCGCAGAAGCGCAGAGGCACGCAGCGTGAAGTTTTGTGGTGCCGCGCAAGTATACATTCAGCAGGCCCGGGAACGCAAAGCAGCCATAAAGAGTGCAAACACGGAGCAGGACTGGAAGAAGCTGCCCTCGCTCACTTGTCCGGTTTCTGAGCTTTCGCGTTGTCTGTCTTTGATCGATGAAGAGTTATCTGCTCTACGCGGTATAGAAACCGCCCAGAGAATCGCCGAACTTACGAGCAAAAAGGTACTCCTCGAACACAGGCGCCACCTCAGCAGCATTATCGAAAATGTCATAGAGGCGGTAGACGCTCTCGGGTGGATATCGGTGGCGGACATCGCCAGAAGATCACTGAGGACCCACGCCATTACAAACAAGCACACGGAACTCGCCGAGGGTCTCTTGGCACAGCAATACAAACAGGCGTTCAGTCGAGAACTCAAGGCGCTCGATGCCGATTTGGATTTCAAGATTCCCGTCCGGGGTTCCAAAGGAAAGTCGCAGCGTACACTCCGCCTTGACGCACCGTCTTCGCCTGATAAGGCGACTCGTGTTTTGAGTGAGGGCGAACAAAGAGCCGCCGCCATGGCCGATTTTCTGGCAGAGGTCGGAATAGCCGCTGACATCGCCGGGATCATATTGGATGATCCGGTTTCTTCAATGGATCACCGAAGGCAAGAGGCGGTGGCCAAGCGGCTGGTGGGAGAAGCGAAAAGTCGGCAGGTCGTACTATTTACGCACGACGTTGTATTCACGTACCATCTCTGGAAGACCGCCCAGAAGCGCGACGTAAAAATGGAAATGCACACACTCTTAAGGCAAGACGGCCTCACAGGTCAAGTGGATGTAGCACCGTTCCCGAGCCCCAAGGGGGAAAAAGAGGCGTTGCAGCGCTCTAAGGCTGCATTGAAAGAAGCTCAAACCTTGACCGGCT
>PUNJ01000211.1 GCA_003551705.1 Chloroflexota bacterium | reverse complement strand
TGGGTTTCGCCCCGGCGTTGTCCGTGGTCATATCGTCTCCAATATACTTGGGGCTCTACACCACCCTACGCCCCACGCCACCCCAACGACCGCAACCGTTATGCGGGCCGCGCACCCGTAGGGTGGGTTAGTCCCGATAATGATGAAGACGCCAACCCCGGAGAACCGGGCAGGGACGTAACCCACCATCTACGTCTCTCACAGGCACACGCCTCCCATCCGGGTGTGCGTAACCTGCACGAGTGCCGTCTTTACGTCTCCACAGGCACCCACGTTAAACCGGGCAATCGTTAACTATCCGGGTGAGCGCCCGGAACGGCCACCAATCTAAAACGTAACCCGGTCATCTATCTGGAGTCCGGTCAAAGGTACCCCTTTGAGACACGCACACCAGGGTGTTCACCCCCTCCCCCCAAGGTGTTTCACCCTCCAAAACCTCTGCTGTCACCGCACCGATTCCCTCCCCCGATCAAGGTCGGCCCCCTCCCCCCACCAAGGGTCTCTCTCCCCCGAAACCCGGCCCATCACCTCTAACCACCCGACACCCGCAAAGGCTATCCTTTTCTTATAAAGAACAGCCAACCAAATCCCGTAACCATCCCCCGGCAAGCCGGGACCAGGGACGGGGACACGAAAGAAGGAGGCCCAAAATGGAAAGCAGACCCACCATCCTCATCATCGATAGCGACCGCGATTTCCTCCGTGCCCTGCAACTACAACTCAACACCACCGGCCATACCATCACCGCCACCTCCAAGGCCGCCGCCCAGGAAATCACCCTTTCCCAGAGTTTCGACCTGGTTGTCCTGGGTACCCTCACCCCCAGAGGCGATGCCTACGCCTTCCATCGCTGGCTCAAACGCGTCTCCCGCTTCGACGATCTCCCCATCATCGTCATCGACGTCCCCACCGACCAGCAACACATCGCCGGTTGGTCCCGAGCCGAAGGCATGCTCCTGGACGCCGACGACTACCTGTCGAAACCCATCGAACCCGCCACCCTCCTGCCCCGCATCACCAAGCTGCTCGACCAGGCCAGCCACCGGATCAGAGTCATGGTCGTCGACGACCACGCCACCGTCAGAGACGGTATCCGGGAACTCCTTACCCTGCAAAGGGATATCCTGGTTGTCGGCGAAGCCATCAACGGCCAGGAAGCCGTGGACAAGGTCGCCCAACTCGCCCCTGATGTAGTGCTCATGGATATCGTCATGCCCGTCATGAACGGCATTGAAGCCACCCGGCACGTCGGCACCAAATACCAGCGGGCCAAGGTCCTCATGCTTTCCCAGTACGACGACATGCAGAATGTCACCGCCTGCAGCGAAGCCGGCGCCTGGGGCTTCATCTCCAAGGCCAGCGGCGGCGCACGACTGCTGGAAGGAATAAGGGCCGTCGACAAGGGAGAGAGGTATGTGAGTGCCTAGCCAGCAACGAGTAACGAGTACTGAGTAACGAATATCCCGTCCCGCGGACTATCGCCGAACGCGAACAAACCCCGAGTTCGGCCTTGTCCCAAAACAACCGCCGCCTCCCGGCGGAAAATCGACCTTCATACAATCACGGCCAGGCGGCGACCAGGCGTGGTCGATAAATGTGATACAAGAGGCTCACCAATAATGAGCTGTTCATACGTATATGTACCAAGCCTCTAAGGTATTGACAACCTGACATTACCTTTGTTATGGTGAAGCACAGGCTAAGACCTAAATTGATTAACAAGGTTCGTGTAATGGTACAAGATGATGAACAGGCTATATTGGCTTTCATGAGGCGCGAGGCCCAGGACAGCCGGTTCGAAAGCACCACCACCGAAATTGCCCGTGGCACAGACCTGAGCTACAACCAAGTAGCCAGGGTGATCGAGCGCCTTATGATTAAAGACCTTATTGGTTTTCGTGAACGAGGCAACGAAAGGAAGTCGGTGCGCTACTTCTACTTGACAGATATCTTGGTCATGTGTCGCGAGAAGTGGGGATAGATAATATGGCGTGCTCGCGGAGTCCTGCCTTATGGACAGCAGGAGTTTACCCGGCTCCTGTACGTTCAGGCAGGTACTTTTTTATAGGTCCATCGTGTCCTAGATCAGGCGGCGCTTTCAGAAAAGGAGGGGACAATGGCGGGTAATATCGCGTGTGTTGACATCGGCAGCAGTAAAATCTGCACCATCATTGCAAACGTCTCGGACAAGAAGATCGTTGATATCATGGGTGTGGGTTCTGTGCCCTCCCGCGGCGTGCAAAAGGGCATCGTCATGGATATCGAGGACGCTACTGCTGCCATCAGGGACTCCATAGAACAGGCCCAGAGCGGCAGTGCTCCCAAGGTTTCGGCGGCAGTGGTGGGCTTCACCGGAAAACACATCAGTTCCACAAATCCCATGGTCTCGGTGGATACCAGGCGTCGAGACCACCTGGTCACCGAACTGGCGATAGCGCAGGCCGAACGAAAAATGCAGGCCGTCGTCTTTCCCGAAGACAGGGTCAAGGTCAATATTGTCAAACGACAATATGCCCTCGATAGAGTTGAGGGCATTCGTAACCCATTGGGCATGCATGGCTTCCGCCTGGACCTGGAAGCACATATCGTAACAGCCGATTACGCCTATATGGAGAACCTGGCCCTCTGTTTGAAGCGGGCCGGAGTCTGGGTCACCTCCGACAGCTTTATTGCCAGCCCGCTGGCGGCCGCTGAGGCCGTACTGGAGCCCGAGGATAAACTATCCGGTGCCATCGTGGCCGACATCGGTGGCGGCACAACCGGCATCTCCGTTTTCCGCGACGGGACCGTATGGCATACCTCCGCCTTGCCAGTCGGCAGCAGGCAGATAACCAATGACCTGGCTGTCGGTCTCAATATTCCTTTCAGTGCGGCCGAGGAACTGAAGATCAAAGCCGGCAATCTCTATCCCGAACAGGGGGGCAATGGCGAATCCCTGGAGCTGATCAGCAAATACGGGACCTCGCCCGAGGAAGTCAGCTATATAATCCGGGCCAGAATGGAAGAAATAGTCCGTATGATCCTTTCCAAGTCGCCGCATGTGCCCAATATCATGGTCTTGACAGGCGGCGCCGCCAGGCTGCGTGGCATGGAATCCTTCGCCCGCGAAATCTCCGGTCTCCAGGTACGCACCGGCATACCCAGGGTCTTGCCTCAGGACACCAAAGGACTTGACGATCCCATGTTTGCTTCCGCAGTGGGGTTGCTGCTTTGGGGTTCTACCAGGGAAGGGATCTCCGATGGCAGCGGTTCAGGTCCTCTGGAAGGCCTCTTCAAAGGTATTCGCAACGGCCTTCAGTCCCTGTGGAATTCCCGACCCAGGATCTCTTTTGGCCCACCCACGACCAAGGAGGATTAGCTCCAGGCAGGGTGTGATGATATACAAATCTGGCGCGATCAGGAGGGGGCATGACAAAGAGTTTTTCGCCTACGCCGATCAGAATTAAGTGCATTGGAGTCGGCGGTGGCGGTTCAAACGCCGTCAACAGGATGGTCAAGGCCGATATTCGCGGGGTGGAATTCATCGCAGTCAATACCGACGTTCAGGCGTTGATGATGAATGACGCACCAACGCGGATCCAGATCGGCAACAAGATATCCCGCGGCCTCGGCGCAGGCGGCGATCCAGGCAAGGGCAAGCTTGCTGCCGAAGAGAGTATCGATGACCTGAAAGGCATCCTGGATGGCGCTCAGATGGTGTTTATTGCATCGGGTCTGGGCGGAGGCACGGGCACCGGAGCATCGCCAGCCATTGCCAGGCTGGCCAAGGATACCGGCGCTCTCACCATCGCCATCGTCACCAAGCCGTTCAATTTTGAAATGGCCCGCCGCATGCAGGTTGCTGAGGAAGGCGTGGGCGCCCTCACTGACGAAGTCGATGCCATGATCGTCATACCCAATGAACGGTTGCTGAGCATTACCGGTGATAAGGTTACCGTGGACAATGCTTTCAAGGTTGTCGACGACGTCCTCATGATCGCCGTAAGGGCTATCTCCGAGGTTATCACCGTGCCAGGTATGATCAATCTGGACTTTGCCGATGTTGCGGCCATCATGAAGGGAGCCGGCCCATGCTGGCTGTCCATAGGCTACGGCAGCGGCCAGAACCGCGTTGTCGAGGCTGCACGCGCCGCCATCTCCAGCGAGTTGCTTGAAGTGCCCATCGAGGGTGCCAAGGGCGTGCTCTACGTCGTCTCCGGCCCTCACAATCTGACCCTCGCCGAGGTAGGGCAGGCCGCCAGTATTATCGAGGCAGCCGTCGACGAAGAAGCCATGGTCATTTTCGGTGTCACCGTCGACAATAAGCTCGACAGCGATGTGCGCATTACCCTGGTGGCAACGGGCTTCTCCGGAGTCAAGGAAGTCGCCGCTGCCAAGAAGGAAGACGAGTTCCGCGGGCTCATACGTGAGCTGGAATCGGACGAGAGCCGCTTGGAGGCCCCGGCTTTCATGCGCAGGCCCATAACCATGCGCCGCTTATCAAGAAAGCCGGACTAGAATCCAATACCGTATATATGGCCGCCCCGAGCAATCGGGGCGGCTTTTTTGTCAAGCCCGTTCTTCCATATGGAGACCAGCCAACCAGTCCATCCCCGGATCTTTGCCGGGGCCTGCATGAGCCACGCCTCAAACATCCCTGCCCGCCAACCAAAGCAACACGGGGCATACAGCCAACGCCTTTGAATATACACATTTGCGATCTTCCATCACGCCCCGGCCCCTTTACGCCCGCAACGAGTCGTGAATGCCTGGCTCTGAGTTGATTTGACCGGAAGGCTTGCGTTATACTTCGATACGTTCCAACTGGTAATGTGGGAATTGCCATAGGCCAGGAACGAAGTCTATTAAGGGAGGAAGCATGCGGGTCACTTTGAGCGTCATAAAGGCAGATGTCGGAGGCTGGGTTGGCCATTCCAGTTGCCATCCGAGTGTAATCGACCGGGCCAGAGAATGCCTTGACGGCGGCCGGGAATCACGTCTGCTTATTGACTATCACGTGACCAGTTGCGGCGATGACCTTGCCCTGATTATGACCCATGACCAGGGTGTGGAAAGTGATCGCATTCATAAGCTTGCCTGGGATACCTTTCAGGAAGGTACTGCCATTGCCAGGAAGCTCAAACTTCACGGGGCGGGGCAGGACCTTGTGGCCGATACTTTCCCAGGCAATATCCAGGAAATGGGCCCCGGCGTGGCTGAGATGGAAATAGTGGAACGACAGTCCGAGACCGTTCTGGTGTTCATGGCCAACAAGGCATACTCAGGAGCATGGAACCTGCCCTTGTACAAGATGTTCGCCGATCCCTTCAACACCTCCGGCCTGGTGATCGCCCATAACATGCACTGCGGTTTCGCCTTCGAAATATACGATATCAAGGGAGGCAGGAAGATCACCTTCAACGCTCCTGAAGAGATCTATGACATGCTTGTCTATCTGGGCGCTACCAATCGTTATTCCGTCAAGGCGATCTATCATCGGGACACCGATGAGATAGCCGCTATTTCCTCCGCCCAGAAACTGTCCATGGTTGCAGGGCGCTATATCGGCCTGAATGATCCCGTGCTCATAACTCGAGCCCAGGGCACCTTCCCGGCAGTGGGGGAATTGCTCGAACCTTTCGCCATGCCCCAACTCGTCGAGGGCTGGATGCGCGGCTCTCATAACGGGCCCATGATGCCTTGCGCCCAGGCTCAGGCCAACCCGACGCGGTTCGATGGCCCAACCAGGGTAACGGCCTACGGCTTCCAACTGGCCAACGGCTTGCTTATCGGGCCCAGGGACATGTTCGATGACCCGGCTTTCGATCAGGCGCGCCATCAGGCCAACATGATCGCTGAATACATGCGCAGCCACGGGCCCTTCGAACCTCACCGCCTGACCCTTGATGAAATGGCGTATACCACTCTGCCCGAGGTCTTAAAGAGACTCGAAGAGCGGTTCACGGACCTTTAATGTCCAAGGTGCTTGTCGCCACCCGCAATCCGGGCAAGCTGAGGGAATACCTGGCCCTGTTCCATGGGACGGCCTTCGAAATCACCGACCTCAACAGCGAGGGCATAGACGTCGAAATCAGCGAAACGGGAAGCACGTTTGCCGAAAATGCCACCCTGAAGGCGATTGCCTACTCAGGGTACAGTTCCTTGCCCGTTGTGGCGGACGATTCGGGGCTCGAGGTGGACGCGCTTGGGGGAGAGCCGGGCGTTAACTCGGCCCGCTATGCCGGCCCGGAGGCGACCGACCAGCAAAGAACATCTCTGCTTGTGCGGAAGCTCGAGGGTGTTCCC
Source organism: Chloroflexota bacterium (assembly GCA_003551705.1). Lineage (GTDB taxonomy): Bacteria > Chloroflexota > Dehalococcoidia > UBA2247 > RBG-13-53-26 > PUNJ01. The sequence continues at coordinate 7,024 of PUNJ01000211.1, read as the reverse complement.
ATAGATAAACGCACAGCCCGCTTTCGTGCGGTCATTGCTGTGGCTGACAAGGGCAGGACCGTCGGCGTCTTCGAGGGTACCTGCGAGGGACTGATAAGCCTGGAGCCTGCCGGGGTGCAGGGCTTTGGCTATGATCCCGTCTTCTACGTGCCCGAACTGGGCAAGACCATGGCGGAACTCTCCATGGACGAGAAGAACCGGTTGAGCCATCGTGGCAAGGCTGCCAGCCAGACGCTGGAGTTTCTGAACGAATACCTGAGCCGGTAGGATGAAAACAGCTTTCCTCCGGACGCTGATTTGCGGTATAGTATTCTGCAGTGAGCGGCATCTCTGATAATTTTCAAAGACCTGTAAACTACTTGCGCATATCCGTGACGGACAGGTGCAATCTGCGTTGCACGTATTGCATGCCCACCGAAGGCGTGAAATGGGTCCGGCATGAAGACATTCTCAGCTACGAAGAGATTACTTCCATAGTCCAGGCGGCGGCCTCGGTGGGTATCAGCAAGGTGCGAGTCAGCGGCGGCGAACCTCTGGTCAGAATCGATCTGCCCAAGCTCATAGCCATGCTCGCTCAGGTGCAGGGCATAGACGATATCTCACTTACCACCAACGGCGTACTTCTCAAGAAGTATGCGGCAGAATTGAAAGAGGCGGGACTGAGTAGGGTCAACATAAGCCTCGATAGTCTGCGACGTGGTACTTTCAAGAAGGTCACCCGCAGGGACAAGCTGCCCCAAGTTATGGCGGGAATTGAGGAAGCCAATCGCGTGGGCCTGGAACCGGTGAAGATCAATGTTGTCGTCATGAAAGGAATCAACGATCACGAAATAGGGGACTTCGCCCTCAAAAGCATGAACGGCTGGCATGTGCGCTTCATCGAGTTGATGCCTTTTACCAACGGAGGCAAGCTCCAACCGGAGTTCATGCCGGTCCAGGAAATGCTCGACAGGCTGCAGTCACTGGGTGATCTCGAAGCCTGCGGCGCCCCGCCCGGGAACGGGCCGGCGCGCTATTACCGCCTGTCCGGGGCCACCGGTACAGTGGGTTTCATTACACCGGTAAGCGAGCACTTCTGTTTCCAGTGCAATCGCCTGCGGCTGTCGGCTGACGGCAAACTGCTCCCCTGCCTGCTTTCCGATAAGGAGGTAGACCTGAGGCCCAGTCTCAGACAGGGAGCCGGAGAATCCAGGATCACGGACCTCATCATGGAGGCCATCGCTTCCAAGCCCGCAGGCCACCGGATAGATGCCGGGGAGATATTGCAGAAGAGACTGATGACCCAGGTAGGAGGCTGAATGGCGGAGATGGAAGACCGGGTCCGCATGATTGACGTCGGGGACAAGCCCGATACAGAGCGAGTGGCGGTCGCTAAGGGCTGGATCAAGATGCAACCAGAGACATTTGCGATGCTGCGGGACGGCCGGCTGCCCAAGGGTGATGTTCTGGCGACCGCTCAGGTGGCGGGCATCATGGCTGCCAAGAAGACGCCCGATATTCTGCCGCTTTGCCATCCTCTCTTGCTTAGCGAGGTCAAGGTGGACTTCACTATGGACGAAAAAGGCAGCCGGGTAGAGATCAGTGCCAGGGTAAGGAACACCGGCAAGACCGGGGTTGAAATGGAGGCGTTGACCGCGGTCAGCGCCAGTGCCCTCACGATATACGATATGTGCAAGGGCGTGGACAAGACCATGGAGATTGGCGGTATCAGGCTGTCGAGGAAAAGCGGTGGGAAAAGCGGCGAGGTTGTATACGAATAGAGGCGACGCAGCCCCGGGACTGGCCAAAGCGCTGCACTGAGAGAGGTAGATGCTGATAAAAGGAGTGCTGAAGATTGGCATAGCCGTCAAGGACTTGGAGCACGCCGGCAAGGTATATACCGAACAACTCGGCCTGGACTACAAGAAGGGAAATAACTATCCGCCTCTCCAAATGAGATACGACCTTTGCTGGCTCGGCGATAGTTTCATGCTGCAGTTCATCGAGCCCACGGGAACCGGCTCCATTGCCAGGTTTCTGGACAAGAACGGCGAGGGCCTGCAGCACATCACCTTTCAAGTCGATGGCCTGGATGAAGCCATGAGCGAACTCAAGGCCAAGGGTGTCGAGTTTTTCCCAGATGAGCCCGTTTGCCTGTCCCCGCCCGAGTTCGGTCCTGTCAGGTTCGTCTTTATTCCGCCCAGGCTCTTCAACGGCGTTCTTGTGCAACTGATGGAAAGGATTCCAGCATAGTGGTTGCAGCTGCCCCGGCCTCGAAATTGCCTTGACCAAGAGACTTTACCATTTTCCTGTAGGAACACGTCGAAGTCCCGATAGCCGCAAGCTCTTACGAGCTACTGTGCCATCATACCGCCGTCCAGGGGCAAAGGATGACCCGTTACGAAAGAAGACTCATCGGAACAAAGCCATACTACGGCGTCGGCTATCTCCTTGGGCTCGCCTAGCCGTCCCATCGGTTGCATTCCAATCACGAAAGGTTCCATTTCAGGGTTCTTCTCCAGCAGTCCCTTGACCATGGGGGTGGCTATGGCTGCCGGGCATATGGCATTCACGCGGATCCCTCTCCGGGCGTTCTCAAGGGCCGCCATGCGCGTCAGACCGAGGACGCCGTGCTTGCTGGCTACGTACCCAGGGTTGCCACCCAGGCCGGTCAGGCCGGCCACAGAGGACGTATTCACGATGGACCCCTTGCGCTGCTTCTTCATGGCCTGTATTTCATACTTCATGCATAGCCATACGGCTCTGAGATTGAGATTGATAACCTTGTCGAACAGCTCCTGGCTGCAGGATGTCAGGCTTGCAGTATCCCCGTCCATGCCGGCGTTGTTGAAGGCGCAGTCGAGTTTCCCGAAGTTGTCCATGGCTGCTTGGACCATGGCTTCGACCTGCTGTTCCTGGGTCACGTCCGTCTTGACAAAAATGGCTTGACCGCCGGTCTCCCGGATGATCTTGACCGTTTCCTCACCGCCCTCGGTAACGATGTCGGCGACCACCACCTTCGCCCCTTCCTGTGCCAGAGCCAGGGCCGCACTGCGGCCGATTCCCGATCCTGCACCAGTGACGAGGCCTACCTTGTCTTGAAGCCTGTTCATACTGTATCCTTCTCCTTCCAGTCTTCGGCGGACAAGGTCTGCCATCGCATAAGCATGCCAGGGATGCCGCCGTCAATCCCTCTGCAACCATCCTTTCCAACCGTGCCTATTTTATCAACAAAGCCAGGCGCCTTCAATGAAGGCCACATGATGGTCGTGGAAAGTGCCGGAGCCGGAAAGACGAGGGACCCCGGAGGGCCCCTGGGTTTATGGTCTCGAGTTGAGAGGTGGTGTACCGGACCAGGTGTTTAGGCGCAAGAGCCCTTCACCGGTGGCATTGGAGGCTTTACGGTACAACCCCGTACTAAGTAAGGGGAAATTACGTAAAGTCCAAGCTAGCCTCTAGGTACCTTTACCAATGTCCGGCCTGCCAAAGGCGATGATAACATGAATCGTGCTCGGGAAAGCATGTATAAACATTGAGTGTGCCATTTGGAACGTACCAGGGGCTGTCCTCAGCAAGACGGGAAAAAGCGATTGCACAAGAAAGGAGATACAGATATGGCTACACAGGATCCAGCAGAGAAAGGTGGACAGGCTGCGCTAAGAAGCCAGAAAGTGAGTGCGGCTCAAATTCAGGTCTACCTGAAAGGTATTGATTATCCAGTGAATAAACAGCAACTCATCGATCATGCCAAGTCTCGAGGTGCTCCGGAGAACGTGATGGCTTTCATGGATAGGATGCCGGAGCGAGAGTACAAGTATCCCACAGACGTTCAAGAAGAATTCGGCAAGATGAAGTAGAGCACCGGGAGGCCGCATGGATAAGGGGGGCGAATATCAGGAATCTGGCAGCGAAAAAGTGAGGGTGACAGGAGTCCCTTGCATGGCCAGAAATCTAGCGTAGCGTGATTGAGGTGTATCTCAAGGGCATATTGACATGGCCAAATCTTACCGGAAGTGCTCATGACGATCATCTGGGCGGGTACGGAAAAGGCGTAAACCGAATCTTGCTTGAGGGCAGACCAATTAAATGGAGGTGGAAGATGACGACTGAGAAAGTGAGTGCAGCGCAGCTCCAAGTCTACTTGAAGGGTATTGACTATCCGGTTAACAAACAGCAGATGCTTGATCATGCCAGAAGTTTGAATGCTCCGCAAAACGTCATGTCTGCTTTGGAGAACCTACCGGAGAGGCATTACAACAGCCCCACAGAGGTTGAACAGGAATTTGGCAAGACAAGATAGCCACTTGATTTAAGGGATTACAGGACTACTGGAGGAGGTTAGCGACAATGTCAGAAGACCCGGCAGTACGAGGCGGACAAAGAGGCGGACAGGCTTCCTTGCGCAGTGAAAAAGTGAGCGCCGCGCAAATCCAGGTGTATCTCGGTGGGATCGACTATCCTGTCAATAATCAGCAGATAGTGGAACATGCCAGGTCCAAGGGTGCACCACAGAACGTGATGTCCTTTCTAGAGAGGCTTCCAGAAAGGCAGTATACCCGCCCAAACGACGTAGAGCACGAATTCGGGAAAATGAAATAGAGCCACCAGGCATGCCCTCCGAGATATGCGCAGCCAAGAAAACTTGGCATTAATGGGACCGGAATAATCCAAGTTCCGGTCCTGTTTTTTGACCGAGGCCGTCCGGGATGGCAGTTGTGACAGCCATGCAACGGGTCTCATTCAGGCCGGACGCGATATGGAGGTGATAATGTGGCATCATTGGGACGGATTGGACTGGGGTTTGTGGGGAACCATAAGCCTGATCATGTTCATCGGTATGGGCCTTATGCTCCTATTCTGGATAGTTGTCATTGGAATCGTGTTCTGGGCAATATCCAGGTTCTCGAGGAGTGAACGTTTGTGGCCGGGAAGGGGAAGAAGTGACCCGCTGCAGATAGCCAGGGAACGTTATGCTCGTGGCGAGATATCCCGTGAAGAGTTCGAACGCATCAAAAAGGACCTTTCGGAATAGATGGGAAACGTGTCTGGACACGTTCTCTTGCCGGATCAATTTCGCAATCGCCGTCGCCATAAGACAATGATCGCTATAGCCAGGCCGACAATGGCGAGGTTGTTGATGACTGCGGACGGACCACTGGCGATGTACGCCAGTATGGTGGCTGCTATAACTATGATAAGAAGTAGCAGCAGTCCTGTACGAAGACGCTTTGTCATAGAGGGCCGGCTCCCGGTCCGGCAGGACCTGCCAGCCGGCTGCTGACATGAGAGACCTGGAGCCTGTACATCCGGGTCCTCTCAATGGTCAGTTCCATATTCCTCATTACGTACCTTGTATCACGGCCCCGACTTCCGCGTATCGCCCGCCTACTACCTGTATTTTGGCGTATCGGCCTGGCGGTGCATCTGGGCCAGAGCCGCCACTGCCGTCATGGCTGCAACCCTCTTCTTCTCCTCGAAGATCTGCGCCAACTTGTCGTCCAAAGGCTTCTCGCGCTGCATGACCCGCTCCATTTCTGCGAGAAGGATGTCCTTTTCCATGTCGATGAAATGCGTGCCCAGTTCACCATTCACGAAAGTAGAGTTCTCCATGACCGCCTTATGGAAGGGAATATTGGTCTTCACACCCGTAATGATGTACTCATACAGGGCGCGCTTCATCCGGGCGATGGCCTCCGTGCGATCTCTGCCCCAGGTTACCAGCTTGGATATCATGGGATCGTAGATTGACGGGATCGTATAGCGAGGGTGCACGCCACTGTCCACGCGTACCCCCATGCCTCCCGGGGAGCGATAGCCCCGCAGTTTACCTGGTGACGGTACAAAATCGTGGGACGGGTCTTCCGCGTTGATACGACATTCTATAGCCGAGCCGAACATCCTGACCGCGCCCTGCTCGATGCTCAAAGGGTGCCCCAGCGCAACGAGAATCTGTTCCTTGGCAATATCCACTCCTGTGACCATCTCGGTCACGGGATGCTCCACCTGTATCCTGGTATTGGCCTCAAGGAAGTAGAACTGGCCCTCGGAAAAGAGGAATTCAAGGGTACCAGCGCTTCGATAACCGATCCATTTGCCGGCCCTTACAGCTATCTCGCCCATCTTGCTACGTAGCTCCCAGTTCAAGGCCGGTGACGGCGCCTCCTCTATGAGTTTCTGATGGCGGCGCTGGATGGAGCACTCGCGCTCTCCCAGGTGTATTACGTTGCCGTGCGTGTCCGCCATTATCTGGAACTCGATATGCCGGGGATGTACCAGGTACTTTTCTATATAAACCTCGGCCAAGCCGAAAGTCGCTGCCGCTATCGACTGGGCAGAGTCGAGCGCTTTGGTCAATTCAGCCTCGTTGTGGGCGACCATCATGCCGATGCCGCCGCCGCCTCCAGAAGGCTTGATGATGACTGGGTAGCCTATTTCTCCAGCCACCTCTTGGGCCTGCGTGAAGTTAGTTACCGGTCCCTCGGTCCCCGGCACCACTGGCACACCCGCCTTTTGAAGCTCGCGGCGGGCGACTATCTTGTTACCCATAAGCTCGATGACCCTGCTGGAGGGCCCAATGAAGTTGATGTCCTCGGACTCGCAGGCATAGGCGAAGTTGGGGTTCTCCGCCAGAAAGCCGTATCCCGGATGTATGGCCGTGGCCCCGGATTTCCTGGCCGCTTCGATAATATTCTTAATGTTCAGGTAACTCTCTATCGACGGTGCGGGACCGATGAAGTAGGCTTCATCAGCATAATGCATGAAAAGGGCATCCTTGTCGGCTTCCGAATATACGGCGACGGAAGGAATGCCCAGCTCGCGGCAGGCGCGCATCACGCGGATGGCGATCTCGCCGCGATTGGCAACCAGTATCTTATTCTCCATCAGCGGTCACCACCATCAGTATGTCCCCGGAGTTGATTACTTCGCCTTCATAGGCGATTATCTCCCTCACCACACCGTCGTGAGGCGCATGCACTTCGGTCTCCATCTTCATGGCCTCCATCCTGGCCACCACCTCCCCCGTCTTGACGGTATAGATCGGAAG
>PUNJ01000212.1 GCA_003551705.1 Chloroflexota bacterium | reverse complement strand
CTCGTACACTGGAAGCATGTTCCCCACCGCTCCTACTTAGATGCCGGATCAGCTTCACGATGGAGACGCCTATGGTATCAGACGGAGGCGCACTCTCCACGGCGAGTCTTCGACTGGGGTGCGGCGGTCCCGGGAAGTCCGTCCATCAAATCCCGTTGGGCCAAAAGCATGCTTGCCCAGGGACGAAACCCACCAGGCGGGGCACTCAAAACCCCGCCTCCTGCCTTTTCTCCAGGTGATACCGGTATGCCTGAGGCGCCACCTTCAAGGCGGAATCAACCGCCTGCTGTGAGCCCATGAAGGCTGTGCTGCCCGCGTCGAAACCCACATAGAAAAGACCGGGTATAGGCGACCTGGCCGCCGGCTTGTCCTTGCCGCACTGGCCTATGGTCACCCCCACGCCGCAGGCCTCGCCTCCCTGGCCGGGCAGGACCTGGTCGCGACTCAGGGCTGCCACCTGCGCCGGACCTGAGTAGGGCCCTTTCGACTCGATGGCCGGCACCATCTCCGGAAAGAGCTCCGCCATCTGGCGGTCGGTCTTCTTCCACAGGGCCTCGATGCTCTTGTCCGCCGGGTCTGCTGAGCATGGAGTGCCGAACAGGACCAGTTGCTTGCCCGGTGGTCCCATGCTGGGGTCATAGTTGGTCGGCACGACCACAGTGATCACCACGTCCGCCGGCATGCGACCGCGCTTGACGTCATCCTGGCGGTCCAGGTTCCACCAGGCGTCGTCCGACCAGACCTGGTACAGACCGTGCTTGAGCACGGGCTCGCTGAGCGTGTAATGGCAGCCGGTGAAGCCGTTACTGGGAAGCAGGGACTTCACATGGGCAGCGTAACTCTTGTCGAAATGGTCCTCGCCCACCAGTTTGAGTACGGTGGGCTGTATACCGGCGTTGCTGACTACTATGGGGGCTCTGTAGATGGCGTCCCTGGTCATCACACCAGCCGCCCGGCCATCCTCGACGATGATTCTCTCCACCCTGGTCCTGGTCTTGATCTCGCCGCCGCAGTCCCGCAGGACGCCGGCGATGTCCTCGGACATGCGCCCGTAACCTCCCATGGGATAGCCCAGTGGCTGGCCCATCAAGCGCTGGAAGGCCCTGACAACCTCCGACATGGGCACCAGGTCGACGACTCCTACATTGAAGGCATGGGCCAGGAAAGCGAAATAGCCGTAGAAGGCGCCGGGCACTGCCTCAAACTGCTGCAGGTACTCATGCACCGTGCTGTTATCCAGCGCACCTATCTTGTCAGGCGGCATCATGGCGATATCGGCCAGCACCTGCAAGGCGAACTCCCGTTCCGCGGACTCCAGCCCCCACTGATCGAACAGGATATTGGGGTCCGGCAGCACGTAAGGGTCCATCTGGGTGACCGTGAACTGCCATTTGCCGCCTGACCGCCGGTAGAAGTTGCCTATGTCCTTTATGGAGACACGGAATTTGGATTCGATACCCAGGGTCTTGAAGGCCTCCAGCCATGCCCCTCCGGTGACCGGCAGCCCGCCGGTCGGCCAGAATTCGCCCCTGTAGCCTTTGATGGAGACGGGCATCTGCTTGCCCCCGACTCCGGGGTTCTTGTCCAGTACAAGGACATTGAGCCCCTTTTTTGCCAGCAGAGCGCCGCAGGTAATGCCTCCGGGCCCGGCCCCGACTATGATTGCGTCATGCCGCCCTTTTCTTGCCATTGTGTCCCCCCTTTTTATGAACATTCTGCACCGGCAACGATCAAGCCGGCTGGGTGCGGGTCGCGGTTGGAACCATTGTTTATCCTAGTCGACGGATGATAATGTATATGACTGTAGCATGGTCTGCGCCTGCCTGCTGCCCGGCCCTGTTTGGGTCTGTATATCACAGGAGAGGGACCGCTGTCAAAGGCGCTGGTCCTACGCCACCCCGGCGAAAGCCGGGGTCGAGGAAGCATCCAGGCAGGTTACAAACCTGCCCTACGGGGGGTTGGGCGGGGCTGAAGGAGGGCGGAGGGGCGGGGGGCCTCAGTACTCAGTACTCAGTACTCAGCTGGGTGGGCTGCACCCATGCGGAGGGGAGGCGGGGCCTCAGCACTCAGTACTCAGCACTCAGCACTCAGTGCTCAGTCCTGGGCAGGGTGCTGGGCCTCAGGCCTCAGACGGCATACGTTTCCTGGACCCCGGTCCTCCAGAGGCGGATCTTGGACCTGCGCCGGGGTGGCGTGGTAAGACAATTGATCGCTACACAGCGTGGAAAGCCGGGGTCCAGGGAGCAACGCCCTCGATGGCGTTAGTCAGGGGTGCTGAGCCTGAGGCCAGGCAGGTTACAAACCTGCCCTACGGCGTTTGGGTGGCTTGCACCCATACGGAAGGGAGGTGGGCTGGACTCGTCCGGAAGGGAGGCGGGGCCTCAGTACTCAGTACTCAGCACTCAGTACTCAGCACTCAGCTGGGTGGGTTGCACCCATGCGGAGGGGCGGGGGGCCTCAGTACTCAGCACTCAGTACTCAGTACTCAGTACTCAGCACTCAGCACCCAGTCCTGGGCAGGGTGCGGTCAAAGGCTACAGTGATGCACCACGCCGCACGTGCCAGTCCACAAACCGTCCCATTGCCCTGGCGGCGCCTTCGATGGACCGGAACACCGGCAGTCCTGCGGCACAGCATTTCTCCTCCAGTCCCACAGCCCTCTCCGAGTCCCAATTGGACAGTACGGAGTGTATGACCACCACTATGGGTTTGCCGGTTTCTCCATGCACCCTGATGGAAGCATCTGCAAAGGAGTCGGGCCACACGGTCAAGCCGAAGTCCCTGTGGGGCCAGCCGGAATTGTTCACGCTGACCTGGCCCACGACCATGTCGAAGCCCTCGTGCTCCGCCAGCTTCTTGAGGACCTGGTAGTGTCCTTCGGGCGCATGCAGGGTGGAGAGATCAAAGGGGTTATTGAGGATGAAGCCCGCATCGGTGTTGACATAACG
>PUNJ01000134.1 GCA_003551705.1 Chloroflexota bacterium | reverse complement strand
TTTTTTCCAGCGACGGATGCATGATGGAAGGGATCACTTCCGAAGCCGCCTCCCTGGCCGGCCATCTTAAGCTTGATAAATTGATCTGCCTTTACGATGACAATAAAATTACCATTGACGGAAGCACCGATCTTACTTTTTCCGAGGATGTAGGCCGCCGCTTCGAAGCTTACGGCTGGCAGGTGCTGCATATTGCGGACGGCAACCGGATTGAACTTTTGGAAGAAGCAATTGCCGAAGCCAGGGAAGAAGCAAATCGACCCAGCCTGCTTAAGGTCAGCACTGTAATTGGCTATGGTTCGCCGAACAAACAAGGCACAGCAGGGGTACACGGTGCCCCTCTTGGCGAAGAGGAAGTTGCTCTAACCAAGAAGAACCTGGGCTGGCCGCTCGAGCCCGATTTTTATGTGCCTGCTGAAGTCTATGAGCACTTTGCCGGTCTCAAAGAGACGCTCACCGCCAGAAAAAGTGAATGGGACGCGCTTTTTGAGGATTATTGCCGGGAATATCCGGACCTGGCAGAAAAGTGGAACGCCTGGTTTTCCGCGCGGGTCCCGGAGGACCTGGCCAAAGACTCCCGCCTGTGGGATTTTGGCGATAAAGCGGATGCGACCCGCTCTTCCTCGGGTAAAGTACTGCAGGTGATCTCCGAGTACCTGCCCAATATGATCGGTGGCTCCGCCGATCTTAATGCTTCGACTAAAACTTATCTTAAAGAGCGGGGCGATTTCCAGGCTGACAATTCCTCCGGCTGCAATATCCACTTTGGTATTCGCGAACACGCCATGGCCGCCTGTTTATCCGGTATCGCCCTGCACGGTGGTTTGCGCCCGTTTGGTTCAACTTTCCTGGTATTTTTTGACTACATGAAGCCGGCCGTGCGCCTTGCGGCAATTATGGGTTTGCCAGTGGCCTTTGTTTATACTCATGACAGTGTGGCCGTAGGTGAAGACGGGCCCACCCACCAGCCAATCGAGCAGCTTTCAAATCTACGCTCCATTCCCAATATGCAGGTACTCAGGCCGGCGGACGGTACAGAAACAGCAGCTGCCTGGCTGCATATACTTCAGCGCCGCTGTGGGCCTTCGGCGCTAATTCTTTCCCGCCAGAAACTGCCTCAGCTTGAGGGCACCGGTGAAGGGGCTCTTCGGGGCGGCTATATTATAAGCCGGGAAGAAGGAGAAAGCCCTGATTTGATTCTCATCGCAAGCGGCTCGGAACTAAGCCTGGTCATAAAAACCAAAGAAGCCCTCCAGAAGAAGGGATATCGTGTACGCGTGGTCAGCATGGTCAGCCGGGAACTCTTCCTGGTCCAGGACGAACGCTACCGTGAAGAGGTGCTTCCGGCGGATGTTGAGGTCAGGATCGTTGTTGAAGCGGCTTTGCCCATGGGCTGGGAAAGCTTTACCGGCAGCAGGGGTGCGGTGATCGGCCTGGATGACTATGGGGCTTCGGCTCCGGGACAACTGGTAATGGAAAAGCGGGGAATGACCGTCACGGCGGTTGTTGAAAAGGTGGAAAAGATATTCAACAAATAAAATTCTTGCCTTTAACGGGAGGTATTGATCTGCAAAACAAAGTGTTATTTTCAATGCGGTGGATGATCATTGCTGCTATCATATTATGGGTCTTTGCAATTACTGGATGTGCGTTTGTTACGGAGGATGAACCGGGGGAATCGGCAGCAGATAAGGCTGACCGTGAAACAGTAAAAGTATTTTCCGAACCGGACGGAGAGCCTTCAGGTGAAAAATTCTCTGAGGCAAGTCCCGGTAAACTGAAGCCCCTTCCCGAAGCAGATAAAGCAGCTGAGGCACCTTCGATACAACGGCCCGGTATTGTGAATAGAGATGAATTAAAAGTAATTGCCGACGGGGATTACCTTTTGGCCCTGGTCACCAAGGAGACCACTTTGCGGAGCGATTACCAGCCGGATGATCTCAAAGCTGTTCCTGATTACATGTATCCATCCAGAGACATGAAATTGCGTAAAGAAGCGCTTGATCATTTGATTAAACTCTGGCATGCTGCGAAAGAAGACGGCGTCACCCCGCATATACTTTCCGCTTACCGCAGTTATGATTATCAAGCAGTGCTTTTCCAGAGTTATGCCGACACTCACGGCGAAGAAGCGGCCAACAGGTTCAGCGCCCGGCCGGGCCAATCAGAACATCAGCTTGGAACTGCAGTGGACTTCGGGGGAACACCTTTTGATTTGACAGCTGATTTTGCGGATACAGAGCAGGGGCATTGGCTGGCTGAAAATGCGCATATCTTTGGCTTTGCCTTGAGCTATCCCGAAGGCAAAGAGCATATTACCGGATATGTCTTTGAACCATGGCATTACCGGTATATTGGGGTTGACGCTGCGGTTGAGTGGAAAGAATCCGGTAAGACCTTGAAAGAATACCTGGAAACCAAGCCCCAGTATTTTGATTAAAGTATAATTGACCTTTGTCAATTGGTTTTATATGATCGGTACAACCAAAGCAGTGAGTAATAAGCAATCATTCTGTGTCTTTATTTGTCCTTTGCATGCGAAACAATCTTTGTTACTGTAAGTGCAGCTCTGGACAGGTTCTGCAAGTAATTCAAGGAGGCTTGTTTTTTATGGCTCAAGATACAAACTTAACTCAAGAAGAAAGAACCTTCGGCATGCTCGTTCACCTGGCCGCCCTGGTTTTGTTTGTAGTGCCCTCTTTTGGCAATATCATTGGTCCCCTGGTGGTCTGGCTGCTGAAAAAAGACCAGTCGGCCTGGATTGACCGGCAGGGCAAAAAGGCATTAAATTTCCAGATCAGTATAATTATTTATACCCTGGTTGTTTTTGTTCTTGTGGCTATTTTCGCTATTACCAGTTTTGGCATCCCAATTGCCATACTCCTGGCCTTGGGATTTGTGTTCTTCTGGCTGGCCATGGTTATTGTCTCTTCCGTAAAAGCACATAATGGCGAAGATTTTGATTATCCGCTTAGCAT
>PUNJ01000035.1 GCA_003551705.1 Chloroflexota bacterium | reverse complement strand
CGGAACCTGAACCCCAAGCGCTACACATGGAAGGCCAAGGGGGAGGACATCCTGCGGAAGATTCATCGTGCCAGAGAGGCTTTGGCAGTGCAGCAGGCGGGGAGAGGTTAGTGCATGGCAAATACCGGACGCGACACTAGGTGAGGACAGTCAGCTAGATGGGGACAGTCTCCCCCTAGCTCTATAAGGGGCCTGTCCCCTTATCAACTAATGAGCCCAGCCGCGAGCGAACGCTGAGAGCATGCTCTTGCGTCCTGCTTGATCTCGGCTTTGCACGCGGTACCAGTACACCACGTCCGTATCGATCGCTTCGTCTCGGTAGTTGGTGAATTCAACCAGAGCGATTTCCTCGTATGGGCCGGCGGCTTGTTCGGCGCGGTGGATGATGTACCCTTCAGCTTCGGCGGCTGGGTTCCAGTTAATCCTGATACTGTCGCGATACTCGCCGCCTGTTGCCCTTACGCCTGTGGGGGGCAGGGGAGGAGTGGGACCTTCAGAGCCAGCAGAGCCGGTTGTGGCCTCTGATTCAGCGCTGCAACCGCCCGGGCCGCATGCGAGCACCTTGTACCAGAAGCTTCCGGTCGTGGCGTCGGTATCCCGATACAGCGGCTCTCCTACCGGATCGCCCACCGGTTCGTAGTCATCGTTGCCCCTTGCCCGCAGGAGCCGGTACTCATCGGCCCGCTCCACTTCGCGCCAGACGACCACGATCTGCTCGGGGTATTCGCCCTGGCTGGCCCGCACGTCGACAGGGGCTTCGGGCGGAACGGGCCGCTCCTCCCACAGGCCGCAGCCAGCCGAGAGAAGCAGCGCGGCCGGGACAACTAGGGCCACTGCATGTCTAAAAAGCACACACCTTCTCATTGTACGTACATCCTACACACACCCAGACTGCACACAACGTCCACCGCTTCAGAACGGCTGCCCTTGACTGCGGGAGGCGATTGCCCCAAGCTTCGCTTGCGCTGGTTCATGCCTAAGCATTGGTGGTGAAAAGAGGTAGCCATGTGGAAGAAACTCGCTGCAGGTGTGGGATTGATCGTTGGTGTGTGGCTAGTGGTTTGTGGGACGATGTGGGGAGAGGCTTTCGGGGAACAACATCCTGCGCAGCTCCTGGCGGGATCCTCGGAGCTTGAGGCCAGCTCGGAGGACGCGACTGAAGCCGGGCTCGGCGAGGAGCCCGCGGACGATGCCCTTGATGCCGCCGACCTTGATTCCGAACCCTTGGACGAGGACGAGCCGGACGAGGGAGAAGGCGTAGTCGAAACCGACGATTTCACCTTGGAGATAAGCGGCCGGCAATCGTTCGGGCTTCGGCTGGGCTTTGGTTCCCCCGAGGCGCTGCGGGGCGTAGGACTGTCCCCCGGGGTGCCCACGCTCGACCAATCGCTGCGAGCCGACATCAAGGGCACCGCCCTGGGGTTCCTTACCTTGGAGGCGAGCTTCGATGACTCCAAAGGAGCTGCGTTTCAGGACCTGGTAATCCGGCTGGACCGCCCGCCGTGGTCGGGCGTCCTGGGGGACCTTACGACCGGCGACGCGGAGCTGGGGATGTTGAGCAAGCAGTTCCTCGGGGCGCAGCTTGCCTACACGAGCGACGAGTACACCATGAGCGGCATGTTCGCCCGGGAGCAGGGGGTCTCCGAGACGAAGACCTTCCGCGGGGAGATCTCCACCTCCGAGAGAGTTTTCTCCTATATGGACCCCAAGGAGCCGCGCGATCCGGCTCCGTACAGCGATTCGGTCCTCGGGCTGTATTACTACGAACTGCGTGTGCCCTATGTGGAAGGGTTCTCCGAAGTTGAGCTCGCCTTCCGCGTGGACGAGGGGTTGGATGGCTTCCTCCGCCGGTACAACCTGGAGTACCTGGTCGAGGGGTTCCGCGCCGCCCCGCGCAGGGCGCTCGCCAGCGGGGCGTTTTGGATCCTGGACGATGATGGGGACGTGTTGCTCCTTAGGAACACGCCACAGGTGCTCCTGCGGCGGCGGATACGTGATGCGATCAGCGACTACAACACCAGGGAGGGCCTGTCCGACGAGGACCGCAAGCGCTATCCGTTCGTGGAAGGCTCGGATCTGGAGGAGGAGTTCCTGGATGGTCTTCTGGGCTACGCGCACCTGGAGGTGGACGAGGAGCGCTACCGGTTCGCTGATGCCGAGCGCAAACGGTACATCTCCCTCGGCCAACGGGATGTGATCGAAGAAAGCCTTGAGCTATCCGTGCTCCGCCCCGGCCAGCAGCGTTTCCGCCCCATCGACGATCCGGCGCTTGCGGGCTACGACTGGAAGCTGTTCCCCGAGCGGGGCGTCGTGCGCCTAGATTTCCCGGACGGGTTCTTCCAAGAGAACGCGGGTCTCCGGGCGCGGTTTGACTACAAGCGCGAGGGAAACGTGTTCCAGCTTGGGTTGTCGGTGATCCCCGGCTCGGAGCGGGGGTTCGTCGACGGCGAGCGCCTGCGGCGAGGCACCGACTACTCGATCGACTACGAGGTAGGGATGCTGATCCTGTTCACTACGCTAGGCGCCGACCAGGAACTGCGGGTGGAGTTCGAGCGCCAGCGGGGAGGCCTCGGGGTGCCCACCGAGTACGAGCGGGGCACGGTCGCGTTTACCTTCTCCGTTCCCGGTTCGGACAATCTGGAAGGCCTTCTGGCCCGGGCGGCCGACTTGGGCCGACCCCGCCCGGAGAGCCCCACCATGCCCAACACGCATACCGTGGGCGGCCTGCGGTTGTCGGGGGGCCTTGGTGGCTGGGATTATGCGGTGGTGCTCGCCGGCTCGCAGAACGTCTTCCCCCCGTGGGACAACGAGCGGCTGTCCCTGCCGAATCGGATCAACGTGATCGCCGAGGCTGAAGGATTCGATACCGATTACACAGTGTTCGGCCATCAGAGCGGAGTCACTGTCTACGATGGGGCAAGCTTCCGCCACTACGGGACCCGGGAAGGACTGGGGGGGAAAGAAGTGCGCGATCTTCTCT
>PUNJ01000073.1 GCA_003551705.1 Chloroflexota bacterium | reverse complement strand
GGCAGGCTGGCGGATTGTTGGTAAATGACGACGATACAGTTAAGGTCAGGGTCAGGGTGCTTGCCTCCGGGGAGGATCCTCTGCCCATTGAAGAAGACGAGGTTATCACCGGACCGTCCAAAATCAATATAAACACTGCTTCGGTGGCCAAGCTGCAGACCCTGACCGGGATAGGGCCTGTGAAGGCCCAGGCCATCGTCGATTACCGCACAGAACACGGCTTATTCCACTCCGTAGACGATCTGACCAGGGTTCCCGGCATAGGGCCCATCACCCTCGAGAACGTCAGGGACCAGATTACCGTCATCGATTAAGGTTGGGATGATGGCTACCGGCCTGGGGAATAGCCTGTGAAGCTGAGCATCACGAGCCTGGCATGGATTGCCGGCATTTACCTTAGTGCTCTGTTCAGCCCTCCGCTGTACGCTCTTGGCCTGGTGGCGACCGCGGGACTGCTGGCCGCGGTGGCCGGTCGCAGGCTTCGAATATTGGCCTGGGTGGCGGTATGCCTTGTGCTTGCCGGCGGCGCCATGGCACTGGCACAGGTCCGGGACGGCGACTCGACTCTTCAACAATACGTCAACTACGAGGCCGTCCATGTCCGCGGGGAAATCGACAGGGAACCATCCATAAGCGGCGGTCTTTGCCGTTTGAGCCTGGCTGTCAAGGAAGTGGAGACAGGGACGGGGTGGGAGAAGGTTTCCGGCAGGGTGCTGGTACTGACGGGGGCGTTTCCCCTTCTGGCTCAGGGAGACGGTGTACAGTTCCGTGGCGAACTCCAGGCGATTGGCGCCATAAAGGACGCCGAATATGGTCTTCGGCTGGAGCAGCAGGGATACAGCGGGGTAATGAACTTTCCCCGGCGGGTCGACGCTGTGCAGCGGGGCTGGCTGCATGAGTTCCGGGGCCGCCTGGCGAAGTCGCTGGACTCGTCTCTGAGCGAACCGCAGGCTGGTCTGTCTCGTGCCCTGCTGGTCGGGATGCGTGCCGGCATATCACCGGAGTTGATGGCCAGTTTCAGTGCCTCCGGGACCACCCATATCATGGCCATTTCCGGCCTGCATGTGGCCATCCTGGGGGGCATGGTCATGGCTGCAGCCGGCTTTTTGCTTGGTCGCCACCGCCCATACTACCTGTTCAGCGCCCTGAGCGTGATCTGGCTGTACGTGGCCCTGAGCGGCATGAGACCTCCGTCGGTTCGTGCGGGAATCATGTTCAGCATATTCCTGGCCAGCCAGTTGGTGGGCCGCCCGGGACTGGCCATTCCGGCGGTACTGATGGCGGCGGCTGTAATGACTGCACTGGACCCTGCTCTTTTGTGGAGCGTTTCCTTCCAGATGAGCTTCGCCGCGGTTTCGGGTGTGATAGTAATAAGTCCCCGGCTAATGGCACTGTGGGACAGGCGGATAGGGATCAAGTACGAGCACACCTGGTGGCATGAGGCTGTTCGTCCCATGGCCCAGATGTTGGCTGTAGGCATATCGGCCAGCCTTGCCGTGTACCCGCTGATCGCCTACTACTTCGGGCACGTGTCCCTGGTGGGCATTCCGGCTTCTTTTGTATCGGTGCTGTTGCTGCCGGCGGCCATAGTCATGTCGTTGTTCACGGCTGTGGGGGGACTGTTGGCGGCACCCCTTGGGGCGGCATCGGGGTGGTTTGCATGGCTCTTTCTTGGGGGAATAATCAAGACTGCGGAGACCTTTGGCTCTCCATCCTTTGCCGCCGTGGGGTTTTCGCCGGCCGCTGCCGGGGTTTGGGCGTACTACGCGTTGCTGGGCCTTGCCATCAATCACCGGGTCCTGGCCAGGCTTTGTCCGGCGGGTATGGGGGAAAAGGTTGGTGCCCTTGCGGGCAGGTTGAGGAATATGACTCGAAGTCCGCCGCCCAAGCGGCTGATCGTGCCCCTTCTGGTGTCGCTGGTACTGGTGTGGACCGCGGTGGCGTCGACGCCTGAGAGGCATCTCACCGTGACGTTTCTGGACATCGGTCAAGGCGACGCCCTTCTGATTCAAAGCCCGTCGGGCCGGCAGGTGCTCATCGATGGAGGTCCCGACATGGCGGCGATAAGCCTTGCCCTGGGGAAACACATGCCTTTCTGGGACAGGAGCCTGGATATGGTTATCCTTACCCATCCGGAGAACGATCACATGCTGGGGCTGATCGAAGTCCTGCAGCGTTACAGGGTCGACTATGTGCTCGAGGCCGAGCTGGAGACGGAGACAGTCACGTACCGGGAGTGGATAAGGCTGCTCGATGAAAAAGGCATCGAGCCTGTGTATGCACGGGCTGGGATGGTGATAGACTTGGGAGACGGCGTGCTGCTCGAAGTCATTCATCCCCAGGAGCGCATGCTGGAGGGTACGGAGTCCTTCCTGAACAGCAACTCAGTGGTGGTGCGTTTGTGGTGGGAGGATATCAGCTTTCTGTTGACCGGCGACATATGCAAGGATGCTGAGCGGGCGATTCTCTTCTCCGGGGCCAGGGTGGGCAGCATCGTGTTGAAGGTCCCGCATCACGGCAGCGATACCTCGGCCGGCGAGCACTTCCTGGCCGCTGTGGGGGCCCATGTCGCGGTGATATCGGCAGGGGCTGACAACCCCTTCGGCCATCCTCACCAGGCTGTCTTGGAGAGGCTGGAAGGCATGCTTGTCTACAGGACAGACCATCACGGCTGTATCACCTTCACTACAGACGGCACACGCTTGTGGGTGGAGACCGAGCGAGGTCAGACAGAGGCAGAGACCATCCTCCTGCCCGCTTTGGCAAGATAGGCAAGCATGCTCGCAGGCAGTGTCAGGAGCAGACCACAGAGGTGTGTGCGGTGCCTTGCTTTATGCGTTTCAACCCTGCAGGAAAGTGCCCAGTAATCAACCGTCCTCCGGTACACGCTTGAACCTGCTCTTGCCTGTCAGCAGCTTACGGGCATGTTTCCAATAGAGGCCATGCTGGGAGCTGAATGGCCTGCCTGTCGCCTATCCAAATGGTCTG
>PUNJ01000175.1 GCA_003551705.1 Chloroflexota bacterium | reverse complement strand
GGGAAGGTATAGTAGAGCAGGTTTGCAAACTGAGTACTGAGTACTGAGTGCTGAGTACTGAGTCCCCACCACGCCACCCCATACTGGGTCCCCGCTTCCGCGGGGAAGGTATAGTAGAGCAGGTTTCCAACCTGCGGACAAAGAATAGGTGAGCGAGGAGCACGCGAAATGCCATGCGCCCGGCAGCCACATTCCGAGCGAAACTCACCGTTTACCAGGCGCATGGCGCGGCGGCAGCCGGGTAGGGTGGCATCGGCGGCAGCACGTCACACTCTACCATTGACCAGGCACATGGCGTGGCGGCAGCACGTCGCACCCCCCACGTTGACGGCGCCTTCCGCGAGCAGTCATAATGGCAGGACACCGGCCGGGGGTGCATCCGCAGGAGAGGCGCTGCCTGCACGCAGTTCCGCCTAGCGACCTCGCTCGGGGTCGTGAAGAGCCAGGGTCCTGCATGGCGGTACGGCGCGTCGACTGGTTGCGGAACATGATCGCCCCATTGGAAGGTAGACCTGGGGGTGCATGATGACAGAGATGGACGACTACAGCGGCCCGTTTAACCCCGACCTGACCTTTGCCGACTTCTCCAAGGAACTCCTCCTCAAATTGATGACCCTGTGGCAATTCGCCTGGCTTCACATGAACGGGGCCTGGTTCGAGGTGGTAAAAGAAAAATGCGGACCCGGGACTGCCAACGATTGCAACTTTGATGCCATGGTCCGGTACAGCGAGCGCGTCTATCCTCACTATCCCCGGGTGGCCGGCTACCAGCCCACTACGGTGCGGGAGGCCATGAAGGGCCTGCAACTGGGGCCCGACAACAACATAGGCGGGCTGTTTCCCACCGAATACGAATTCAAAGACGATAACCATCTCATCATGACCGTGGTCCAATGCCGCGGGCTGCTGGCCAACGAGCGCCGGGCTCCCGAGATGATCCATTACACCTGCCACGTCTTGGAGAAAGCGGTGCTGGCCAAACAGTTGATTAACCCCAGAATACAGCTTACACCGCTTAAGCTGCCGCCCCGGGAAAGCTACGAGGATATCGCCTGCCAGTGGGAGATCAAGCTGGAGGAGTAGATGAAGGCGGGCGGCCCGGTGCTGCGTATCCTACGCCGGGTTCCGGCGGCTCGGCGGCCAGTGGGTGACCACGCGTGAGCGGCTCCAGCAATATGTGGACAGCCGTTCCCGCAAATCCAGACTTAGGTAGTTGTCCAAATACTCCGAAACGCGGCTATTCTTGAATTACGCAGTCCAACCGTTGATGCATAACCGGCTTGGCAGTAGAATATAGCCTCAACACGACCATGCACATCGAACTCCTGTCAGTCTACTTCATGGTCCACGCCCTGTTCTGGGTGCTGGGGTTCATCGTCCTGTTCCGCATACCCTTCTGCCGCGGCAGCGTTCCCCGCAGCCCCCCTCGCCCGCCCATCTCCATCATCATCCCCGCCCGCAACGAGGAAGGCGTCCTCCCCAACCTGCTGCGCTCCCTCCAGGGCCAACTCATGCCCCAGGACGAGGTGATCGTGGTAAACGACCACTCCGAAGACGGCACCGGGGCCGTTGCCGAGAGGAGCGGGGTCAAGGTCCTGGCCTCCCTCCCGGCGCCCGCCGGCTGGCTGGGCAAGTCATGGGCCTGCTACCAGGGGGCCCGGGCGGCATCCGGCGAGGTCCTGGTCTTCCTCGATGCCGACACCACCCTCGACAGGGACGGCCTGCAGCGCATCGTGGACGCCTACCTGGCCCGGGGCGGCGTTCTCTCCGTCCAGCCTTATCACCGCACGGTGCGCCCCTACGAAGAACTCTCCGCCTTCTTTAACCTGGTCATGATGGCCGCTACCGGGGCCTTCACGGTCCTGGGCGACCGCATCAAGCCCATGGGTCTTTTCGGCCCCGCGGTGGTCATGAGCAGGCAGGATTATGTCAACTCCGGCGGCCATGAGATAGTCAAGGGCGAGGTCCTGGAAGACGTGGCCCTGGGGTCGGCGCTCCGGAAGAAGGGGCTGGCGGTCCATTGCCTGGCAGGCAGGGGTACGATTTCATTTCGGATGTATCCTCACGGCCTCAGGGACCTCATCAACGGCTGGAGCAAGGGGTTTGCCCTGGGAGCGGCACGGACCCCGCCTCTGCTGCTGGTGATGATCGTGGTCTGGATAGCAGGGGGCATCGCCGCCGCCGGGGGCACCGTGGATGCGCTGGCGGCAGGCCAAAACACCGAGGCCGCTCTGTGGGGCGGCATGTATGCACTGTACGCGGCTCAGGTGTACTGGATGTTGCGGCGCATAGGCAACTTCAGGGTCTGGACGGCGCTGCTGTATCCCGTCCCCCTGTTCTTCTTCATTGCGGTGTTCGCCTATTCCTACGTGCGCATCTTTGTGTCGAGAAGCGTCCGCTGGAAGGGCAGGCGTATAGACTTGAGGTATCGGGCGGACAGATAATGCTGTTGGAACTGTCGTCATTGCACGTGATTCTCATCAATATCGCCGTCTGGTTGGCGGTCCACCTGAGCGTGCCCTATGGCATGACACGGGTCCCGCTGGGGTCCTTCGATGACGCCGTCTGGCTGTACCGGCGGCGGGGATGGGAGAGGGACGGCAGGTTGTATGAGAGGGTGTTTGGCGTCCGGAGGTGGAAGGGCAGGCTGCCTGATGGGGCGGTGGTGTTCAAGCGGGGGTTCGCCAAGAAGTGCCTGAAGGGGGTTGATAACGGGTATCTGGAGAGTTTCGTCCGGGAGACGTGCCGGGCGGAGCTGGTGCACTGGACCATAATGGTGTTCGCCCCGTTATTCTTCGTGTGGAACCCGTGGTGGGCCGGGGTGGTGATGGTGGCCTATGCGCTGGCGGCCAACCTGCCCTGCATCATAACCCAGCGCTACAACCGGGCCAGGTTGAGGCGTGTCCTGGGCAGACGGACCGGCATGCCGGCCGAGGCGACGGCCTGATCATTGCCAGGCGACTTGGTCTTTCCCCTGTCCCGCCGCAGCGGGAGAGGGTAGGATG
>PUNJ01000127.1 GCA_003551705.1 Chloroflexota bacterium | reverse complement strand
TCCGCAGGCGTCCCCATATCGGCAAGTTGCCGGGAAAGCTCTGACTGCCGGATGTCCGCCTCTTCCCTGGCATTTTCAGCGTTGTCCAGCGTCGACTGGAGACCCCCATGCTTGCCCATGAGTGTGCGAAGATCAGCCACCTTGGACCGTGACGGGATGCGCTTAGCTATCCGATCGACATCCTCTGACGGCCAATCAAGCTCCCAGGCCAGGCGGCGCAGAGCCTCTTCCACATCGGCCAGTTCCTTACGCCGCTGGGGCAGGTCTGCCTTTCCCTTCTGTACCTGGATGCGCCTCTCGTGCAGGCGTTTTATGTCCACTTCGTGCAGGAGGAGCCTGTCATCACACTTGAGTTCGGCCCGTTCCTCCCGTAGAGTCTCCAGTTGTTCCGTGAAGGTCTGGATGCGGGTTGACGCACTGTTGTCGTCCTGCAGCGCCGTGTCAAGTTGCCTGCGGGCATCTTCCGGAAGCAGTCTTGCCTGGCTCAGGTTGGCGATTTCTGCATCCAGTTCCGCCTTCTTGCGCACGTCCCGGTGGACACGCCTGACGCGATTCAGCTTGCGCAGCTTGGCCTCCTTGACCGTGATCTGTCCCTCAAGATCTTCAAGCCTTTCCCTGGCAGAGTCACAATCCCTCTTCAGGTCCAGCCACTTCCTGGCGCTCACCATGTGCTCGCGAATCACGCCGTCCGCCGCTTTCAACCTGTCCTCTGCCTGGTAGTACCTTCTGTGGGCAGCACGTCGCGATGCCCAGAGACCATCGGCCTCCTTCTCCAAAGCCTTCAGCCTCTCCCGCAGGCCGGCAATTCCGGCGCCGGCGGAAAAGAGAATTTCGCCTATTTCGTTATTGGGGTCCAAGATGGCCTCGCCTCCCGAGCGCAGACGTACGTGGTCCAGGCTGAACATCCTGGTGAAGAAATCCCGGTCCGCCCCGTCCAGGAAAGGGGCAAGCGCGCCTTCCCCCACGGGCACGGGCAGGTCCGCCGCCGTGAGAAGTGTGTCCTTGTTGCCCTTGCGACGCCGCACCTCCAGCCTTTCGCCGTCCGTCTCCAGGACGGCACCGACGCGCATGCTGGCGTAGTCATGCAGGAAATTCAGGCTCGAATTGTGGGGAATGCCAAAGAGAAGGTCCTCCAGGGCCGAGAGCGCGGTGGACTTCCCTGCCTCGTTTGGTCCGAACACGATATGAAGGTCCGCTTCACCAAGGGGCAGATCGAGTCTCGTTTCGGTGAAGCACCCGTAGCTTATCAGGTCGAGGCGCGAAATACGCATGACTTACCTCCCCTCCTGGGTGAGACGGGCCGTGAGATAGCCGCCGGCCCTGGCAATCAGGGCACCGTAGTCCTTCTCAATGGCGGCTTTCAGCATGGCATCTTCGACATCCCCACGCAATTCGGCGGGCAGCCTGCGTACCAGCTCGCCTATCTCCCCCTCTAGCTGGCCCAGCAGTGCGGCATCCTGGCCTGCCTCGCCCAGCATGCGATGCAGTTCGCCCAGCATGTCCTCCCGCAGGCGAAGTGTATCGTCGTCCAGCAGGGACTCAGTGGCAACCACAAGACGCTCCAGAAGGGCGACATCGTCACCATAGGCAAGCATGGCAGCCTGGACATCAGCCTCCATCTGCTCCGTCGAGGACAACAGGGCGTCGTGCAGTTGGGTGCGACCCGTCAACTCTATGCGGAAGGCCATCAGGCGGCCGTCAGCCGAGGCGGATATGGCAGCGTCCATGGCCTCCCGTATGCGGTCCACGACCTCCCCTGTGGCGTGGCAAGCGTCCACGGGCACATGGACCTGGGCCCACCGCAGGACATCGCTGTGAAGCCAGGATAGCCCGCTGACCTCACCGTCCTCTACCGTAACGAGGCAAGCACCCTTGGGGCCTGTCTCCCGGATATGGCGCCCCTGGGCGTTTCCGGGGAACACAACATGGGGGCGCTCGTGAAGGACACCGGACTGGTGTACATGGCCCAGGGCCCAGTAGTCGTAGCCCTTGTAGACAAGATCGTTCAGGTGGCACGGTGCATAGTTTTCGTGCCCGCCGAGACCGCCCAGCGCAGTATGCAGAACACCGATATTGAAATTGTTAGGCACGGGTTCCGGATAGGCGGCCGCCAGGTTATCGGTGACGTCCCTTCGCTGGAAGCTTTGCCCATGAAGGACAACGCCGGCATGGTCCACCTCATAGGTCTGCGGGTTCCGCGCAGAGAACACCTTGACGTTTTCGGGAAGGGCCAGGTTGCGTGTGATCTGGCTTTCTGCATCGTGGTTGCCGTGCAGCAGGAAGGCTGGGATGCCTGCTTTGGCGCACCGGCCCATTTGCTGGACGAAGAACAGCCCTGTTTGAAAGTCGCGCCAGTCCCCGTCGTACAGATCACCGGCGATGACCATGAAAGATACCTTTTCATGGATGGCCTGGCTTACCAGGTTGTCGAAGGCCTCCCGGGTGGCTGAGGAGGCTGCGGGGTTTCTCTGGGCCAGTCCCTTCAGGGGGCTGTCAAGATGGATGTCCGCGGCATGAAGAAAACGAAATGTAGTCAAGATACCCTCCTTTGCTTGCCGGTGGGCCATTGCCTCGATTCGGTCCCTACCTCCCGGAAGACTGGCTGGCCCTGTGTCATACGCAGACCTGGCAACGATACGGACCCTGGTTCACACCCCAGGTTGACATCCCGCGGCCAGATCCCCGTTTGTGAAGATTTCATCCTGAAGGATAGTTAATTCAGGCTAAGAATATCGATACTGCGGCAGAGATGTCAAGATCTGATCCTCCTCAGTAACATTTTTCGCTGAGTGAACCGTCTCCTTCTTGTAAGTGAGTGAATACGCTACGTTGACACGCCTATTGGCATCAGCATATACTTTTAGGGCACGCTGCGGCGATTGACTCATGTTAGAGCAGTCGCCCAAGGCGACGGGTCGATGACCTGTGTTAAGGTAACCAAGGGCGATTAGCTCAGTAGGTTAGAGCACAGTCCTGATAAGACTGGGGTCGATGGTTCGAGTCCATCATCGCCCACCAATTA
>PUNJ01000156.1 GCA_003551705.1 Chloroflexota bacterium | reverse complement strand
TGGTGGACGAGAACACCGGGGACATAATGAACATCAGGCTGAGGCATACCGGCGAGGGGGGGACCCTCAGGCGGAGCACCGACGGCGGGCGCACCTGGGAGAACGAGGAGATAGAGGTTGAGCCCAACGAGGTTATGAGATGGCTGGACCGGACGGGGCTCATGACAAGGAGCGACACGTCCAGGAGGGGCGAAGACGTCCCGGAATACTGGCTCCACCACGGCGCCAACGAGAGCGGCATCACCCTCCGCCACGGCGAGCACAGCGGCCGCCTCGTCCATCCGGTCACCTTCAGGCCCAAGTGCGGGGCCCATCCCTCGGACAGGGAGGGGATAAAGAAGATCTTCGCCTGCCCGGTATACAGCGACGACGGGGGGCGGACCTGGCAGGTAGGCGGGTTCATCCCCGAGGGCTTCACCGAGGAGTCGGCGATAGAGGAGCTCTCCGACGGCTCGCTCTATTTCAACTCCAGGAGCCACGCGGGGTTCCACCATCCCTCCCGCGCCCGCGAGATTACCATAGAGGACACCCTCCGCCGGACGGCCAGGAGCTACGACGGCGGCAGGACATGGAACGAGCTCGAGATGCCGGAAGTCCTCCCCGACGGGGGCGGGTACTTCAGGGGGTACGGCCTGAGAGCCGGCCTGGCGAGGCTTCCGGTGAGTGACCGCGACGTGCTGGTATACAGCAACACCGATACCCGCGGGGGCGAGCGCGAGAAGATGACCGTGTGGGCCAGCTTCGACGGCGGAAGGTCATGGCCGGTGAAGCGGCTGGTCTACGAGGGCCCGAGCGCCTACTCCACCATGAACGCAGGCAGGCCGGGGACTCCCTCCGAGGGGATGATATACCTGCTCTTCGAGGGGGCGGACGACCACCGCTACCACGGGATACAGTTTGCCAGGTTCAACCTCTCCTGGCTGGCGGCGGGCGAGGAGACCGGCGACGGGGAGGTCCCGGGCTGGGCGCTGGAATGACCGGCGGGGCCGGTAAAAAAGAGGGTTCTCCGCGGCGGGTTTTGCCTGAGGGCCCTGTACGCTAGTTTGAATTTTCCACGTAAACGCCCAGGCTGCAGGAGACCTCCCTCTCCCTGGATAGCATGAACCAACCGTCGGAAGGCGTGTTGAGCACGCGGGTAGAACCGGAACCGGGATCCCGGGCAGCCAGTGTCGTAGATCCGCCCCCGTCCATGTTCAGGGCCGAGTGCGCCCCGAGTTCAAGAAGAAGAACGCCGAGATCGGAGAGCGATACACCCCTGCTAAGCAGCCTCCTGCCGTCGACCGCGACGAAGTAAACGTATCGGCCGTCCTTTGAAATACCCACGGCGCTGCGGGGGGCTTTCGTCTCGCTCTCGCATGGCGCCTGCGGCACCCCGTCCATGAGGCACCAGGAGCGGCCCCCCACCGCGGTTTCAATGCCGGACAGGTCCCCGTCCCCGGGCGGGAAGCCAAGCCGCACCGCGCCGGAGCGCTCGACTATAAAGGAGGGTTGGGGGAAGAGGGAGATAATCTTTCCCGAGGATACAAGGACCCCGGCCGGCTCCACGCACTCCGGGGAAGGAGGCCTGAACGGAAGAGTCCCCGAATCGAAGGGCGTCCACCCCGAGCCGGCGTTGACGGCGGCAACCATATTGACCCCTGCCTCCCTCGCCCCGGCCATGAAATCCCTGGTCCTCCGTGCCTCGGTCTTTTTCGTGAAACGCCATTTTCTCCCGGCGGAATCAGTCCATTCGCCTTCCGTCCCGAAAGACTCGCAGGGAGGCGTGGAATAGAACCCCACCCCGGGAGTGCTCAAATCTATCCTCACCGCGTTCACCACGGCCGGGCCCGGGGAACGGGAAAAGAACCTGGCATGCTCTATGCCCGGGGATATTTCCACGGCGGAACTCCAGGAGGCGCCCCCTCCCCCGGCGGCCCGGAGCAGCAGAACGTCGATGTAGAAGGAGGCGGCAGGGCGCATCCCCGCGGCGCCCAGGACTATAAACCCCGAAAGGAGCGCGGCCGGGGCAAGCGCCGCCAAAACAATTTTTGCCGTTTTGACTTTCAGCCTGTCAGTAAATACCATCGATTATCCCGTACGCCCCCGGCCCCCCCCCGGCAGGAACACGGCAGGATCCACGCCGGATGTTTCCGCCGCCGGGGGCTCGTTCGTGCCTGCCTTTTTTTTATTATAGCCGGGAAAGAACTTTTTTGTAACATTAATTCTTCTCTCAGCGGCGGATAAGGGAGCCTGCACACCGTCAAGCGGACGGCAGCGCGGCGGAACCAAAACATCGATGGAGGCGTGTTTTCAAAACCGGCCGCGAGGGATGAAATTCCGGGGTGAATAAAGCATGTTTCCGGTGATTTTCTGTTGCCAAACGGAATTACTTGAGGGAAGATAAAATGCGAGCAGAGCGCGCCCGGGGAAAATAGAGGGAAAGGCTCATGGCAGCAGGCAGAATCCGGAGGGGGCGGGATGCCCCCGGGTGTTCCGAAAGCCCCGGGTCATACCGCAGGGGCAGCGTCCCCCGGGTTAAAACCTCCGGGAGGGCAAGAGCCTGTTCCCGGGAGGAGGACCCCTGGGAAGGGAATCCCGGGAACGCCGGCAGGCTTCCAACCTGTAACGCGCCTGGAGAGCGCGGGGCATTTATAACCGATCCATACCGAAAGGAGAGGAAGCGGCCACTCCCTGTGCCGGGAGCACAGGGGCTCAGCCGCGGGAAACTAATGAAAACGGACCTGAAAGAAATAAAAACGCTGCGCGAATTGGCCGGACGATACATGGCGGCCTCTGCAAGCCAGGACCACGTAAAAACAAAGAACCTCTGGCGCGACCTGCATGATCAAAAAATGAGGCGGCCCATGATTTATGTCTGGGCTATAATTTTCACCGACGAGCTCGAAGAAATCGCCCGGCCTGTCTGCAGTAATCCGCTTTTTCTGTCTATCGAGAAGCGGCTCAAGATAGACCTCTTTCACTTTGAAGCCGGGGACGATTACCTGCTTGAGCCGTTCATCGATTTCCCCGCGAGCTTCAAGGGGATGAAGAGCGGCCCCTGGGGGGCCAG
>PUNJ01000131.1 GCA_003551705.1 Chloroflexota bacterium | reverse complement strand
CTCCCGGAAGGGATGGTTTCCTGGAAGCGCCCAGGTACTACACTCATCAAATGAAGCTCCTTGGTGTGGACGTACATCTGGATACTGTAGTCACCGCAGAAATGGTGAAGGAAATGAAGCCGGATGCAGTGATTGTGGCCACCGGTTCCTTCCCATTCATTCCCAAGATAGCTGGTGTTGACCAAGACAATGTGGTGGAGACAAGGCAGGTCCTCATGGGCGAGGTCGGGGCTGGTGACAATGTGGTAGTGATCGCCGGCGAGCAGAACACCGAAGCCTTGACGGTAGCGGACTTCCTGGCCCAGCAAGGCAAAGAAGTTCACGTGGTTACGGAAGAGTACAGCGCCGGCGTACACATTGATCCTCCTACCAAGGCGGCCATGTACACCCGGTTATACCAGGGCGGTGTTACATTCACCCCCTGTCACAAGGTAAGGGAAATCACAGGTAGCAGTGTGGTCATATCCAACATATTTACGCTCGAGGACCGTGTCATTGAGGATGTCGACACCGTGGTCCTGAGCTGCGGCGGTCAAGAGGACAACGCACTCTACTACGCCCTGAAGAATGATTTCCAGGAAGTGTATAGAGTTGGTGACTGTAATGGAGTTCGCAGACTGCCGGATGCGACATTGGAAGCATCAAAGGTAGCCAGGACGATTTAGCCGGCTTGTTGTAGTTACCATTGGCTTGCCATTGGAACATAGGTATTATTGGAGCCGGCGCGGGGACCGGGCGTGGTTCCCGCGCCGGTGGCGATATTCTTCATGAGGGTGCATTGAATTGGTAGAATTGATCTCGAGTGGCAAGAATATCTGGGTCCTGGCGGAGTACGAGGAACAGGAACTCAGGGATGTAACGCTGGAATTGCTAAGCGAGGCACGCCGGTTGGCGGACAAGCTTGGCGATGAACTCTGTACTGTCATAGCAGGAGAGAATGTCCCGCTTGTGACTGACAAGCTTGGTCAATATGGGACTGACAGAGTGTACCAGATCGCCTGTCCACCTGCTGAAGACTCAGTGGACCGCTGTTCGCAGGCCATATCCGATTTGATCAGGGAGCAAGCACCAAGAATGCTCCTATGCGGGCATACGCCCATGGGCAGAGACATAGCAGTAAGGTCCGCAGCTGCCCTGGGAGCCGGGTTGGTAGCTGATTGTATTACCTTGGGCCTGAGTGATGATGGACAACTGCAATATAGCAAGACGGTCCTTGCCGGCAAAGCCATCGCCACAGTACTGTGTACCCAGTCCAGTTTCCAGGTTGCCACAGTGGCGCCCGGTGTCTTCGATATGAAGCGTGCAAGGACGCCCAAGAAAGCCGATCTGGTCCGGATCGTCTCGCAGTTGCACGCCTCTACACCCTGCCCAAAGGTAGTGGATCAAATTGAAGCCGATATCGAGACCCTGACTCTGGAGGAAGCCCCTGTCATAGTCGCCGGCGGGCGTGGAGTGGGGAACCGGGAGAATTTTGCGATGCTTGAGAGACTGGCGGAGTTGCTTCGTGGTGTCACCGGTGGTTCGCGGATGGCGGTCGACGCCGGTTATGTTCCGACCAGCAAGCAGATCGGCCAAACCGGCAAACGAGTGAGTCCCAGGTTCTATCTGGCTTGTGCCATATCGGGATCGTCCTATCATACCATTGGGATGAAGGATTCCAAAATCATAGCTGCCATCAACAAGGACCCGAATGCCCTTATATTCAAGCTGGCCGATGTCGGGATGGTCGGGGACGTCCTCGAGATTGTGCCTGCCATAATCGACGAATTAAAGGCGCTGATTCCCGCCGACAAGGGGCAATAGCCCCAGAGTCCTCAGGGCATACGGCCTGCCTGGAGACCGCTTGCTGTCATGGTGCCGTGCCACTCCCGTCGATTCACCTGCCTGAAAGAAAGAATGGCTCGTGCATGCACACGAGCCAGCATATGTCGAAACGCAGGACTTCACTCCGCTTGGCCACCACGCTCTGCTCTTCGAAAGCAATCAGGCGGGTCCACCTCGGTGCTTAACGTTGGTATTTAGTCCTCTCTCAACCTGAATATCCACTCACAAGCGATATCTTCTTTGTTCTCGCGAGGCCCGTTGGGCAGCTTGATGGGCACGGCCTCAAACTTGGGATGAAGCGCGTACACCTCTATCATTTTCTTCTCAAGTCCATGACATAGCGGCACTATCCTCTCGGGCCAGTTCCTCTCCAGTCCTTCCAGCGCAACGCACCTGTCATAGATAACGTGGATTTCGTTAGGCCCTCTCACATCAAACCTGCCATCGAAAAGTCCGCCTCTCATGATGTTGTCCAGAGGCAACTGGAGGGCCTTCATGCAGTCGAAGACCGTGTTCAATTCGATTTTCGCCATCCTGGCATACCTGGGATTCACCTTCTCGCCCATGTTCACCCAGGCAGCCAGCTCGCACTCATTGGCCACGTCCATTCCATACCGCTTCCTGACCTCCTCATACCATGTCCCGCTCAGCGTGATCCAGGCATATTGCCAGATATTCATGATTTTAAGGAGGAATTCCTTGGAGAGGTCTTCATGCCTCAGATCAGGGTTCCAGGGTCCACTCAGGTCCTCATATTCCTTAGCCCTGGTTTCGTCAGCCTCTTTCTGTATGGCGGTAACAAGATCAGGTCGTTTTGCTTTCAGCTCTTCCAGAGTCAGATTCTCTAGCGACATTTTGCTTCTTGCCTCCTTAGCTTCTGTGTTATTGTAATTCGAAAAGCCGAAATCTCAATTCCGGAATCTCCGGCTTTTCCTTACCATTGCTTGCTGCAAACTATGTTCAGGGCGGCTGAATATTGATACTATCTTGACGCGCGGCCTTTAAGGGTGCGAGTTTGCCCAAGCCAGAACCTGAATCTATCAACTAAACCTGTAGACAGTCAATAAACATACGAATCAAAGATCATGGGATGTTTATTTTCGTGTCGATAGGGCCGCCGTCCGGCCGATTCAGAGGCATACGCAATCTCCCCGCCCCGTTTTGGGAATGGTCTCCTGTTGTTCCCCGCATCAGGGATCCAGCCTGGGCAGGCCCAGGCCAAACCTGCCGGCTACATGGTTTCTCGAAACCTCGCTGGTGCCGCCGGCAAGGCTGATGGCCACGGAACTCAGGTAGGAATGCCTGAAGCGGCCTCCAATCTTGTTCCACTTGGAATCTTCGTTCAGCGGTCCATACAGGCCCAGTATCTGCTGTCCGACATTGGCCATTCCCTGAATAACCTTGGCGCCATGCACCTTGACCTGTGAACTGGCCTTCACTGTGGGCTTCCCTTGCGTTGCCAGCCAGGTAATCTCATTCCCCAGATTTGAGCCGACCTCGATTTCGATGGCCATCTCCGCCAGTCGCTGTCTGATCAGGGGGTCCTTGCTCAAGGGCTGGTCGTTAGGACCGGTGGTATTCTTGCAGTAGTCAATCAGATGTTCCAGGTAGCGCCTGGCATTGTGTATTTGGAACAGACCGGTCATGCGCTCGGCGCCGAAGGCGTAGAGCAGAATCTCCAGGCCGCCGTTCTTCTTGCCCAGCAGGTCCTCCTTGGGGATTCTGACATTGTCAAAGAATACCTCACAAAAGGCCGGAATGCCGGTCATCTGGGATATGCGCCGTATGCTGATACCCGGGGTGGAGAGATCGACAAGAAAGACACTGACGCCCCTGTGTTTGTCGGGGGCAGTCCGGGCGTAGACAACCTCCCGGTGAGCATTATGCGCCCCGCTCGACCATATCTTCTGCCCGTTGAGGATATAGCAGTCCTCCTGCTCTACCGCACTCAACTGCACATTGAAGGTATCTGAACCGGCGTTGGGTTCGCTCATTCCTATTGCCCACTTGGATTCTCCCCTCAGGATTGGAGGGATGAGTCTGCCCTTCTGCTCTTCCGTGCCGAACTTGAGGATGAGATCGGCCTCCACTATGGCGGTATCGATGCCTGGAGAACCCAGGTAGGACAGTTCCTCCAAGATGATCGACTCCTTCCACAAGGAGGCCTCCTGGCCGCCATACTCCCTGGGCAAGGTGATTCCGATGAACCCCTTTTCGCCCAGCTTGCGCCACATCTTGATGGCCAGAGGAAGAACGTCTTCCCGGGACTCCTCTTCAGGGCCGGGGTCTATTCCCAGCCAGCCTTCCGGCATGTTTTCCCGGACAAGCTGCTGTACTTCTCTCAGAGCGGCCAGCTCTTCATCGGAATACCTGAAATCCATGGTTCTCCTTTCGGAATGAATGGTCGACTTGTCTTCTTGCTCATCCTGTCAGCGGCAAATCATGCAATGGTGGCCCCACCGTCTGTGCAGATGACCTGGCCGGTCACATATGAGGCCCTGTCGGAAGCCAGAAACACCACCATGCCGGCTATGTCACGAGGGATACCCACCCTCTGTATGGGGTAGGTGCTTACCTGCTTCTGCAAGTACTCTGGAGAAAAGACGTCGTGAAATTTGTCGTGCCAGAAGCTGCCCTGTCCTGCATCCTCAGGGTTTTCAGGCATAATCCACCCCGGGCAAACGCAGTTTACGGTGATGCTATACCTGCCCAATTCCCTGGCCAGGGACTTGGTGAAGCCGACCACTGCAGCCTTGCTCGCCGAGTAGATGGCGCCTCCGGCCCTGCCCGTCAAGGCTACAGGAGAGCCGACGTTGATGATCCTTCCCGCCTGCCGCTCTATCATGTACGGGGTTACCGACTTGCTGCAGTACAGGGCTGACCAGAAATTGGTCTTCATCTCCGCTTCGATCTCCTCATACGGCTTGTCGGCTACCAGGACGCCTTCCTTGGCTCCGCCCACATTGTTCACCATCACGTCTATCCGGCCGGTGGAATCAAGTACCCTGGCGACCATGTCCTCCACAGACTGCCTTTCGCAAACGTCGGTCTTGACGATAAAGGGCGAGCCACCCAGCGATCTGATATCGTCTGCGGTACGGCGTGCCTGTTCTTCATCACGATATGTTATGACAACATTTGCCCCTTCTCGGGCGAAGGCGAGGGCAATGCCCCTGCCTATGTTGGAGCCGCCACCTGTGACTATAACGGTCTTCCCTGTTAGACCAAATTCCATCGATCCCATTTCCCAATCATTCAGTCAAGTAGGCTCCGCCATCAACGCCGATTACCTGTCCTGTAATGAAGGAGGCCTCATCCGAAGCCAGGAACACCACCATGTCGGCAATCTCCTCTGCTTTACCTGCTCGACGTATGGGGTTGCCCCTGACGGTCTTCTTTACAAAGTCGGGCGTGAACACTTCCTTGGACAGTGTGTGCCAGTAGCTCCCCTCCCCGACATCGTCCGGTTTCTCGGGTAGGACCAGTCCGGGGCTGACACAGTTGACGGTTACGTTATACCGGCCCATTTCCTTGGCCAGCGCTCTGGTAAGCCCGATAATGGCAGCTTTGTTGCCTGAGTGTACGACTGCCCCGGCCTGTCCTGATCGTACCAGGTTCGACCCCAGGTTTATGATTCGGCCGTGCTTTCGGTCGATCATATGAAGAGTCACTGCCTTGGCACAGCATAGGGCTGACCAGTAAGCGTTGCTTATCTCCCGATGGATCTCCTCTTCCTGTTTCTCCAGCAGCAGTGCACCCTGAACAGTCCAGGCGGCATTGTTTACCAGCACGTCTATGCGTCCAAATTGGTCCAGTGCCTCTTGTACCAAACCTTCGACTTCACTGCTGTTGCAGACATCTGCTCGGACAGGTACTGCGTATCCCCCCAGTGCTTCTGCATCCAGAGCAGTCCGCTGGGACTGTGCTGTGTCCAGGTCGGCTATTACGATATTCGCCCTTTCCCTGGCAAAGCCCAATACGATGCCCCGGCCTATATTGGAAGCACCCCCGGTGACAATTACAGTCCTGCCTGCTAGGCCAAGATCCATGGATACTCCTTCGGAAAGATGCCTAACGACTATCTTAAGCATCTCCTTGTTGCTCAGTCAATTCGGGCACGAAGCAAAAGTAGAGGTGAACTCAGCATGAGCATGATATTGGGGTGGGGAAAGGATTACGGCTTTAGGTCTTCGTTGTAGAGGGTGCTGGCCTTGTTAGATCGGTCTTGCCTATGTGCCTTGCTTCGTACTTCGCCACTCTGCAATGAGACCGTACAATGCCTTGGCAATTTCCACAAGCTTGGCACAGTCCACCAGATCAGGGGTATCATTCGGGGTATGCGTTATGTTCGCAGTGACTTCCGCAATTCTCTCGGAGGTGAAGGCGATCGCCGGTACGCCGTTCTGTAGGAAGACCATATGGTCGCCCTGGTACCAGGCATCCCCTTGCATGAGACCATCATAGCTGGCGAAAGCCGTTGCCGCCCGCTCCTGTATGCGGGTTGGGCATTCATAAAATGAATACGCACTGCGGCCATTCGTGAACCCCACACCGTCGATGTTGATGGCCACCTCGTTCCTGGGCATGTCCGCACGGTAACGCTTCAGGTAGTCCATTTGACCGGCGGCACTGTAGTAGTCCTCTCCATTGAATGCTATTATCTCTATCCCCATATCGCCTTCGTATCTGTCCAGCATCCCGGCGAGGAGCATCAGCACCACAGTGCCGCCTGCATCATCGAGCGCTCCCGGCATGGCATAGGCATCGATGTGCGCGCTGACGGATATCTTGCTCTTCGCGGAGACATTCTTGAGGGCGATGACATTGCTGGCAGCGGATGGTATGCGCCAGGCATCGACCCTTAAGCGAAAATCCTGACCGGTGCATGCAGCTATCTCTTCCCCAACCTGGCCGGTGCAATACACGCTAGGAATATCGAAATCACCATCCTCTATCAGTGGGTAAGGGTAGAGTGCGCCTGTGACGGCCGGATTCCGGGTCGTGGCAGCGATAATGGCCGCGGGTTGCTTCTTCTCAAGAGAAGCGTAGATCCTCTTATGGTGGTCGGGGTTATAGAAGACGAAGTTCTTTGGCATGAGAGGTTCGGTGCAGATGTCGCCCTTCATAAGCAGTATCTTCTCCAGGCAGTGGCAGTTCTCGAGTTCATCTACGTTTGAGACTGGCACAAGCTCAGCAGTGATATCGCAGCCCAGTGAATACGGACTGATGAAGACCTCAAAAAGGCGGTCATCGGTGCCCAGAGATACCGCCCCGGCAAGGTAGTCCAGACACGGGAAGGGAGTGACGTCGATGTCATAACCGAACTCTTCCAAGGTGCGGGCGAAGAAAGCCGTCGCTTCCCGGTTGCCGGCTGAGCCGGTGCGCCGGCTGGGTTGCACATCGCACAGGGTTTCCAGATAGTACTTGCACTGTGCCAGGGTGACACCGTTCATAAGCAGAGCCCTCTTTCTCCTGACCTGGGATAGATGATGACCGGTCCGGCTGCATCCCAGATTATACCAAGCCGGGAGTCTGTCGCAAAATGAAGTATCTGCCTGACCATGGCCACAATTGACCGGGTAAGACCAAATATCATAGCATATAGGCAGGTGTCTTCTGCATGCCCGAATCGATTGTACGTTCATACTCACCGCTCTTGGGCTGAGGGGCGGAAACATAAGCAAGCTCACATTCAAAGGAGGTATTTAAAGCATATGGGTTCGAAACTCAAGGGGAAGAATGCGATTGTCACTGGGGCAGGGCGGGGGATCGGTAAGGATGTCTCGCTGGCTCTTGCTGCTGAGGGAGCCAGGGTTGTGGTCGTTGATCCGGGAGCTGGACGTGGTGGTGAAGGGGCGGATGCCGCTCCGGCTGACCAGGTGGTGGCCGAGATAAAGAAGGCGGGCGGAGAAGCGGTAGCCAGCTACGAGTCGGTTACGGACTTCGCCGCAGTTGGGAAGATGGTCCAGTCGTGCGTGGACAATTTCGGCAGTGTCGACATCCTGGTCAACTGCGCCGGCGTGCTGCGTGACCGCATGATCCACAATATGTCGGAAGAGGAGTGGGATACGGTTATCGCCGTGCATTTGAAGGGCACATTCAACACCTGTCGCCATGCCGCCGGACACATGAGGAAGCAGAAATCGGGTCGCATCATCAACATTGCTTCGGCTGCCTGGCAGGGCAGCGTTGGCCAGGCCAACTACAGCGCGGCCAAGGGTGGAATCGTAAGCCTGACCCGCACCATGGCCCGGGAGATGGGCCGGCTTGGCGTTACCTGCAACTGCATTGTGCCCATGGCTGCCACCAGGATGACACTGGACGACGACGTCAAGGCGAAGTTCAAGAAGCAGTTCGAGGCCGGTGAGATCACGGAGGCCCGCTACAATGAGCTGGTAAACATGCCCGGTCCGGAGCATATCGCCCAGGTCATCGCCTACCTGGCCTCGGACGCCGCGGCCAATATAAACGGTCTGGTCGTCCGCAGTGCGGGTGGAACCGTAGGCATCTATTGTGAACCGCGCATAATCAAGATCATTCACAAGGACTACACAAAGCACGGTGCTTGGGAACTGGACGAACTCGAGGACCTGTTCCCGAAGATTCTGCTGTCTGAATATGTCAATCCGGCACCGCCGGAACAGGGCTAAAGGCGACCGGTGCTATCCGCAGTGCAATAGAATCTGAAAGACGCAGGGCGAAAGCCCTGCGTTACATTTTGACGAAAACCACGATCTCATGCACGCTGACCGTACTTCTCCCAAAAGACGACCTGTGACAGATCCTTGCGTTCGGGATTCCTGAACTCGCCGGTGGGATAGCCGACCGGCGTCATGGCTACACAAACTACCTCCGGCGGCAGACCCAATATTGACGCCGCTTTGGCGGCATCGAAAAGGCCGATGTGTACTGTGCCCAGTCCCAGAGCCCAAGCCGCCAGGGTCAGGTTCTGCATGGCCAGAGCGGTGTCATACATGTACCAGTAATCGCCCTTATCCGTCACGGCTTCACCCTTCTTGTATCCCGCTTTCTGCTTTTCGGCACAGGCGACGATGACCACCGGTGCCTCACTGAGGGCTGCCGTAGCCGGATTGTTGGCAGCGAGACAGCCAGCCAGTTGCAGCGTGGCTTCCTTGTTTCTCACTACCACCAGCCGGCAGCACTGCGTATTGGCCCATGAAGGGGCCCAGCGGGCGGCCTCCAGTATCATGTTGAGGTCGTCTTCATTTACCGGATCACTCTTGTACTGCCGGCAGCTCCTTCTCTCTTTGATTGCCGTCATCACGTCCATAGTTCTCCTTTCCTGTCCGGGTCGGGAATTAGTGGCGTCCGATTGCCGGTATCTACTCTCCCGTGACCATGGTCACACGTGTTCCATCAGGCCGCCTGAGGACCAGGCTGCCGTCGGGGTTTATGCGCTCAGCGGTACCTTCTTCGATTCTGTTGCCCGATCTCACCTTGACCTGCTTGCCAACGGTCTCCACCGCCGCCAGCCATTCCGGAAAGATGTCACTGCCGCCCTTTATCCGGAGGTATAGCTGGTCCAGGTGGCGCAGCAGAGATGGCAGGAGGTCCCAGACTGTCAGGTCTCTGCCGGACTCTGTATTGAGGTTGGTGGTCGGGTATGTGATATCCGGCCTGAGCGACACATCAAAGGTTATGTTGATTCCGATGCCGAGTATGGCGGCGCGCAATTGACTGCCCTGAAAGATGTTTTCGAACAGCACGCCTGCCACCTTTTTCCCATGAATAAGCACATCGTTGGGCCATTTGATGGAAGATTCAAGTCCGGTGGTCTGGCGAATACACCGCACTGTGGCCAGGCTGCCGCTCATATTTACCTGGGGAAGCCAGGCAGCCTCCGGATACAACACGGTGGACATCAGAAGGCTGCTGCCTGGCGATGAATACCACTTTCTGCCCATGCGCCCCTTTCCCTCTGTCTGCTGTTCGGCGAGGACTACTGTCCCTTCACGGGCACCTTGCATGGCCATTTCCTTGGCGACCGTGTTCGTTGACGAGATCGTCGGGTAGCAGATGAGATCGGAGCCTATCAGGGTCGTGCCGAGGTTGAAGGGGGTGGCCGGATGCCTGGCTCTATTCCTGTCTCTGTCTTCTTCATTCATGGCTGGACGAAAGGCCTTCTTACTAATCTTCCGGATCATGTGGGCAGATATCCGGATTCTAGAAGCAGGTCTCTGGCTTGTCAAACCTGGTTGAGTCTGCCCTGTACCAGCCCCAAGGTCTTTTGACACTGCTTCCCGAAATTCGTAGAATCCTAAGTGAGTCTGTGCGACCGTAGAGGTGATTTTGATGGACTTTGGCTTTTCGCGTGAAGAGGAGGCTTTTCGAGAAGAGGTAAGGACTTTCCTGGAAAAGGAGGTTACTTCCGGCCTGCGGGAGGAAACCGAGTCTGGACTGGGATGGGGGCCTCACACCTGGGAATTCATTGGCAAGCTGGGAGCACGCGGATGGTTGACTCCCACCTGGCCCAAGGAATACGGCGGCCTGGCCTTGCCTCCCATATATCGCTTCATCATGCATGAAGAACTTAACTACTCCGGTGCCCTTCCCAACGAGGGACTGGTGGTGGGTGCCGGTGTGGCAGGCCCGACTATCATGATGTATGGTTCCGAGGAGCAGAAGCAGAAATATCTTTTGCCCATAGCTCGAGGCAAGATTGAGTTCGCCCTGGGATATACGGAACCTCAGGCCGGTTCTGACCTGGCCAGCCTTCAGATGAGGGCGGAGGAAAAGGAAGACCACTACCTGTTCAATGGACAGAAGGTATTCAATACCAGGTGTCATTTCGCCCAGTACCACTGGATCGCTGTCAGGACGGACCCCAATGTGCCAAAGCATAAGGGCATTTCGTTATTCATCGTCGATATGTCAAGTCCCGGCATTGCAGTTGCTCCCCTGTGGGGTCTGGACGGAATCAGGACCAATGAGGTCTTTTATGACAACGTCAAGGTCCCCAAGGAGAACCTGGTTGGCGAGAAGAACAAGGGCTTCCTGTATACCGTGACTGCCCTGGAGTTTGAACGAGTGCTTTCGGTCGGCGGCCTGAAGAAGACCTTGGAAGAGCTTGTGGAGTACATAAAAACTGTGCCGTCTTTGAGACAAGACTCCACCGTTCGGCAGAAGGTCTCCCAGATTGCCACCGAAATAGAGATCGCCAGGCTTTTTGCTTACAGGCTCGCCTGGCTCCAGCAGAACCGGATCGTGGCCAACTACGAAGCCGCAGCTTCGAAGCTGTTCACGAGCGAATTGTCTCAAAGAATGACTGCAGCCGGCATGGAGATACTCGGGCTTCTGGGGATGCTTCAGAGGGATTCCGGGAAGGCGCCGCTGGACGGCAAGATTGAAAACCTTTGCCGGGAAACTCTGCTTAATACCATAGCCGGCGGCACCTCTGAAGTGATGCGCAATATCATCGCCACCAGGGGTGTTGATCTGCCCAGGTAACCAGTAAACTGCTCTATGCATTGTTTAGAAACCCCTTGCCACCAAAGCAAGGGGTTTCTGTTTCCTCCAAATCAGGGCTTGCATGCGTATGACATGGTGTGGCTTGCGTATTTGAGGAAGTGCCCAGTAAGCCGAAGATGATACGGGAGGTCCAGTTGTGCCCAGACTTGTCTTGGTAAGACATTGCCGGACCCTGTGGAACGAGATAGGGCGTTACCAGGGGATAAGCGACATCGAACTCAGTCCCTCCGGCTTGCAGGAAGCGGCGGCACTGGGCGGTCTATTGTGTGAGCAAGATTTCAACGCGGCCTTCTGTAGCGACCTCAGAAGGGCTGTACAGACTGCCCAGGCTATTGTAGGCGATCGTCATATGGAACTGGTACAGTGCGCTGAGTTGCGCGAGCTGGACTTCGGTGATTATGAGGGCCTCACCTTTGCGGAGATTAAGCAACGGAACCCGGGCAGCCAGTGGTGGACAGCCAGGGATGGCAACATTGCCCTGCCTGGCGGGGAAAGCATAAGCCAGCTTGCAGCCCGCGTCGGGCAGTTTCTGAAATGCCTGGAGGGGCGCTCTCTGGATGAGAGCCTTCTCATTGTCACCCATGGCGGCACTATCAGGGCGCTGGTATGCCACCTGCTGGGACTGGGGCTGGAACACTGGTGGAAGCTTGTTATCGATAGCGGTTCCGTCACCACCATCGACATGCACCCGGAAGGAAACCTGCTGGTGCACCTTAACGAAGTCTGCCATTTGAACCATCTCAACTTCCCCTTCTGCAGGTAAGCGATACCGTCAGCCTGTCGAAGAGATGTCTCGCTCTTATAGACGGCCGCCGCTTAGTGTGGCATCGTAACTCACTATTCGACAATCCATCCGTCTCCTTCTTTGGCAACGGCTGCGTTCTCCAACGGTTGTGTTTGTTTTCTGCCGGGATCGCACCTAGCAGGAAAGTAACAGGAACTATATCAAGCTGAAACCTTTCTTAACCACAGGCTTAAGAGTCCTCTGCTAGCATCGCTTAGAACCCTCTCTTGTGGTGGGAGCGGTTCATGAAGTCCTTCATAGTCATAAATGTGAAGGGCAAACCTGGCATTCGCCCAACGAGGACATACAACAAGTTTGTCACAACTCCTGCTTTGGGACTCTATATGAAATCGGTGGCAATCTAGGACAAGCCAAAAGGAGGGCCATGGCTACAAACCTTTCTACAAGGTCAAGACATCTGCTGGCCAGAACCGTAATGCTGGGACTTCTGATCATGGCGTTGCTGGCGATATCCTGCGGTGTTGCGGAGACCCAATACGAGTTACAACTCGGTAGCACGTTTGGCGGTAGGGTCGCAAATCCCGGCGAGGGGAGCTTTGTCTATGAGAAGGGAACAGAAGTGAGACTGCTGGCCGAACCAAGTGAGGGCTACCGCTTTGTGGAATGGTCCGGAGACGTAACGGCAATCACCGATGTAGCTGCCAGGTCCACGACGGTTACCATGGACGGCGATTATGCTATAAGGGCTGACTTTGCCGCTCTCCCACCAAACCATCAGGCGCTGACCATATATAGCACGGAGGGAGGTCTGGTTACGAATCCGGGGCAGGGAGTGTTCTCTTTGCCCGCGGCATCCCTGATCGAGCTTCAAGCCGAGCCTGCCGAGGGCTACCGCTTCTTGAATTGGACCGGCGATATCGAAAACGTAGCCAACGTTTGGGCAGCCTCAACCCAGATATTTCTTGACGACAGCTATTACCTGATGGCCAATTTCGTGCTACTTGAAGGTTCCATATTTGAATTGGAGATTCATAGCAGTACGGGAGGCGCGGTCACACAACCCGGGGAGGGCGAAGTCAGCTACGACGAGGGGACCGAAGTAAGTCTTGTTGCCACGGCCGATGAAGGATACCGGTTTGTGGGCTGGACCGGCGATACGGAGAGCATAGCCGATACCGGCGCTGCATCAACCACGATCATGATGAACGCCAATTATGTCATCCAAGCCAGCTTCGAGCGGTTGCCGCCGGAGCAGTACCATCTCAGTATCAGCAGCAGTCTGGGAGGATCGGTGATGGTGCCCGGCGAGGGCAAATATCCCTACGCCAAGGGAGTGGAGGTAAACCTGGTAGCCAGTCCGGATGAAGGATACCGGTTTGTGGACTGGACGGGCGATACAGCGGGCATAGCGGACGTGAACTCCGCTGAAACCAAGATCACCATGAACGGCGATTATTCGATAAAGGCCAACTTCGAAGTGCTGCCGCCGGAGGAGTACGACCTCAGCATCAGCAGCGGGGCAGGAGGGTCGGTCACTGATCCCGGCGAGGGGATTTACAGTTATGTTGAGGGAACTGAGGTGGATTTGGCAGCCGTTCCGGACGAAGGATACCGGTTTGTGGACTGGACGGGCGATACAGCGGGCATAGCGGACGTGAACTCCGCTGAAACGAAGATCACCATGAACGGCGATTATTCGATAAAGGCGGAATTCGAGGCGCTGCCGCCGGAGGAGTACGACCTCAGCATCAGCAGCG